>JAFGHY010000067.1 GCA_016929855.1 Candidatus Woesearchaeota archaeon | reverse complement strand
TCTTCACTACTTCTCTCGTCTGAGATATTCCCCTATGTCCCTGAGGTTTCTGATCTGCTTTTTTTCCACAAGACCGACTCCAAGGAATTGATTCTGCTCATTGACGACCCAGACTTTCCGGCCTATTTCTGGCTTGATTTTACCCGTTATGTTGTTGAGAAAGACATCTTTTCCGCAGGTGAACATCCACTCGCCTTTTTCATTAATCCTTATGATATTATCTGATGTCTTGTCTGCTTTGGCCAGTTGTTTCTGGAATTCAGTCTGCAGTGCGGACAGTGAAGGTGTAAAGTCTTCTTTTGACTTCTCTTCGCCAAGCGGCTGGCCTGCACTGAAGTAATCCAAACTATGCTGTCTTATCAGTTCGTCAATGTTTTCTGGAATCTTAAGGTATTCTCTGCCTTTTTTTATGGATTCCAGGACATCTGGTTTCATATTGTTGAAAAATTCAGTCATTTACTGCTATGAGGGTCGTTCATTTTAAAAATATAACTGATTTATTCACAATTATGGTCAAGAAGAGGTCTGTAGACAAGGTACTTGTCAGGAAAGATATTGCTAGATTGTTCGAACTGGCAGGGGTTGAGAAGGATATTGCTATTGCAGACAGCCATGTCAATCTAGCGAGGAAGACTGCCATGAAATTCCAGATACCCCTTACTGCTTCTCAGAGGAGGCTCTACTGCCATTCATGCTACAGGATTTTGAGACCAGGAGTTACTTGTCGAGTCAGACTTTACAAGGGCAAGCAGGTTTTCTATTGCTTTGCTTGCAAGACTTACACTAGGTTTCCTTATTCCAAAAAATAGGTTTAAAATAGGGTTTAAGAGCTTCTGAGCACAAAATTCAACTAAATCAAGTATTTTGTTACTGTTTAGTGATACTAAAATCGAAACATTTTTAAAGAAAAAAAGCACTTCACTTAACAAAGAGGCGCGTTACCATGTCAAACATCAAGATTGATGGAAAGGTCAATGATTTCGAGAAGGAATACATTGCCCTCTGTTGGGCGCACATAAAGCCCTTCCAAAAGAAGGATTATCACGCAAAGTACCTCAAGGTCGTAAGAGGATGAGTAATAAATTGCAGAGAAGGTGAGACTCAATTGAAAAATCAAGTTGAAGAAAATGCTAGACGACGTAAAGGACCAGGAAGACTTGGAAAAAATCCGAGACACGGATTCGGAATGGGATTTCAATACAGGTACCAAGTTAAAGAAAAAGAAAATGGATATTTTGAACAAGAAAAAAATCTCTCAATGGGAGATGGATGAACTGTTCTGTGACTTCTAGCCAAACACGGCACAAATATGATTAAAAAAAAAGATTCTGTGCCTCTTGACATAGTCCTGCAACCTTAACTGTTGCGTCAGCTTTACTTTCGCTTCTCTTTTTTGTGAGAATAAGACTTCAAGAGTATTACTGCAACAAGCAATCCGGCAACGAATCCTAAAGAAAAGGTGATTATCATGTTGGCATCGATTGAAATATCAAAGTTTGTGGATTCTTTCCTTGGAAAGTACATGTCAAGGTTGCTCAGCTCCAAGGCATACTCTCCAAAAGTCAATGCAAGGAGCGGGTCTGATTCTGCAAGGACCTGGGTGTATTCGTAGTAGCTGTAACCTAGTATGGGAAAGTTCCCTTTATCTATCTGGTCCTGGATTATCTTTGCTGAGACATTCACCTTAATTTCAATTAGCTTTTCGAGCTTGTCCTGACTGACTGAAATCCCTGAAATGATCACGCTGGCATCGGCTTTCGCTTTACTCGCCTTGAATATGCACAATGCATAGTCTTGTTTGTTGTGGTCTTCTCTCGCATAGTCGAGTTCTGTCTGCACATTGTCAAGCCCGAAAGGAAAGTAGAGCTCTGCGTAATCCAACCGGGACTGCGCCTCCTGTATCTTACGATTGCATCCCTCTTTCAGGTGAGAATCGTCAATATCATATTCAGGACCTTTCAGGGCAAAAAAGTCACTCCATACTATTGCACTGTAATATCTTTCGACAGCATAGGCTGTATCAAGGTAGCTCAGATTCTGCGTGACATTGGCCAGAAGCAGTGGGAGAAGCAGGTTGTCATCTGTCAGGCTGTCCTTGGCGTCAAGCAACCGTTCCTTGACTATTGCATAAGTCTCGAGTTCAGGAAGGCTCTTCAATGTTTTTCTTTCAAGCTGTACTTCCAGTTTTTCGATAGCAACATAAGTCTTTTTCTCGACACTCCTGAGTTCAGCCTGATCATAGTCGCTTAGCTGAAGCCTTCTGAAATCAACATTCGCTCCAAAGCACAGGCTGGCTGCACTGTAGTAATTGCTATTTTCCAGCTCGGCGAATGCTTTTTCTGTCTTGTTAATAGCATCTTCTTTCATGCTTGACTCGAATTTTCTTGTCAGCTCATCTAACTCCTTGCTTCTGTTGCAGAGTTTCTTTGCTACGTCTTCCATGATCTCTGAGTATTGAGGGTGTGGCTGGATTTCTGCGACACTCGGAGGTATCGGGACTGCAAGAGTGTAATACAGGACTTCTTCAAATGTAGCGACCTCAACCACTTCAACATCTTTTGCAGTCTCCTGCAGTTCTGTTTGGTTATACGTTGATAGTGCTGGAATAAGCACTTTATTGTAGCCTTGATCCTTGGCTGCAAGGATTTTTGACTGAATGCCTTCGACACTGCCGATGAGCCCTCCAGGATTTATTGTTCCGGTCATGACTACATTCTCATCAAGCTGCTGGCTTGTCAGGGCAGCATAAGTTACGAGTGCTATCGGCGCTGAGGCGCTTGGTCCTCCAACTATTCCTGAATTTGCTTTTATGCGGTAGAAGAAATCGTATTTCGTACAGTCAATTTTTGCGTACTTGCAGGCGATGCTGTTGGCAAATCTGGTGCTTATCTGAGTGTCCAGCTTTGTGAGCGGTTGCGTTTCAAGGAATACGCTGCCGCTGCCTGGTTTGACCGTTAAATAAAGGTCAGCAATCCCTCCTTCGTTACCGCTTACTGTTAGGAGTTGAGTGTGCACTGTGTCTTGGGTTGGTTGCGCTGTTGCCACACTTGCAGTTAGGCTTGCCAATATTATTACAACCAGCAAAATTAGCAAAAGCATAACTATCCGTACGCTTGAATTCTTCATTCTACTGGTAAGACTTTGTTTCATTTTTTCTTGTGCCTTCCGCGGCTTTCTACAGCTTTGAAGCGTTCAAAGACTGCTTTTTTGTTGGCAGGCTTGTATCCTTGGAGAAAATGATTCCAAGCCTTCTCAAAGATTCTTGCGTGCTTGCTTTCTATGGCCTGCCTGAACAAGTGGAGATCAACGGCTTTGTCCTCAACCTTTGACGACACGAATGAAAGACCAAAGTCAATCATCCTTACAGGCTTTTCTTTCTTGCTGACATCAATGATCATGTTGGATGTTGTTAGGTCTCCATGGATTATGTTCTTGTCATGCAGTTCTGCGATGATTTTACCGATTTGCTCTGCGATTTCTGGCTTGCTGTCCAGAACTTCCTTCACCAATGGACCTTTGATTTCTTCCATCAGTATCTCGTGTTTTTTAAAGTCTGTTTTGAGTATCTCAGGGCTCATGGGCCTTGATTTTTGTATCATTGTTGCCTCGAGTTTTGTCCTGTGTTTCCTTAGGCTCACGTCAATCTCGGGAATCCTGTAGGTCTTTACGGGCCTTATCTTCAGTATTCCTTTGTTTGTGCTGTATATTATAGCCTCGGCGCCTCTGCCGATTTCAGTCCTTTTACTGGCTGTTGTCATACGGGAATGGAATACAACTTTATTTATAAAACCCGCCAGTTTACTATGTGAAGTTATGGCAAGAATCAGACCAAGCTACACGAATCGTGACTACAGTGAAAAAGAGTACCTTAGTGTATTAGAAAGTAGGTTGAAAAAGCATGTTTCAGTGAAACTTTATAAGATTGAATCAGTTAATATTAAATCAGGTCCTGAATACCTGAAAGCTCTGACCAGAAAGTACTTGAATAATTGGTTCCCTAGGATCAAACTTTCTAGCAAGGGAAAGAAGGTCTTCCCTGCCGGACAATCCCTGACGAATGAGATCTTATGGACTGCGTTCCAAGAGCAAAATCTTGCCAAATACAAGGAATGCTTGTTTTTCTTCAGCGTACTCTGTGAAGAGGACATAGAATTTCTTTGCAGAAAGCATAATATTATATACAAAAAACACGCATTTAAGGAGATGCCTTTCACGAGCATTGTTGGTGAGGATTCTTCTTTAGGCTTCAGCCTCAATAAAAGTCTTTTGGCTCTGGCCGAAAATATCACGGAAAAAGATCAGAAACAGTAATAAACATGATTCAATTCATGAAAGCATGAAAATTATCCTGGTCTTGATTCTTGCATTGCTAGTGTCTTCATGCAAATTGTATTTAGAACATGCTGGAGAATTAGTGCAGGATGAGGGCACGATTGAAGTCTATTTTTGTCCTAGGAGTAATTGCAGTGAAATTCTTGAGCATGAAATCAGAGGCTCTGCAGACGTGAAGTGCGCATTCTACGACCTTGATTTAGAAAATATCAAGCAAGCATTGATGGACGC
>JAFGHY010000066.1 GCA_016929855.1 Candidatus Woesearchaeota archaeon | reverse complement strand
GATATTAAGGCAAGCATTTCAATTTCGACTAAATTGTGGTCACTTGAGAATGAACACTCACTTTCTTCTTTTTCTCGTCCATAACACTGTTTTTCAAGAAAGGCTGTATATCGAAAGATATTTAAATAAGATTAAGCACACTTTTGTTATTGAGTGTAAATCTAATAATATAGGACCTTGATGGGGGGTTTGCAGTAAATGAATGTTCAGAAGAAAACCTCAATAATCTTATTATTAGTAGTTATGATAGTACCGTTATTCGCGAGCTCTGTTTCTGCAATGGATGTCCATGCGGTCAACTCCAAAGACTGGAAAGACGTATACAGCGTCATGCTCGCGTCAAAGTTTGACAAGAACATCGGAATGTTCGTGAATTCTGAGAGCATCGCGTCCATCACAAGAATCACTCCATCAAACCTGAACATTGTCATCTACGAGAATGAAGATAACCCTATGATAAGGAATATGGAATCCCAGCTGGAGAGCGCAGGCTACACTGTAACAGATACTATTCGGTCGGATAAGTTCAATCTTGACCTGGACCCCGAGACAGGAAAGTACTTTGTCATCGATGAAGGAAACTTCAGGATTTCAGTCTCGTTGGCACCATATGCTGTGAACAACGGATACTGGGTGCTGATTGTGAACGAAGACAATGTTGATGACGTCATAAACAAGATAAGCACTGCTGACGAGGTCATCGCCGTCGGCAACATAGGAAGAAACATCCTGAACCAAATCGAACAGTACATTACAAGGACTATCAATAACAACAACGTATTCAGGGACAGTCAGGATATAGCAAAAATGTTCCCTGACATGACCAACATAATACTTGCTGACGGAAGCCTGATAGAGAACGAGTTCTTCAATGCAGGAAATCCCGTCCTCCTTACAGGGCCTAACAAGATACTTGATGAGATGTACGAGTTCATAAGGGCCAACAATGTTAGGAGCGTCACTATTGTAGGCAATCAGCTTTCTGTCGTAGGTGAGATAATCCGTGAGAGGAGCAACAAGGAGATCAGCGCGTTCGTCAAGTTCGGTCAGAGCGACGTCGACAACACAGGCAAAGTCTATGCGCTGAGCATGTTCCCCATGCCGCAGATTCAGCTTGCATTCACTATCATAAAGGTCGAGTACAATCCGCTGGCAAAGGAGATAATCACATACTACAACAACCTTGGAAACTCAGAACTCTACCAGCTTACAACCTTGTCTGTCAAGAACGGTGACGAAGAGATTGGCGCTGCATCAGATGAGGAAGTGGTGTTTGTTGGCGCAGGAGAGCTGCTGCCAGTCACTTATCCCATTGATATTCCTATCGACCAGATTATGGACGAGACCATTGTTGAGTTCTTCACTTCATTCGGAGTCTCGCCGACCCAACTGGATGCATTTCTGACATCTGAAGGCAAGTATGGCCCCCCATTCAACCTTCCTCTGCAAGTCAAGGAAATCCAGGCAGATACTGCGAGCATTGAGCTGGTGGATGCAGCGTACTACAAGCGTCTCAAGAGAATCGGCGTTTCAGTCCAGAACAACGTGGACGAGACAGGCAAAGGCGAGAGAGTATACTATTCAGTCAAGCTGAACGGAGTGATTGTCAACGGTTTGGAGGAGGACTTCTTCAGGCAGGATGACCTCGGTTCTGGAATGGCAAAGACCACCTACATACCTGTAGAGCTGGACGAAATGGACATGCAGGAGAATAAAGAATTTCAGATAACCATCGTCTACGGTACTGATGAGGATTTCATGGTCAACCAGCTGCGAAAGACCCTGCCCTTCAGGGTTGAGCATGGTAATTTCTTGACAGGATTAGTGACAGGACTTACAGGAACAGGAAGCATCATCGGTCTGATTGTTGTGGTTGTATTGGCAGTCGTAGCAATCTTCGTCTTTAGGATAAGGAAAAATAAGAAGCCCGAACAACCAGCCACAATACTGCCGCCTATATAACTATATTATAAATTCCTATTTCTAATAAAATAAATATACAGAAATAATGATATTACATCCTATATAACTCTATTTTTCAGTCTATGTCAACAGTGTATTTGTTTTAAGTTTTATTACAACATGTTTGAAAAACTTTCTAAACCGTACACAGTTCATATCTCTCTTATCAATGGATCATTTTTTTCTCATTTAGGCCGGGCTGTCAAAGTAGTTCTACACCAATGACATATTTCAGTCCGAAAGGGACTGCACTCTGCTATCTGTTTAACAGAACAAACAAAAAGAATCACTTGTTGCTGCCGCGAGAGCCGCCAGGCATGTGCACGATGGTCGGGAGCACAGTAGGCGTCCTTGGCACAGTGTACTTGTACAGGTTAAGGTAGCTCTTGATCTCCTCCTCTATCTCAAGGCATTCCCTATAGCACTTTTGTTCGTACATGTGGCTTCTCTTCCTGTAGATGAACTTGTCAAGAATAGTACGGAACAAATAGTATTTTGCGTTCAAGTCCCACTTGCCCTCCCAGTCAGTAATCAGGAAGCAATCCATAGTTATCTTCAGCTTGCCGCGGTAGTACTTGTGCTTGACTCCATGATGCTCAACTTCTACTTCACGCAGCTGGCTGAACAGGAAAAAAATTCGAATCTCGTATTTATAGTAGTCTGAAACTTTCTTGTACGGATAAATCTCAACAGTCAACTGCTTGCCGTCCTCGTAGATTTCCTCCCAGTTCTTGGACTCAAGCCAGTCATAACCCATCTTATAGAACCACTCCTGCACGTTCTTCAGAAGCTCCTTCGGCTTCATCAAGCCCTCATAATGGATGGGCCTGCCGTCAATCAGCGTGGTTACTTCAGACATGACAATACTAACGCCACAAAGACTTTTTAAAGGTATCGAAGAACACAACATGTTTGAGGAACTGTATTTAATCAGGCCCTTCTGACATTCGTAGTGGTGCTTCTAAGAGGAGTTCTTCGGGTATTAGGTTCTTCTGGTTCTGCAAGCGTGTTCTCCCGACCCTCCCAGACAGGAGTCTGGCACATGACAACCTGCAGGTTGGCTAATGCCAGAACCCAAACACCCCTGTTTGGGTTCTGGAGAACTCCCGTGCCAACCACTGTTGGCACGGGCCTTGACTGAGCTTTGCTCAGATTCTGACAGGAGAAAGATGAGGAGAAAAAAAGAAGAATATGAGGAAAAATGAGAAATATTAGAAAGATAAGAATAAAGATAGAATTAAGTAAGTCACGTCAAGTAATTCAAATATTCCTCATTGCATGGTATTCCTTATTGTAAGGTAATTCCTTATTGCACAGTATTCCTTATTGTAAGGTATTCCTCATTTCACAACAATTTTTTGCATACATAACAATTTTTAGTATGGCAATATCCCCAGTGCTCATGAAAACATTTAAATAGGAAGTTCTGCAGATTCTTGTTATGACAATTCCCTTGACCAGCCACAATGTATTCAATACAGCCAACTTTGTCAGGTACAAGGGAGTCTTTGACATTGAAGGTCTCTACCGTCTAATTGTGGACTGGTTCCACCAGCACCATTTTCACTATGAGGAACAGCGTATCAAAGACAGGGTTGGTAGCACCACGGACCAGAAGATAGATATAAGAGGGTGGAGGAACTGGGACGAGATGGTCAAGTACGATATCGGCTTCAAGATAAGAACCTATGACCTGAAGTTCATCACAGTCGAGGAAAACGGAGTAAAGAAGGACATGGTCGTGGGCCGAATCCACATCCCAATCACAGCACAAGTCACGTTTGACTGGCAGGGCAAGTACAAGAATAACAAATGGTTCGCCATCTGGATAGCCTGGCTTTACCACAGGGAATGGGAGTCAAAACACATCGACGGCCTATACTACCTGGCAAACGACCTCATGAACGAGATAAAAAAATTCCTCGGCATGGAAGACCACACCAACTATTACAGGTCAATGGCCAGCGGAAGCGGATGAGATAAACATTCTTTGACAGGAATTCAGTATTATGCAGACAAAATTACATTTTCTAAAAAAATCTGGACTGCATCATCAGTTTTAAAATTCCTGACGTAGTCTGAGCTCTGCTCAGCATCTGCCAGTGCCAACAGAGTTGGCACTGGAGTATCCCAGAATCCCAACACTGTTGGGATTCTGGCTATAGCCAACCAAACAGGTTGGCGTGCGCTGACCTGCAAGTCAGCTTGACCAGGATGGATAAGAGTCCCATGACTAATTGATATTAAAATCAGAAAAAATGCGCAAACCATACGTACTGCAACATCACTTAAGCCTAACAGTCTCCAGATCCCTTGGCGCGACAGTCTCTATCCTGTACTGCTTGTGCAGGCTGCTGGCCAGGTCAAGACACCTGCTGTTTTCGCCGTGATTGATTATGATCTTCTTTGGTCGGGGGTTCACGCGGTTGACAAAATTCATGAGCTCGCGCCTATCAGAGTGTCCGGTGACTTCAATCTTATGAACTTCCAGCTTCAATGGCATGATTTCCATCTTGCCGCCCCTCTGAAAGTTTATCTCGCTCATTCCCATCCGGATCATCCTGCCAAGGCTGCCCTCGCCCTGATAGCACGTGAACACAAGGCTGTTCCTGGGATTATCGCCCAACTGCCTCAAGTACTCGACTGATGGTCCGCCAACGAGCATTCCAGAAGTCGCCATGATAATGCAAGCACCCTCTTCCTCGATGACCTCCTTACGCTCCTTGCTGCTACCGACGCGCTTTATGTTGGGCATGAGGAAAGGATTGTTGTCCTTATGGAAGATCTGCGAGCGCACAGTGCTGTTCAGGAATTCAGGATACGCGGTATGGATTGCCGTTATGTCCCACACCATTCCGTCGATGTACACTGGCACAGCAGGTATAATCTTGCTCCTGATGAGCTTTTCGACAATCACTATCATCTCCTGCGCCCTGCCCACTCCCAACACAGGCATGAGAATCTTGCCCCCGCGTTTAACAGTGTTGATTATGATGTCGGACATGTACTTGTCCTGCTCCTTGCCCGGAGGCATGATGTTATCTTTACCACCGTATGTGGCCTCAATCATCATCGTCTCGAGCCTTGGGAAAGTGCTGGCTGCAGGTGAAAGCAGGTTGGTCTTGCCGAACTTCAGGTCGCCAGTGTAGAGAAGGTTGTGCAGTCCGTTGCCTATATGGAGGTGGCACATGGCGCTCCCGATTATGTGGCCTGCATTGTAGAATGTCAATCTCACGTCAGGAGTAATGTCAGTCACTTCCTCATAATTCAGGGTGATTGTGTGTTTAACTACTTCCTTGACCTCTTCGCTAGTGTAGATCGGCTCCCTGCCCTCGCTCCTCTGGATCTTCACCAGGTCGAGCTGCAGCAAGGACATTATGTCACGCGTAGGTTCTGTGCAGTAGACAGGTCCCCTGTATCCGAACTTGAATATGTAAGGAAGGAATCCTGAATGGTCCAGGTGCGCGTGGCTTATGATAATTGCGTCAAGTTCCTGAAGGTTGAATTCAGGCACCTCAAGGTAAGGGTATGTTTCCTGCTCAGTCTTTGGGCTGGGGTGGATTCCGCAATCCAGGAGGATGCGGCTTTCCTGCGTCTGAAGGAGTATCGTGCTCCTTCCTACGGAACGTCCGCTGCCAAGGTAGGTAACGCGGACCCATTCGTTCTTCTTCTCCCTCAACCAGCCGTTATAGATTCTCTCGCCGGTCTTGTTGAGGAATTTTCGCCTGTAATCAGAATTGGAGTATAAGACTGACCTGATGTTCTCGATAAGCTGGCTGCGAATAGCCGGAGTCCGCTTGATTATCGGGACCCAATTCGTTTCCTTCTTGATCTTCTGAAGCAGCTCTCCCTGCTTTCCTATGACAACGCCGGGCTTTTCAGCCTCGATGTTCACTATGCTACGCTGAGGGTCGAAGATTATCTGGGAAATGTTGGCCTCAGAGTCTATCAACGACCGGATTTTCTTCTCTGCCTTCTCAGCATCCATGCACTTCTCAGGATCAGGCCTCAATTCGATCCTCTTCTTGATCTTATTGACTATCTCTCTTATGCGGCCTTTGTCATCAAGGAAGAACTCTATGTCTCTCGTGTAGAGCACGATGTTAGCGCCCTCAAAAACCGCGTCGCTGATGTCTTTATCAACCAAATCTCTTATGATTTCCTTTATTATTTCTGCCATTTTAGAATCACACTTCTATTTTTGTTCTATAAACATTAATCCAGTTTTAATACACTTAAATTCTTTAGTCCAAAAATATCATAATATTTAACTTTGCTTGAAGCAATTATCTCTTGCTCTCCGGCGTTCATGCCAAAATAATCCAAAACAAAATCCTTTCTTATGTAAGCTTGGTATTCAGAATTTTTGTCTCTACTTTCCGGACACCACTGCTGTTTATCACAAAGATGTCCACTCCATTACCGCTTGCACTGTCTCTCTGCAATGCAGCATTCAAGGCTTTTACTACAAGCTCAATGCCCTCGCCTTCGTTCAGGTTTTCCTTGTACAGCGTCTCCAGCACTCCATATGCCATCACGCTGCCACTGCCAGAACTCACGAAGTCCTGGATGTGAGTCAGGCTGCCATCAGGATACAACTCGTACAAGTGCAGTCCGCTATTGTCCGTGCCTCCAAAAAGGAAATGAGTTATTCCCGGGATGGCGCTGAATGCCCTGATGTTAGAGTACACCAAACTGGAAAGCAGGTTAGCCGCTTCCTTCACAGTGTTCGTGCGCCCGCTCCTTATCTCCTTGAGCTTCAATTCTGCCTTGATGTACTTCTCAAGCAATTGCAGGTCTGAAACACTGCCAGCAGTAGTGAGGGCCATCGTGTCGTTTATCTTCTTAACCTTCTCAACCCTCTTGTCGGCAATGAAATGCCCGGCTGTCGCTCTCTTATCTGCTGCCAATACTATGCAGTCCTTGCACTTGACACCTACAGTTGTTGTTCCAGTCTTCAATTGCTCAATATCGTTCATAGTAATTTCACCCGCCCATTGTTTTTATCAGTTATATCTATACTTTGTGAACAAACGCAAATAATGTTCTGCGACCTATCCGCCGACATGATTTTTGCGAACAGACGTTACCATCCATTCTATCACTGAATTACAATCTTGCATTCAAAATATAGTCAGCAGAACCAAACATCTTAAATCTACATCATTGAAGTAAGTTATCATTTATAAATATTTTGATGACAATGCCAAGATATTCATAATATGGAGTGGATGGACGGCAAAAACCTGCTTGCATTGATTGTTATTAAAGCATACCTCGTCTTTTAAGTTGAGGATTTGTAT
>JAFGHY010000065.1 GCA_016929855.1 Candidatus Woesearchaeota archaeon | reverse complement strand
GGCTTTCCTCGAAGTTCACTGCCGATCTTCAGGACATCGACGAGCTCGTCGTCCAAGTAAAGCTCGAGGTCAGCGCTCAAGTAGCTTCCTGATTCGCCAGCAACAATCTCCAAGTCCTCAGTGAGGTCGGCCTGCCTGTCAGCAGCATCAGGAGTGATAGTTATCGAAAAGAAAAACGAGCAGGCCCAGTCGCCCTCTGCCAATGGACTGCAGCCACGCCTGTAGTCGATACCAGAACAGCTGGGTGTTAAACAAACACTTGTTATGTCTCCACCGCCCCTGAAGACAGTATCGTTGTTGATTTTGGCCTCGAACTTGCCCTGCCTTGCTATAAGGTCGCGAACCTCTTCTTTAGAAGCTCCGGCAATCTCTACACTTATGTAGGTGCTGCCCTCAAAATCCTTGGCCTCCCTGACAACAATGTCAGACAAGCCGTAAACATTAAGGCGTTTCTCGATATTGCTCAACACAATGTCCATTTGTTCAGGGGACACTTCCTCCTCCGGCTGGAGCAGGACTCGCGTCCCACCGCTCAGGTCAAGTCCCTTCCTTACGTTCGTGCCTGGTGTTGCATAAACGTTAAACCCTAAGTCCTCGACACCGACAACATTCTCGATAATGACAGGCTCTTCCTTCTCGAAAGTATAATTGTAAGTCTCGTTAGTCGTTTCATTGATCCTCTCCTCCGTAATGTTGACCCTCTGGGTCTCATTAGTCACTATAACTTCAACAATAGGCTCCACAGTCAACTTGTGAATCATGCCGTCGCTCGTGAAAACCGTCAGGCTCTCATTGACTTTCATCTCATTGACGACATCATAATATTCTTTTACACCATTGATGTCAAAACCATTGACTGTAAGGATACGGAGCTTGCTCTTCGGCGGAGTATTAACGCCAGGCAGTTCAAAAGGCGGCTGTGCGTGCATAGCCGCACTATCCTTTATTATACTACGAATCGTGACTCCCTCACTCGCACCAAAACTGGGTCTGATGGCCACTAATGCCAGTATCAAGAAGACTACAAGGATAATGATTCTCGTGTTAGTGAACAGCTTCTTCAACATTTTCATCTACCAGTCATCTTATTTTCTTCTTCTCGCAGTACCACCTGATGATACCGACATTCTGTATCCACGTGTTTATTATATCAACAAGCAAGCCTATAAGGAGTATAGTCATTATTTGCCTGATGACCTCGGAATCCGAGACGAACAAACCAACAGTGATAGCGACCACAGTAGTCACGGTCATGGTCAGGCCAGTTTTCATAGCACCCAAGACCCTCTGAAAGTTTGTGCCTGTAGACCTTTTCAGCACCCTAGTACTGAGTAAGATATCGGTGTCAACACTGTAACCTACAAGCATGAGGAAGGCGGCGATTCCCGCTGTGCTCAACTTTATACCCAACACATTGGCAACTGCCAAAGTCACAATCATATCAGATGCAGCAGCCAATATCACTGCCAAGCTAGGAATGAACGTCCTAAAATAAAAGAACACGACTAAAGCCATGAAGACAAACGCGATAAGCAATGCAGTTAATATCTGCCTGGCGAAGGCCTCGCCCAACTGGCTTCCGACAGTCTCGACACCATAATCATCCCTTACCTTAGGGATTTCCTTTTCAAGCACATCAAGAATCTGGTCTTCACTCAAGTCACTGCTCTCAACAATAAAACCACGCTGGTTGCCGAACTCGCTCAATATTCTCACGTTAATGTCCGACTCAGGGTATTCTGACTGGACAAGATTAAGCACTTCCAATGCAGGAATCTGCGAATCAGGGACTGTGATAGAAACGCCACCCTTCAAAGAGATACCCTTCTGGACAAACTCGCCAGTCGTGACCTCACTGACACCTAGCAACAACAGGCTGAGAAACAGCAAACCAAACGGAATGATTAAAAGAATCTTGAACTTAGACTCATAAAAACCAAGAATTCCCTTGTAACTGCCTGATCTGGCTTGTACAGCCTGCTTTCCAGGCTTAGCCTCAACATCCTTCTCAGACACCTTAACAGGAACTATAGGCACGACAGGCCTAATTGGTCTTCTAGCCAGATTTCTTTTCCTTCTCTCCTTACGAGTAAGCTTAGCCATTTAAAAGGAGCGTGTTTAATTTGACTTAATAAAGGTTATGGTGAGGTTGTGAATATTTGAAGTTTAATCCAGCAACAACAAAAATGGCGACAGACGGCCATTTACTACGTAAATGTCCTACGAACCATCCTGAAAGGGGCAACTCCCAGTTCGTCTGCGCCATTGTTTCTGCCTATCAGTTGCGCCAGTATTGTTAGCTAAGCAAAATAATTTTCTTCAAAACCTTTATATACAGTATTTTATCTCTAGGGATTGTCGGGTTAGCATATTTAAATATGGGGGCGTAGTATAACCTGGCTAGAATGGCTGGCTCCAGTGCTCTGGAGCGATGAGGCGCTGTTGGAGAGATTCGCAGTCGCCGATGACTGAAGCTTTGGTATGGCTCTTTATGAGCGAGAGATACCAGCAGATCTGAGTTCGAATCTCAGCGTCCCCATTCATTCCCTATTTTCAGTACATTTTTATAAGAGTAATCCAAATTTTCTTTTATGATATCTCATTCCAAGACTAAGTTTACAGAAAAACCCCATTATTCTGATAAGATAATTGTAAGCATAGTCACGTTTATTTCAATCGCGTACATGATACTACTAATTGTTGAATTGTACATTCAACCAACGATATCCAATGTTTCCTGGCAGGTTATTCTTGACACGAGTGTCTGTATAATTTTCTTGTTTGAATTTTTTTATTTTATGTTCAGGACAAAAAGAAAAAAAGAATTTTTCAAGCATAATATAATTGACTTTTTGGCTTCAATTCCATTTATGCTATTTTTTGTTCTTAACCCTTATGTGACTCTGCTTAATATATTTAAGATTCTTAGGGGTATAAAGAGCCTGGTGAAGATATATGAGTTTATGGCAAGAAAGACAATAAGTATGCTGGGGCAGATATTTTTCCTGTTTGTTACTATTGTAGTATATTTTGCGCTTGTGATAGTTACGATTGAAAGGAATATAAACGCAGGGCTTGCTACATTTCATGATGGAGTTTGGTGGGCAATATCAACAGTCACGAGCGTAGGTTACGGTGACGTGACGCCAATAACCTATTTTGGCAAGTTTGCAGCAGTTTTTCTGATGGTTTTTGGTATAGGAATATCTTCTGCACTTGGTGCATTATTTGTTTCTTGGATAATGAAGGCAAGTCAAACTAAAATAATTGATCAAGAGAACAAGATACAAAAAAGAGAAAAAGAAATTAGCCAGACAGAAAATCAGATTTCTCATATGGAAGATAATATTCTTAAAAAACTGGACAATATTGAAGAAGAAGTTCGTGAGCTGCAAGAAAATAAACGCAAGTGATAGTAGTTATTCTATGTTATATGAACTAAAAGCATCAGAAGACTCGAACAAAGCAGGATTCTATACACTTGTAGAGATTAAGTAAGTGAACTGCGTCGATACTGAAGAGCGAGTGTTGAGAGACGCTTGGCTTTTGGAAGCATCTTTGATAAGTTTTATTAATACCAAATTATTTTCCTTTTTTTATGCAAGAAAAAAGACCTCGTCTTGGTGCAGCAACTATAGTGATACATGACGATAAGATCCTATTAGGGCGGCGGAACAAGACGAACGCCAATGGCATGTGGGTGATACCTGGAGGAGGCGTCGATTGGGGAGAGCATTCCAGAGAAGCGGCTGTCAGAGAGATTAAAGAAGAGACAAACTTGGACATAGAACTGATTCGATTTGTTGGATACCACGAAATCATCAACGTACCTGCAAATTATCATGCAATAGTTGCATTCTACCTGGCCAAACTCAAATCATCACATTTCGAACTTGAAGCATCAGAAGACCTCGACAACGCAGGATTTTACACCCTCGAAGACATTAAGAAGATGAACTGCGTCGACAGCGTCGAGTGGGCTTTGAAGGAAGCAAGCATCTGGAAATAATTAGTCTCATATTTTTCTATTGCAACAATGACGCAGACGCGACGGGGGTCGCCCCAGTCGGGGTGTCGCGTAGGGCAGACTGAGCTGGGCGAAGGCTGGACGTCTGCTGTCATTATTGTTGCACTCTATCACACTATAAAATTAATATATTCTTATCACAACCCTTAAAAACCCTATATATTATATTACTCTAAAATGGGTGAGGAAAATTCTGCAGAACCAGTACAAGACTACAAGAAGCCCGAGCTCAAACAAGGCATGGGGTATCTTGGCATAATCGCTCTTTCTCTGACTAGCATGATAGGCACGGGCCTTTTCATCGGACCGTCAATCGCAGCAAGCATCGCCGGTGCCACATCAATACTGAGCTGGGCAATACTCTGTGTGATAACCATTTATGTGGCGGCCTGCTTTGGCGAGCTGGCGAGTATGTTCCCCAGTGCAGGAGGAATTTACGAGTTCGCCAAACAGACATACGGGACATTTGTTTCATTCATAATTGGTTGGATAAGCTGGCTGGTCGCAAACATCACAGCATCAGTGCTGGTCGTGGCATCCCTGACATACCTAGTCGGAGACCCTGCAAAGTTCACGCTATTCGGCCTGAATGCTGAATTGAGCCTGATAATCGCGGCATCATTCTTCATAATATTCCTCAACCTGATAGCATACTGGGGCATCGAAGCATCAAGCCTGACAGTCATAGTTTTTTCCATCATTACAATCGGGGTGTTGCTATCAGTGATAATTCCTGGAACCCAGACATTCACCACAGCAAACTTCACACCATTCTTTTCAGACGGCTGGCAGATAACCATATTTGTAGCGCTGTTCTTCCTCATGGAAACTTTCTTCGGATGGGAGAGCGCCACGTTCATGGCAGAAGAGACAAAGAATCCGACAAGGGTCATACCAAGAGCACTCATAATCACAACAGTACTGACAGTCGCACTTACAATGGGATTCGTCGTAACATTAATGGGTAACATCCACTGGAGTGAGCTCGCGAACACCACAACACCATTGAACAGCATGGCACAAATCTTCTATTCCACGAATATTCAGAAGGCACTGAACATCGGAGTTTACTTGGCCCTACTGGGCAGTGCAATGGGGGGAATATTCTCGAGCCCAAGACTACTGATGGCATTAGCTAGGGACAAGATGTTCATCGAGCAGGCAGCAGACATCCATCCCAAATACAGGACGCCATACAAGGCAATAATGCTGCAGACACTCTTATCAATTCTTGTGATTTTTGTTGGTGTCGGCAATTACGAGAATGTGCTCAGCCTCCTAGTTCCACTCGCATTGATAATGTATACTTCAGTCCTCTTTGCCGTCACAATCCAGAGGTATAAGAATCCGGACAGGAAAAGAGAATACAAAGTATGGTTCGGCAAAGTAGGGCCGATATTCATTAGCCTAATATACATAGGCATAATCGTTTTCTGGCTTCTATTCAAGGAAGGAAGCATTGAATTGTCAGGAACGCTCCTTAGCTTTGTCATAATGGGAATCCCTGTATTCTTCCTCCTCAAACTGTATTATGATCCTGACAGTGCCATAAGCGTCAACAACATCTTCTCGCCGATAATTCCATTGTTCGAGAAATTCACACTGCCAAGAAAAATCAAGAACCTCATCGTCCAGATTACTGGTGACATCAAGGGAAAGATAGTGATAGACTTTGGCTGCGGAGTCGGCGGGCTGACAATGTTCCTGTCAGAAAAGGTCGGCGACAAAGGAAAGATTATTGCCATAGACTCAAGCAAACGGGCACTTCTCCACTTGTCAAATAGGATTATCAAGAAAGAGATACAGAACGTGCAGATAGTCAACGACCCTCACCTTTATTCCAGAGTGCACCCAAACATTGACAACGCAGATGTAGTTTTTTCCGTCGGGATTTTGAGCTACCTGAACGACCCTGAACTTATACTGAAAGACATCCAGAACGTCCTGCCCAGGTTTGGAAAGATCTGCTTCATCGAATACACGAGCATCTTTCACGTCATCCCAGACAAGAACTGGCTAAGCAAGCCGGAAATAATCGTTGGATTGCTGAGGAAGCACGGATTCTCAGGGCACGTCGTTAAACGAAGCGGATTCCTGTGGAACTACCTGATTATCTACGGGGCCAAGCAGGATCCAGACATACCTTACATATGAGTGATGCATCGACTCTATATTCTTCGCAAATATTCGTCACAACCTTTAAAAACCACCTGACTCATAAACTGGAGCATGGTATTTGAGCAGTTGTTCGCACCAAGGTGGCTGGAGAAGAAACCCAACATAATATTCCTGCTGGCATTTGTTTATTCAGAGATAGGAATACTCTCGGCACTGTGGATACTTCCGCAGAATGTGGACATAGGAAGCCTGGCATTCACGAGCTTGCTTCTGCTGCCAAGCCTGAACAGCCTGCTCGGCCTGGAAGAGAGCATCGAGATCAAGGAAAGAAGCCTGTCGCTGATAAGGCTGTTCAAAGACCATTGGGAAATATTAAGAATCTACTTTTTCATGTTTTTGGGAGTCCTGCTGAGTTATGCATTCTTTGCATTGGTATTGAATGACTTCACAACCCACCATCTCTTCAGGAGCCAAATAGGAGTGCTTGGGTACTCGGGAAACGCAGCAGGAGAGGCGGCGAGCCTTTCAGGAGAGTTCTGGAGCATACTCTTCAACAACATAGGGGTGATGGTGATAGCCTTCCTCTTTAGTTTCATGTACGGGGCAGGAAGCATATTCTTCCTCACATGGAACGCCAGCGTATGGGGAACCATATTTGGGTATTTTGCAAAGGAAAGCGCACATTACGCAGACCTCAACCCATTCATGCATTTTGGTCACCTGTTCATAACAGTATTTCCGCACATGATCACAGAAGCAGGAGCGTACTTTCTCGTAGCCATAGCAGGAGGAGTTATTTCAAAGGCCGCAATAAAGGAAAAGCCCTTCTCAAGGAACTTCAACCACGTCATGAAAGACGCAGTATTCTTCTTTTTCCTGGCAATATTTCTACTGGTGATAGCGGCCTGGCTTGAAGTCTACCTGTTCCCAGGCATCAATCCATTGTTTCGCATAAAATAATCGTGGAAGTTAATCGTGCAGTGACGAGTATTGATGATGCAGGGATGATGCAGGGAATACGCCAAGAGCAGGTCCAAAAAGTTTATATACAACATAATTTTCAGAATACATAGAAATTCCTAGGGTGGAAACTAATGGCAAGAGATCAAAAAGTATTCAACATAGACATGGACAAGTACCTAAGCAAAAGAACATCAGGAGGAAAGTCCTTTTCAATCAGGAAAAAACAGCCTCCAGTAGAGGATGAAAGAGTATATTATGATTCAAAAAAACCAGGATTCTTCACCAAAATATTCGGCAGGGATGTCAAAGAAATGGAGGATGAGCCGGTAAGCGATGAAGTCCTGAAGATTGAAGACGAGATAGAAGAGTTGGACGATGAAAGTCAGGTGGTGGAAATGATGGACGAAGGAATACAGGAAAAGAAGGACGGCCTGATGAACAAGCTGTTCAAGTCAATGAGAAACGACCGCAAGAAGAAACAAGAGTTCGACGAAGATGAAATAATACATGAATCAATACCTGAACTTGACGAAGACATAAAAGAGATACTCAAAATAACTTTCCGCTGGATTGAACAGCTTCCAAAGACCAAGCTTAAGCAGTTCAAGGAAAGCGAAGACTTCGAAAAGTACAAGCTGATTCTTATGAAGTACGGTCTTGTAAAGGACAAATAGTTGTTTGTGTTTCCAAACGTATTTTTTTTCTTACCTTAAAATTCTTTCTGGTTATTATTAACAATTTTTGCCTTCCTCGCAGAAAGTATGTCTCGTTTTAACGTCTTTTTTATTTGTACTTCACTGTTTTTTTCCCTCCTGCAATGCGAGGGGGAGAAAAACAAGACTTTCATCAGCCACAAAGATGGCAATGGGCTGCAGCACAATTGCTTTACACATTTCTTCGAAAGCCTTATAAACCACACAATGTTTGCACAATCATCACGGGGGTGAGAATGTGAAGTACAGTAAGGGTATAGTATTATTGATTCTAGTGTTTTTAATCAGCATTTCAGCAGCCAGTGCAAAAGAATGTGGTGGTAGTACAGCATGTGCGTGCGGAGATACCATAACAGAAGATTATGTGGTGCAGTCTGATATTTTGGAATGCGGTGATTTTGCCCTTGAAGTGGAAGATAATGTTGTACTTGACTGCAACCAGCACCTCCTGCAAGGCAGCGGCTCTGGAATTCTCGCCCTTGACAAGTTCAATTTTGAAATCAAGAACTGCAAGTTCAAAGACTTCCAAACAGGCATAGAAATAAAGGACAGCAGGGTATTCAGGATAACATCCAACACAATAGTATCATCCAATGGAGAAGAAGGAATCCTCGTGCAGAATGCAGGAATAAACAATTTCATAACAGACAACATGGTGGAAGGATACAAGACAGGCATAAAAGTTGAGAATTCAGGCAACACACATCTGACAGAAAACGTCCTGTTAGAGAATGGGTATGGAATACAATACCTGCAGAGCCTGGGAAGAATCTCAAAAAACATGGCAGAAAAAAATGATGAGGATGGCATCCTGGTCGTAGGCGGGTGGGCGCAAATGGACAACAACCAGCTCCAGAACAACAAAGGAAACGGACTGAAACTCCAGAACACCCAGATGTTCAACCTCAACATGATATCTGCACAATCAAACGGGCAGGCAGGCATCCTGCTCGAAGACTGTTCGCAGGGATTCCTCTATCAAAGCAGCCTTTACGGCAACAAAATCGGCCTGCAACTCGTCAGGTCATCAATGAATGACATCAGAAGCAATACCTTCGACAAGAACACAGAATACGGGGTATTGGTTTCAGAGTCAGACGACAATGTGCTGTGGAAGAACACCTTCAAGTACAACAAAGAATCAATAAGTGAAATCAATTCCGAAGGAAACGTGTGGCAGAACAACGAAGAAGACAAGTTCTGGACTACAATGAAGGAATTCGGAAGAAAGATAGGTTTTGGATTCTAAAAAAAGTTGAAAACACCAGAAAATAAATAAAATAAAAAATGAACACTACCAAATTGTGTAGTATTCATATTCTGTCACTTGACCGCCTAATGAGTCAGCCGCATGTATTCTCCAAGTGTAGTTGCCAGTCTCGTTCATGTAGAACGGGTTAGAATCGCCCCAGCAGTTGTTGTTGGCACAGTTTGTGTGGCCCATCTGATACCAACCAGTAGGATTCAGAGGATGCTGTACATAGTACCATATGGTAATGTTGCTGGGTGGCATAGTATTCCACGCATGTGCGCTGACATTAAACTGAGTTCCGTTCGTACCATTGAAGACATATAACCAGGTGTCCAACTGCAGGTCACTTTCGTTTCCGGTCTCATTGGCGGTGCCGTTGAGGCCGAAGGCCACAATCCCGTTATTGTCATTGGCTACGATGTCAATGACTTCAATCAAAGCTCCTCCTTCAAGCAAGTCATCATCACCAATTCCCATGGTGTCTGTGAAGACTCCGTTTACGCTGAACATGGTTTCCAAGGGGTTGGTGCTGATGAACACAACAATCACATCGTAATAATTGTCTAGAGCCCAGTATCCATGACTCTCGCCAGCTTCAAGGCTGTCAACAACATGGAATCTTGTGCAGTCAGCGTTATCATTGCACTCATTAGGACCCCAACCCGAAACTTCAACGCACTGGTCAGAGATTGTGCACTCAGAGTGGGTGTAGTTGGTGCCGTTGCCTTCTAGCACAACTATGTTTTCCCAATAGTAGTTGTTATTCTCAATGAGTTCAACTACTTCATCGTAATGGTCTGCATTAGCACTCACAAAGTATTCGCCTGCTTCCTCAACATATCCTGCAGCGAAAAGCTCAATGTCATACTCTTCTCCAGGATTTAGAGGTGGAACAGCCGCTGTGGTGTTTGAATGATTCCATTCATAATCCATATGCACTTGTGAATAATTTGCGGTTGTATTACCAATATTCTTAACTATAACATGCACATCAAATGTTTCAAAAGGTGCAGGATTCTCTGGAACCAAATAAATATCTGTGACTATCAAGTCAGGCAGCCTTTCCCTCCAATCGCAATCTCCATAATACCAAGCAAAGACTGCAAAGTCAGCAAGACTGACTTGTTCATCGTGGTTTAGATTAGCCAATGGATGTTCGATTGAATAATAATATCCGAATCTTGCAAAGTCAGCAAGGTCCACAATCCTGTCGCCAGTATAGTCTGCCTCGAGGCATACCTCTCCAGGAGCCTCTTTAGGCTCGTCCTTCTCGTACTTGTCCAGCATGTCTGCAGTCAGCTGGGTGTCTTTCTTTGTCTTCAAAGCTTTGCTTGCTTCACCCACGCCATTTTCTTGGCATGC
>JAFGHY010000064.1 GCA_016929855.1 Candidatus Woesearchaeota archaeon | reverse complement strand
TGCTTTCCTGTCGTTTATTTATTCCTACAATGGCCTGTTGGTTTCTTCACTGTTATTGTTTTTGTTCTTGTATTATCATGAGAGGCCGTTTATTTCTCAATTCTTCTTTTTCTTTGGTGCGATATTCAATCCTTTGCTCGCCCTTATTTTTGGTTTTGTAGTATTTGGTTTTTTCAGGACGAAGAACTGCAGGAAGTATTTTGTTGACCTGGCTATTTATGTAGTTATTCTCGCCTCGGCTTTTATTTTGTTCACGCCGGCATTGCCATCATCTTCAGGGCTGGCAGAATTGTTTTCTGATTTTGGTTATTTGTTCAGTTATTCTCTGTTTTTCATGCTTATAGGATTGTTTGGGTTGGTCAAGTCTTGGGACAGGAGCAAGATTGGTTATAATTTTGGTGTTCTTGGTCTTGTGTTGATATCTTACTGGATTGTTGAGGTCAGACTACTGGTGTCTTTGCTGTTGGCATACTATATTGCATTGGTTTGGCTGTATTTGTGGCAGAGGAAGTGGCTTATTGCAAGCATAAAGTATCTTACTTTACTTCTGGTCGTGTGTTCGTTCCTTTTCTATTACTTGAGTTTTACTAGCACTTTGGCAGGTCTCCCTCCAGAGAATGAGCTTAGGGATACTTTGAAGTCTCTGAGAGCAGAAGGAGATGACCGTGGTGTTTTGACCCATTATTCCTTGGCACCAGCTGTTGCTTATTATTCCGGTAGGCATGCCATTCCTGCGAGCAAGCCAATAGCAGGCACGTCCTTAGCACAGGACATTAATGAGATATACTATTCAAGGACAGTTGAGAATACCTCCGCGCTGCTGGATAAGTATGATATCAGGTTTGTTTTGATAACTGATGCTATGAAGTCAGGCCTTGTTTGGGATAGTGAGGATCAGGGTATTTTGTTCTTGCTTCATAACAGCAATAATTTTAATAAGGTGCACGTGCTTTCTGGAGCAGAGATATGGCTTTTTAGGTCGGATTCACCACAAGAATCATCATAAAGTGTTATAATAATGAATTGTGCTTGAGTCATTAGGCTTAGATGAGCAAGCATGTGTTGGTTAGTACAGTCTATTAAATAAAAGGGTGGGATTTGAATGAACAATCCAATCATTGACATTCCAGTGTACATTGCGTACTTTATTGCGTTGTACTTGATAGTCTACTGGCTGATATTTTATGTTGAAAAAAGGAGTGTGATGAAGCGGAGTCCTAGAGTTCTGCCGAAGGAATTGCCTTTGGTGACTATAATCGTTCCTGCTTACAATGAGGAGAAGGTTATTACAAAGACTCTCAGGAGCATTCAGAATCTTATTTATCCAAAGGACAAGCTGCAGGTGCTCATCGTCAATGATGGGAGCAAGGACAGGACTGCACAGGTAGTTGAGAGTTACATACGCAAGCACAAGACAGCTTCTTACATGACTTTAATCAACCAGAATAATCAGGGGAAGGCTGCTGCCCTCAACAATTCTGTCAAGCAGGCAAGAGGAGAGTATTTTGCCTGCATCGATGCAGATTCTCTAGTAGAGCCTGATGCCCTGCAGGAGATGATTAAAGGTTTTTTTGCGGATTCGACAATTGCCATCCAATTTCCTGTCATGAAAGTCTACAAGCCGAAGAGCTGGATTCAGAAATACCAGTATGTTGAGTACCTTGCCAGTATGATTATCATCAGGCTCTGCAGTTTCATCGATGCCAATTACGTGGCTCCCGGACCTTTTTCTGTCTATAAGCTCAGTGTTCTAAAGAAGTTGGGTCCTTTTGACACTGAAAGCCTTGTTGAGGACCAGGAGATTGCTTTCAGGGCTCAGAAAGACCATTTTAGGCTTAAGCAGTGCCAGACTGCTTTTGTTCACACGCATGCACCAAAGACTATTAGCACGCTGAGACGTCAGAGGAACAGGTGGTTCAAGGGCACTATCTTGAATCTCTTCAAGTATAGGGGATTGGTCATGAACAGGAATTATGGGGATTTTGGGCTTTTTCAGCTTCCGATGACTATACTTGGACTTGTTCTGGCGATTTTTGGCGTTTTCATTTTCCTGTATTATTTTTTCAAGCCGATTTTCGAATGGTTCCATCACATGATGCTCGTCAATTTTGACATCATGCCATACTTGACTGATCTGGAATGGAAGATCAAGCCACTTGAGGTTTCTCTAACGCCGTTGTTCTTCATATATGTACTTCTTTTCATGTCGTTGACCATGCTTCTAATCAGCAGCAGGTTCTACAAAGGAAGACTGAAACGCAACGCGTCCTGGCAGATGATACCCTATTTTTTCATATATTTTCTTCTGCTCGGTTTTTTCCTCATTCAGGTCCTTGTTGAGATATTGTTAGGAAAGAAACAGAAATGGTAGCAGAAGGATTGATTCTCCGAATTACTTGCTCGTGAGTTACTTTAGGCTGGTATGTTTTTTTAAGGGTAGACTTTAAATATGGAGCGTGTTTCTTACTTACAAAATGACAGTGCCCCCTCATGTCGACAGGCATATCAGCAAGTCAAGGTATATAATCGCATTTATTATCACTGTGCTTGCTTTTACGTTAGGAGTTAGTCTTGGCTTTATTCTGGATGATGCGCGGATAAAGTCTGTGGAGAATCAGAATAGGGAGCAGGAACTCAATTACAATGGCCTGCAGCTTCAGTACCTTTACCTGAATCGGATTGGTAACACTACTGATGTCTGTCCCACTCTTAGGGTGGCTCTGGAGAACAGCATTGAAGAGCTGTCAGAGTCCTTGGATGCGGTTCAGCGATACGAGAAGGACACGACTCTGAACAAGGATGAGTACAGGTTTATTTTGAGAAAGTACTTGCAAGACAATCTCAGATACTGGATTTTTTCGCAGAACATTAGGGTTACCTGTAATGATGACGTCGTGAATATTCTGTATTTCTTTTCCAATGAGAAGTGTGACGTCTGCCCTAACCAGGGAAAGATTCTGACGCATTTCAAGAAGAAACTTCATGATAAGCTGCTCATTTTTCCCATCAATGTTGATTTGGAGGAGGATGAGAACTTCATCAAGATACTCAAGGCAAGGTATAACGTTACCAGCCTTCCAACGATTGTCGTAAACGATATCCCACATCAAGGTGTCGTGGGTCAGTCTGAACTTTCGGTGATAATTTGTCAAGAAACAAACAACAAAGAAACCTGTCTGATATCTTGAATCGCAAGAATCTCCCGTTTTGGATAATTTTTTTTTTCTTCCTTACTTTTGCTGTCCTCAGCTTGTACATTCACATCGATAAAGGTATTATTGAATGGGACGAGGTAGTCAACATTGGTATTGCTAAGCATTATGCATCATGGGGAAAGAGCGGTTTGTACGAGCCTGGAAGGCCTGGCTTCTATCCGTTTGTACTTTCAGTATTCCAGGTGTTGGGGTTCAATATACTGATAATATCAAAAGTTATCGCATTCCTGAGTGCGGTGGGTTTGGTGCTTCTGCTGTATTTTATTCCTAAGAAGATTTTTTCAGGCTATGGAGAGACTTTCAGCCGTTATACTGGCTTTTTTGCTGTGCTGGTGTTTGTCCCCACCCAGATTTTTTTGGAGAGGTTTCACTTTGCAGGAACAGATATTTTTCCTGTCTCGCTTATTTTCTTTGTTTCGTGGCTTCTGCTTAACAAAAAATACTTTTGGGCAGGCATTCTGAGCGCGTGCATTTTCATAACAAGATTTCCGCATGCCATTTACATAGCAGGTGTGGCTTTTGCATTCCTGCTATCTTTACTGAATGACAGGAAGGATTGGAAGTACTGGTTTTCAAGCGCACTGAAATACGGGGCAGGAGTTATTCTGCTGCTAGTACCTTTTTTCCTGCTCAACTATTATTTTTTTATCCATGAATCCGCCAATTGGGCTTATGCTGCATTCAGGCCTATCTGGGAGCAAAGCAGGACGATATCTATTGTTGGTGAATTGACTGACATCCATCATGGATTCTACTTTCTGCAACTTCTGAAGACCAATCCTTTTTTGCTTCTTGGCATTCTTGGTTTTGTGTGGTGTGCAGTGGATTTCCAGAGGATTGTGCGATCAGTTAGGTCATCATTGCAGAAGGTCAAGAAGGCCAAAGGAGTCTTGGATAAGAAAAAGGAGCAGATGCAGAAAATCCAGAAAAGACACAAGAATAGATTTTCACGCGATTTAATCAGTTCTAATAAGTATCTTGTCGTCTGGTCCTTGCTTTTTCATGACGTGTTCATTTGGGTTTATCATGCGAGCTTGATGCACAAGGAACCAAGGTTCGCCTTGGCTTGGCTGCCTGTCCTGGCAGTATTCGCCGGATTTGTGTTTGCAAAATTATTTGTTTTTGTTCTGGGCCGTCTGCAGTCCATCAAATCTTTCAAGATTTCAGGTTTCAAGTTCGATATTGGCCAGATGTTTTTGCTTGTGATTGTGTTGTGTGGGATATTTATTGCAGTCGCCGAATCTGCCGAAAGGTATTCAAAGTTAAACAATGTCGGGACGCCCGAAATCACTGAATGGGCGAATTATTTCAAGGAGAACCCTATTAAAGGCACGATTATTGTCACTGACCCGACTCCAGCAGTTTTCCTCAAGAACAAGCTTTTTCCTGCATATTACTTGAATGGGGTTATAAAGGCTACTCAGGATGTGGAGCATAATGCGTTGATGCTGACGTCGAGGAGCATGATCTGCCAGCAGAGCGAGCAGGCAACGTGCATCCAGAGAAGAAACTCATTTCTGATGAAAGTCTACCAGAACAATAACCTGGTCTACTTCACTGAATATGCTGGAGTGCCATATTTCATATTCTCAAACGTGACTTACCTTGAGCCTCTCCCTAAGGACATAATTCCTTCTGAGTTCAGGATTTCTAAGACTGTTGACTTGTCCAATCATCCCAGAGGGAGATTGCCTATTGTGATTATCCTTGAGGATTTTCCTTCGATTGTCAGCGAACAGAACCACAGCATCTGGAAGCAGGACCAGTATGATGAGATACTTGATTTCGTGATTGCGAATGACATCCCAGTGAGCATTTCCGTGATTCCTGATCACTTGCAGAAGGTCACGGATGAGCAGAGAGACAAAATAAAGAGTTTTGCGGTCATACAGAACGGTTATTATCATGAAGAGGAGCTTTTTGAGGATTATGACGTGCAGAAGGAGATTTTGAAGAAGGGTAAGGATTACTTGGAGGATGTTTTCTCCAGTCAGGTTACTGCTTTTATCCCACCCTATTATTCTGCTGGGAAGGATACTGATGCTGTGCTTAATGACTTGGGGTTTGAGATTTATGTCACTAATCTTGGTGACAGGTCAGATTCAACGCTCAATAGGTACAACCAGCGGTTGGGCTATATTGAGAATTGGAATCAGGAGACTTTGGTGCCTATCGATAATCTGCTTGCTGACATTCAAAAGTATGTGATATATGATGATGATCTTGTATTCTCTTATTACTATTATTTCTCAGACAACGCTTCAACTTACTTTCAGGACTTTTATGCTGGTGTGAAATCATATTATTTGATGAACATCTATCAGCTGTTCGAGTGGGAAAATTTCATCAGTCAGGTTGAGTTTGGATTTGATGACTTGGAAGGTGCTATGCTTATTGAGGGTCCTGATTCTGATTTTTCGTCTGAAATGACTTTAGACTTCTTTGATTCTGGGAATTATTCTGTTGAATCTATTTATAATTCTTTCTTCATCCAGAATCCCACGCAAGAAAGCATTGACGTCTGCCTGAATGAACTATGTTTTTTGTTAGAGTCAGATGAGATAAAGTCTATTCATTTAAAGTAGGATTAGGTATTCTTTTTTGGGTCATGTTCTTTTCTTGATGAAGTGTCCTAGGGTGAATGTCTCCTCTTCGCCGTCCAACAGGGGATTTTGTGTGCTTTGTCTCTTGAGTTCGACTGTCTCAACAAGATGGATTTGGAGAGCTCTTTCAAGTTTTCTCGCGAGAGGTATGCTTGGCTTGTACTGGCCGGATTCTATCTTGTGCACGAGGCTTTCCTTTTCTCCGATTTTTTGTGCAAACTCTTTTTGCTTTAGTCCTGTTTTTTCTCTGGCATTCTTTACGATACAGTGAAATCCTGGTACTATCATTTGAACGTACTCTCCGCGCTCGTTTTGCAAGATATTGTTTTCAGAAATCTGACGGTTTTCCTTTTTTTTCTTGGGATATTCTTGAGGGATTTCTGTGACATTTTCTGCTAGACCTCTGCATTTTTCGCAGAGGGTCACTTTGCTTCCTTCCACTTCTCCAATGTATCTTGATTCAGCATTCCCGCACATTTCACAGACCATTTTATCCTCCTAGTTACTTTTAGATGGATGCTTTTTCTTTCTTGTTTTTTTTGAACACAATGCATGTTGTCTGGCTTTTTCCAGTTATTATTGTTTCCTTCTCTAGGGTATTAAAAGAGTGGTAGGCAGCGAATTCTTCAATCTTTTCAGAATTGTTAGTCAATAGGACGAGGCATCCTTTATCAGCCAGTATGTATCTGGCCTGATAGAAAAGCTCTTTAAGGCTGTCAGCTACTTTAGGTGCTCTTTTTGTCATGACAGGGGTGTTTGTCAGTATCAGGTCGACCTCTTTTTCTCTAAATTTTGTGTCAATGTCTGCCACTTGGCAGTTTGAGAATTCAATCTTTTCCTTGATGCCTGCGATGCTGGCATTTTTTCTGGCTGCTTTTATGTGCTTGTACTGCCAGTCAAATCCATAAACTCTTGATTTCTCCCTGACTTTTCTGCTGGGATTTTTTTTGCGGGCGACTTTCCATTGCTGAAATGAAAGCCCTTCAGCGCAATATTTGTTTTCGAAGTATAGTTCTGATTCTATTGGTATGACTCCGCTTCCACAGAAGGGATCCACGACGACCAAATCACCTTTTTTGTATTTGTTTTTCTGCAGAGTTTGCATGCCTTTTATCAAGAGGTGAAAGCCAATCGTGCCTCTTATTGAGCTTGGGTGCGTGAATGCTTTGTATTCCCTCTTTGAAAGGTCTTTCCCGCCGAGGTCAAGCATGAGTTTCACGCTGTTGTCCTGCACAATGCATAGTATGTCGAAGCTGTTGTTCTGCATCTTGACCTTCAGGTTAGGATTTGCGTTAAGCACTGCTTCTCCTGCTTTTGCTTCGACTTCCTGCTTCACAAAGTTCTTATTGCTCAGGTTGTGGAGTCTTGCTTTGAAAGTCAGGCTCTCTTTCTGGAGATATTCAGGAAGCTTTGGTTTCATCGCTTCAACAGCACCCAACAGGTTATTGCCCGGACATTTTTCTTCAAGGATTATGCCTGCTCTCCTTATGCTCTGACTATTGGCAGTAATCTCGCATATTGTCGGATAGTCTGCAGTGAAAGTCAATGTTCCATCATCCATACTGCATGATTTTATCCCTAAAGTCTTGAGCTCGAATGCTGTTGTGCTTTCGCATCCTTTGTCGACCAGCACGCAGCACTTGTTCCTTGCCTGTTTTGAACCTGCCATGCTACCCGGAATTGGTTTTTGACTTTTAAATTCATTCTTTCTATTATGGATTTTGCAAAGGAGTTCTCAGAATGTATACACTCAGAAATAGGGTATATACTTCAAGTATTTTTATAAAGGAAGAGTTTGCACAAGGCCATAACATGCATTAATGTGTTTGTAATACATTTTTTCAGATATAAAATGATGATTAGGTTTTGTTTGAGGTGATATGTTTGGTTTTAGTGATTAATGACCGTGATGAATTCAGCAAGTTACTGTCTGAGAAGGCTGTTGTGGTTGACTTCTGGGCTGAATGGTGCATGCCCTGCCAGAGGATTGCCCCTGTCTTTGAGGAGGCATCAAAAGAGCTCAAGACCATTAAGTTCGTCAAGGTTAACGTTGATAATAATGAGTCTATTGCCAGCGAGCTGGCCATACAGTCAATACCTTCTTTGATCTTGTTCATTGACGGCGAAGAGAAGTCAAGGCATATAGGTACTATAACCAAAGCAGAAATCAAGGACTGGCTTGACCAGTATGCTTAAGCGCTTAGGCCGCCAGCGGAGTTTTTTCATCAATTTTTCTGAATGGCTTTGTTTGCTAAATGGAGCTTTTTTTCCACCTGGCTGACGAGTACGTGCGTCTTTACTATTGCGTCTGGTGTCAGGCTCATGCTATCTATGCCCTGCTCGACGAGAAATTCTGCGAAGTCGGGGAAAGTGCTGGGTGCGTCCCCGCATATTCCTATTTTCCTATGGTTTCGCTTTGCACCTTGTATTGCTTGGCGGATCATGCGCTTGACAGCATCGTTCCTTTCATCGTAGATGTCTGCAACCAGCTCGCTGTCCCTGTCAAGTCCCAAAGTTAGTTGGGTAAGGTCGTTGCTGCCGATGCTGAAGCCGTCGAATATCTTTGAGAACTCATCGACCAGTATGACATTGCTTGGTATCTCGCACATGACATATAATTGTAGGCCTTTCTTTCCTTTGTAAAGCCCGGCTTTTTCCATCTCCAGGATGGTCTTCTTGCCTTCTTCCACTGTTCTGCAGAATGGTATCATGACTTTCAGGTTGACAAGACCCATCTCTTCCCTGACTTTCTTTATTGCTAGGCATTCGAGAGTGAAACAGTCCTTGTATCCTGGCTTGTAGTACCTGCTCGCTCCGCGCCACCCTATCATGGGATTGCTCTCTTCTGGCTCGTACAGTTTCCCTCCAATCAGATTGGCGTACTCGTTTGTCTTAAAGTCACTCATCCTCACGATGACGTCGTAAGGATAGAATGCGGCGGCTATCATGGCAATTCCGCTGGCCAGCTTGTCAACAAAGTACTGTTTCTTGTCAGAATATCCTGCTGTCAGGTTGTTTATTGTTTTTATTAGGGCGTGATCACTCAGTTTCTTGTAGTCCAGTAGGGCTCGAGGGTGGATTTGTATCCAGCTGTTTATTATGAATTCTTCTCTGGCCAGGCCGACACCCTTGTGAGGAAGGAAGCTCAAGGCAAATGCCTGCTCTGGATTACCTACGTTCATCATTATTGTCGTGTTTGTTTTTGGAAGCTCCTCCAGATTTATTTTGTTAATCTTGAATTTCAGTGCTCCTTTGTATACTTTGCCTTCGTCTCCTTCAGCGCAGGATACAGTGACTTTGACGTTTGACTTAATCTTGTTTGTGGCATCATTTGTTCCCACAAGGCAGGGTATTCCGAGTTCTCTTGATATTATGGCCGCATGGCAGGTCCTTCCGCCCCTGTTTGTGACTATGGCGCTGGCTATCTTCATTATGGGCTCCCAGTCGGGATCTGTCATGTCGGTGACGAGCACTTCTCCTTTCTTGAACTTGTTGATGTTCTTCACATCCTCTATAACGTTGGCGCTTCCAACCCCTATTTTTGAGCCTACGCTCCTTCCAGTGCAAAGGACTTCGCCTTTCTTTTCCAGCTTGTATTCTTCGATTATGTTGTAATTCTTTTGGCTCTGCACTGTTTCCGGCCGGGCTTGCACGATGTACAGTTTTCCTGACTCTCCGTCTTTGGCCCATTCCATGTCCATTGGCGTAAAGTTGTTTCGTTTCTTTGTGTAATAATCTTCGATGATGACCGCCCATTTTGCAAGCAGGATGACTTCATCGTCACTCAACACGAAAGTTTGCCTTTCAGATTCTGGAGTCTTGACGTTCTTAGTCGTGATACCGCTTCCTTCCAGGCTGTATATCATCTTCATGTGCTTTTCTCCGAGACTCTTGTGGATGATTGGAGTATATCCTTGCTTGAGCGTCGGCTTGAACACGTAGTATTCGTCCGGATTGACAGCTCCTTGAACAATATTTTCTCCAAGCCCGTAACTCCCATTTATGAGGACTGCATTCTTGAATCCTGATTCTGTGTCTATGCTGAACATGACTCCACTGCATGCCTTGTCAGACCTTACCATCTTCTGCACGCCTATTGAGAGCTTGACCTTAAAGTGGTCGAAGCCTTTATCTTCTCTGTATGATATAGCCCTGTTGGTGAAGAGTGATGCAAAGCATTTTCTGCACGCATCCAATAGTTCACCGTGGCCTTTTATGTTAAGGTACGTTTCCTGCTGTCCTGCGAAGCTTGCGTCCGGAAGGTCTTCTGCAGTGGCACTGCTCCTGACCGCGACGTCGACGCTTCGTGCCTTGTACAACTGACTTAAGGTGTCATATGCTAGGAACATTTCTCTGGCTAGCTCTTTTGGGAACTTGCAGTGTCTGATGAGATCCCTGACTTTTTTTCCGCGTTCAAAGAGGTTTTGCATGTTGGTGGTATCGAGGTCTTTCAGTATTGTTTTGATGTGGTCTTTTATTCCTGCGTGTTCCAGGAGAAAATCATATGCGTAAGAGGTTATTGCGAACCCGTTGGGCACGAGTACTTTCTTATTGGTCAGATTGCGGAACATCTCTCCAAGTGAGGCGTTCTTCCCGCCCACCAAGGGCACGTCTTGTATGCCTAGTTCATCAAACCAAAGAATGAATTTGTTCGCCTTTGTGGCACTCTTTCTGTAGCTGTTCATCGACTCACCTCTCCACTGTTTTAAATAGACGTGGGGGGTATATAAAGGTTTTGATATCATGGGATGTTCTTGAATTCCAATATGGTACTATTGTGTTGTTAGGTTTTTTTTTGGAATTAAGCCTATTAAAAGGAATGGATTGCCTTTTCTCTTCGAGAAAAGGATTTCTCAATCTACACAGCCAAAAAACTGCTGGCAGTTTCTTGGCTGTCATTAGTTTTTTTTCCATTTTACTTAGAGTAGTTCAACAACATTTGTTCATTAATGGTTAGAACTGTGTTTTCATTCTTGTGCTGTATATTACTTCTTTGTTTGACAGAGTAGTTTTGTTTTCAAAGTAATGCTTGTCTAAGAGAGGATGATGTTCCTTTTCTTGCTTATTTTTCATTAATCTTTATAAGGGCGTTTTGTTTTTGTCCTTTCATGACTAAGGTGATGGTGTTTGGGTCTTTTGACGGTTTGCATGAAGGCCACTTGTACTACTTGAAGCAGGCAAAAGCTCATGGGGACAGGCTTGTTGTGGTTGTGGCTAGAGACGAGACCATTAGAGATATCAAGGGTCGTCTGCCTGAATTGTCTTTGAAGGAGAGGATACGTCGCTTGCAGGAGTTGGATTGTGTTGATGAGGTGTTGCCTGGAGGGCTGGGTGACAAACTTTTAGTCATTGAAAGTGTCAGGCCGGATGTAATCTGCTTAGGTTATGACCAGAAATCTTTTACTGCAGGATTACGCGCTAACCTAAAAAGCAGGGGGGTGAGTTCAAATATTATCAGGATTGGTGCTTTTCATCCTGACAAGTACAAGTCATCTTTATTAAAGGACCATACTTCCAGCAAATAAAGTTTTGAGGCGTCAATATGGTAAAGGTAACGATTGTTAGAGCTGGTAATGTCGGAACGATGCCGGCGCTTTTCATTGCAGAGTCTACTGTAGAGATGAGGCAGATGATTATTGCAGACAATATTTAAATAGGAATTTGAGATTACCTTTTCTTATGAGCAAATCATTGGATGATTATTCTAGGCCATTGAGAAAGGAGCAGACTAAGCTGGCAACAATAATCTGGTTGAATCCAAGAAGGTCCAAGTAGGGTCGTGAGTGGATCCCTTTGTTCGACTGCAGGTTCCCACTGGTGGAAGGTTTTGACGTTAAGTTTATGTACTGTTCAAGGATTTTTGAGAGGTATAATGTTTCAGGCCAGCACTATCATCGCGCAAAGGAGGAAATATTGATTCCGATGAAAGGCAGGTTTGACATTTTTCTAGAGGACGTGAAGACGAAGGTTCAGGAGCATTTTTCCCTGGACGCTATAGATAACAAGGCCATTTACATTCCAACAGGTGTTTCTCACAAGGTTGTTTTGTTAGATGAGGAGGGCGTCTTTGTTGTTTTGGCGTCGACAAATAGTGAAGTTGAGGATGAGATTCCTTACGAAGTCAGGTAATCTGATAAGAAATAGAAATTATTAATGGTTGTTGCTAATGGGTGTGTTTACTTCAATATTTTTGTGAATCACTTTCCTTGTTCTTCGTACATGTTTTCTGTTTTTGTGCCAAGCTGAACTTTCTTTTCCTTGTTTTTGTTCAGGTCCTGTTCCAGCAGAGCTATCATCTCGTAGCGCGTCTTGTTTTTCATCATCCTGGAAAGCTTTTCATCACCAAGGCACTCTTTGGTCCATATGCTGAACTCGTTCTTGTGCTCATAGCAGTGCTTGCTGAATTCGTTGTTGTCCATCTTCTTTAGTGCATCGAGGAGCTCGAACTTGTCAGAGATGACTATCTGGCCGAGGACGAGATTCTTGTCCTCTTTCATCATTGTTGGCCCGTGGTGGTGCAGGTGTTTTCTTTCAAAGAATTTTGTGGTTGATATCCTGTTGACTGCAAGTATTATTCCAAAGGCCACGACGCTATAAACGATCAGCCAAACAAGGTTAAGCCAGATTGTCGATTCAAATATTGATATATCGAATAGCATGGTTTTCCTGAAAAGGTCTGTTGCTATTACGTATGGATTGTATTGTGCTATGGCTTGCGCATTTGGGGATATTGTATCTATAGGTATGATTGTGTCTGACAGTAGGAGGAACAGGCTGCCTATGGATATGCTTATCATGGTTACTGCTTCTTGGCTGCTAAAAAGATATCCTATCCCCATTCCGAGCATGATGAAGAAGGTAGCAGCCAAGAACAGTATTAAGAGTGATAATGGCAGGTTGTGTACTGCCTGCCCTTTGATGAAGAAGCTTGCTATAAGGAGTATTATGATTATCTGCCCGATTATTATTGTGAGGCTTGTGAGGTATGTGCTGAATACAAAGTAGTATTCTTTTATGCTGGTGGTGAATGTCCTGAAGAATGACCTGCTGTTTTTTTCCATCACTACAAAGCTTCCACTGAGCAGTACCGCAAGGAACATCAAGAGCAGCATCACAAGACCCGGGAAAAGCACGCTGAGCTTCGTGTTCTCTGACGCCACAGGGTTTATTTTTGTTGTTATGGGCTTGATGATGTTCTCTGCGTCTGTTATTGTCAGCTGATCTATTCTTGAGTCGATGGTCTCGAATGACTGCTGGAGTATTCCAAGACCGTTCTTGAGTGAATTCAGATCATCCTTCAGGCTGTCCAGCCTGTTCTTGACGTCGTTTCTTTTTGCTTTTGCCAGATTCAATTTTTGTTCTATCTTGCCCAGGTCCTGTTCTGTTCTGGTGACTGCGTCTTTCAGCTGAGCTATCTTGTATGGTGTCTGATTGAATTCATCCTTCAGGCTGAGTTCAAGGTCCTCTATTTGGTTTTCGAATTCAGTTGTGCTTATGCTGGTGTTTGATGACACTAAATCAGCGAATTCCAAAGCCTGATTCACCACGCCCATACCTATGTCCTTTAATCTTTGAGCGTTTGTTTCCAGCACGTCCACTTTATTGGTGATGTCTTCGGTGCCGACCTCATCTGATGTTAAGTCTATGCTGTCCAATTGTCCTTTTGTGGTATCCATGCCTGCGCGGATGTCATCAATGTCTTTTTTGTAGTTGATGATCTTTGAAATGTCTCTCTTGTTCTCATCCTTTATGAAGAACAGGGTTTCAATGATAGTCTGGGTTATGTCCTTGCTCAAGCTTATGCTCGTGTTCTCCAGGTTCGTGTCAATGGCGTTCATGACCTGATATACCATGTTCTGTCGTGAATTGTCCACGTGGAATACTATTTCGTTGGTCTTGTCATTTCTTATCTCAAAGTCTTCTGGGAATACAATGCACATGTGTATCTTTCCTTCCTGGATCTTGTCTATGCAATCCTGCTCTGATTGGTATTCTGTCACGATGAAGTTTGACTCCTTCAAGTTGTTGATGTATTCGACGCTCAAGACAGAGTCGTCTTTTGCAAAGGTTCCTATGGAAAAGTCTGATTTGCTGGTGCTTGTGAAAGCCAGACCTACAAGAAGTATGACTAACAGCGGGCCGAAAATCGTGACGAAAGCGCTTCCTTTAGTGCGAAGCAGTGTCTTGAAGTTCTTCTTGATTATTGTCAGCAGTTTCATTTTTGTTTTTTTGTTAAGGTCTTGAAGACGTCATCTAGTGATTGCTTTGAGACGTTTATGTCGACTATTGTTTCCTTGTTTTCTTGCATCTTGTCCAGCAGAGTTTTCAGGACGGGTCCTACGTTCTTTGTCCTTATGATTAGTTTGTTGCCGATTATTCTTTTGCTCATGATGTACTTCTCGTCGATGTTTTCTATGATTTTTTTGTAGTCTCCAGGATATGTTTCCAATAGTATTTCCTGGAAGTTGGCTACTTTTATCTTGAGCTCTTCAGGGCTTCCCACGTGCAGTATTTTTCCGTCTTTAAGAAATGCGATTCTGGAGCACAGGCTTTCAAGTTCTATCAGGTGGTGGCTGGCGAGCACTATTGTCGTGCCGTTTCTGTTTATCTTGTCGATTATATCCCAGATATGGTCTCGAAGCACTGGGTCGAGGTCGGCTGTCGGCTCGTCAAGAATCAACACTGGAGGGTTGTGGATTAGACTGCATGCTATGTCAAGCCGGCGTTCCATTCCTCCGGAAAGTATTTTTGCTACAGTGTTTGCTGACATTTGCAGGTTCATCAGCTTGATGAGGATTGTTGAGTTCTTTTGTATGGCTGTCTTGGAGAGATTGTATAGGCTACCGAAGTATTCAAGGTTTTCTTTGACTGTCAGGTTTTCTTGGAAGCTGGGGACTTGTGCTGCGAAACCATAGAGGTGCTTGACTGTGTCCTGCTTGGTGAGTACAGACCTGTAGTTGGCAGGTATTCCTGGTTGTAGTTTTGTCTTGAACAAGACTTCTCCTTTTTCTGGTTTGAGGAAGCCGATTAGAGTGTTCAATATGGTTGTTTTTCCTGAGCCGCTGGCTCCTATTATTCCTAAGATTTCGCCTTTGTATATGTCGAAGCTTATGTTGTTGAGAACAAGGTTTTTTCCAAAGGCCTTGGACACATTCCTGACTTTGAAAATGGGCTCGGACATTCAATTATGTCAAATGGCAGGTAACTTTTAAACCTGTGTTTTAACTCTACAGAGGTAATTGGGCTGGGTCCTCTAAAAACCTAGAATTGCACATATTTTTTGCTGAGTTTTTTCAGCTCGTAAATGTAGATGAAAAAACCAGCAATATAGAAGATTGACTGTATTATGAAAAACAGTGCCATTATGAATAATATCACAAAATACTGGTTGTTGAAGAACCATTTAATATATGCTGTGTAGTAGAGCAGGCTGTCAGCATAGTATAGGAAAATATAGTGGCCGAAAAATAGCGTTGAGTAGACCAAGGCAAGACTGCCGAATATTTTCTCGAACAGTCTGTTTTTGCTAGTGAAATAGATTGTTAGTGCCACAATTATTGTGACTATCAGGCACAGGATTCCTTGGTTTAACGACTGGATTTGTGTTGTTGTGATGTGCACGCCCACGAGGCCTTCATTCGGCAGTCCTATCTTTGATATCTTAAATGTCGGGCAGATTATTGTCGGTATCAAGATTAGGCTTGCAAAGGCAAGCAGTTTTTTTGATATTCTGAGTTTCTTCAGTGAATATAGATGGTACCATATCCATGATGGCATAAGCAATAGCATCATTAATCCTGTGGTGTTCAATATGATCAGCAGACCTGATATAATGCCGTTCTGCCATCCTAAAGAGAAGGCTTGTGCTATGTGCTGGACTAATGGCTGGTGTCCTGCCCCCAGCGTGCTGAAGTACAGGCTGTCATGGATGGTGAGCAGGTATGGCAGGAGGAATGTCGCGAAGTCCGTGACAAGATGCAATACTAGCATGCCAGTTATTCCCAGGAGAAGGGTTTCTTTCTGGACGAACTTGCTGAGTGCTTTCTCGTAGAATTCTTCTGCAAATCCGCTGATTTTATAGAGGAGGGCGTCGCCTTGCTTTTCTTTGATAATGTTCTTGTGGGTTATGTAATAGATTCCAAACCCGAGCATTCCAAAGAGGAATATCGGAGCGTCTATTGCGATGCTGAGCCACTCTGCTACGAGGTTGAAAACTATCAGGAAGAATCCTATCTGGATGAGGAATGAACTCAACATCCTGTGGGGTATTGCCTTCGGTTCAGGTGGTCCGTCTTCGTGGAAGATGTGGGCTATGCTTGGCGGATTGTACTCATACTTTACGGCACTAATGATTGACGTGACTATAAATATGAGGAAGGCGATGTACATGCCGAGTGTTATGAGCTGTGTCTCGTTGATTATTATGAGGTGGAAGAACGGCACGAGGAAGCTTGTGTTTGTGAGCTCATCCATAGCGACTCTGGCGTATGCAGTGAGTTTTCCGATGATTAGCAGGATGTAGGCCAGCACGATAAGTATGTCTGTATTGTGGTATTTTTTTCCGAAGAAAAGTTTTGTCGGGCTCAGATGGTAAAGCAAGTAAGCGATTATTGTCCAGCTGATTATCTTCTTGACATAATCCCATTCTGGACTGAGTATTTCGAGAAAGTCGAGGACCTGTAGCAACGCAAGAAACAACAGTATGGCCTGCTCTATCCTCACGTCAACCCTCCACAAGAATTTTCTCCAGTTCATGCTACTGTTTTTTTGGACAGGGAGGTTTAAAAATGTTATTGACAGTAAAGTATTAAAATTCAAAACCAGTTCCACATACTATGTTTGATAAGAAATTGAAGATTGTTATAACTCAGCCAAGTGTTTTACTGAATGACCAGATTAAACGTCTAAAGTCTTTAGGTGACCTGTACATTCATGATACTTTACCTACATCTGCGGAGGAATGGGCCACAATTTGCCAGGGAGCAGATGTAGTTTGTTCTGGACTTGCGGGGCTTAAAGATGGAGGTATTTACCTCCTTGAGAATGTTTTTGTAAGTCTTCCTTTTGTTGGAGTTGGTTTTCTTGACACGCAAAAACTTAAAGAAAGAAAAATCATTGTTAGCAATTCTCCAGGTTGTAATAAAGACGCAGTCAGTGAATGGATTATGAATATGATGTTAAACTTATTTCGAAAGTTCAATGTTTTTTTGAATGCAAAGAATCTTCCTGAAGGTGAGTTGCCTGATTTTACTTTAGGGTTGGCCGGAAAGAACGTAACGGTTCTTGGTAGAGGAAATATTGGTTCTACTGTAAAAAAATATGCGAGGCTTTCGGCATGAATGTTAATGTTTTCAAGAAGGGAGATGACCTAATTGTCAGTATTAAAGAAGCAGATGTTGTTGTTGATTGTCTTGCTTTGAATGATTCAACAAAAGGTCTGTTGAATCGTGATTTTTTCCAGAGTTTCAAGAAAGGAAGTTTTTTCATTACAATTACAAGTACTCAAATTTATAATCTAGATGCGCTTAAAGAAGCATTGAATCAAGGAATTATTGCTGGCGCGGCAAGTGACGCAGGAAGTGCGCAGTCCGGCAACGTTAGGGATCCTAAATATCTCACTATTCTGGACCATCCAAAAATACTAGCCACACCTCATATTGCTTATAATTCTGATGTCACAAAAAGGGTTTGTTATGATATGATGATAGATAATATTGAAGAGTGGTTGAAAGGCAAGCCAATCAATCTTGTTGGATAGTTCTCAAACTTTTAAGCCAACCATCACATTTATATACCTCTCTGGCAATAATTCTTGCATTATGAAGAGGTGGGAGTGGATTTTGCCCGCATTGCTCTTATGCAGTGCTATATTTGCAGCATTTTCTAGTTCTGTCTATGCGGATATTGTCACCAACAGCACGCAGGGTGGCAGCTCTTATACTTTCGAGTTTGATCCTGTCGTGAAGACAGGAGAGTCTTCTGAGGTGACATTCACTTATTATTTCACAACTCAGCTTATCAAGAAGGTCACGACGAGACTGTACTACAATGAGGTCTTGAAGGCTGAAGAGGAGATGGTCCCGAAACAGGAGGGTGGTGACGTCCTGATCAACAGGATTGAAGTGCTGGAGAATGCTGACTCGATTTCATCAGTGAAGTTTGAGGTTGTTGAGGTTGACATGGATGATAAGGAGTTTGTGACCAGAAAAAGCTTTCCTGTTGTGTTTGGGAGCACTGAGGCAGAGAGTGCAAGCTACAATCATGATCTATTAATATATCAGGAGAGCCCCAAGATAATTACGAGGGAATTGAGCATCTTTGAACCGTTGCGTACTAGAGGCAGTTTTGAATATTCGGTCAGGAGCACCAATAGGAATAAGGTTGACTGTCAGCTTGTTGATAAGAGCCTCGTCGCTTTTGTCGCTTCAGATACTTTTTCTGGCAGGTCTTCCTGCACGATTGACGGGACTTATGGTAACATCACCTTGTCTCACAGGTTTAACGTTGAAGTCAGGCCTTCCAGGAAGACGGTCGTTACGGATTTGCCTGAGCTTGTCGTAGATGATCTTGAACTGCCTTATATCATATCTAATTTTACTGGCTTCTGCACTTATGATGCTTCCGGACTTGGTATGGAGCCTTTCATGGGGATCAAGAATCCTGCTGATGATTTCCTTCATCTTGAAGGGCAAGATTTGGTCATAGATGACTTGCCTGCAGTTTTTGGCGACGTGTACTTGGTACCCTTCCTTTGTGATGAGGATGAGAAGAATCTTGTGCTAAAGAGGTTGTCTTACATGGATTCTGCTGGATTGTCCTTGTCCGTTAAGCATGGCGATCAGGTAATTGAGGCGGACCTGGATTCGATTAAGGTGAGCCTGCAGCGTCCGGAATCTGTCATGCTCGGACAGCCGATAGAAATTCTGGTTGATGTTGCTGGTGTTGAGGAGGGGCTGACGCCTGTGAATGTCGAGTTTGTGAAGGACGGGCTTTCTGATGAGTTAGATTGCAACGGGGAGTGCAGTCTTTCAAGGTTCATTCCTGCAGGTGAAGTAGGTGTTTATTCTTTTGATGTGGTCTTCCACTTCAGTATCGCCAAGAATGTAGAAAGCACCTCTGAAGAGGGGTATGATTTCACTGTCAGTGATGGCGAAGCGTCTCTGAAAGTGCCTGTTGAGGTGGAAGTGTTTGATGCTAATGAAAGTTCATTGAAATTTCAGGATGTAGGTATTCTAACCGCGTCAGACTGTGATGTCGAGTTCTTGTCAGATGTTGCAGAGGAGCTTGGACTCGACTATTCTGGTGAAGAGCTGAAGGCAGATTTGATTGAGACGTCCAAGTACGTCAGTGCTGAGAAAGCATTAAGGGAAGTAGAGACTTTCGATAACCAGGGTCTTCCTTTGAGAGAGACTGAAGTGACTCTTCGATTGTCACTGCTTGATTCTTCACAGAATCCTTGGATGGTCCGTGTGATTGAGTTCGTCCCGAAGCATGTTGCACAAACAATAGGTAATCTTAGGTTTCCTGGGGATCCTGCGTTTGAGATCATTGATTCTGATCCTGTCTTTGCATATGACGTTCCAGTCATTGACGGGTTGTATCAGTTCAAGTATGTTGTTGGGAAGCCGACAGAGCATCAGGGACTTACACTTGTTTTGGCGTCAGACATCAAGTCTGATTCTGGTTTCAGTTGGCTTGGCTTTGTGATTGTGGTGGCTGTTGTATTGTTGTTTGCTGGTCTTTTGGTACTTGCATTCATGATTGCCAAGAGAATTCCCAGGAAGGAGAGGATTACAGTTCAGGAAAAAGACAGGGAGTTTAGAGTAGAAGTCGAGCAGTCAAAGCCTCATGTGATGACAGCGGCCGAGAAGCTTGCTGCCCTCCAATCTTATGTCAAGAATTCCAGAGATACTGGCGTTTCTGACAGTGTTATCCGTGTCCAGCTGATTAATAGGGGTTGGCCGCACGAGCTTGTGGAAAAGTTGTTGGAGATAGAAAAGAAGGAAAATTTTGGGAATATTATTTAAACTTGAAAGTTTGTAGAATTTCAGAATAATAAATAAGGTACAATAAAATGATGTTATTGGCGGTGGGATTGTGAGGAAGGTGCTGTTGATTTTTGCTGTTGCATTGCTTTTTGCTAGTTTTGTGTCTGCTGAGGATGTTCAGTTCTTGCTCGTGGAGGACGGTTACCTGTTTTCTGTTGATGGCAAGGACGTTTTTTCTGCTTCGTTTGCCGGTTTTTCAGATTTTGACCGTACTGTCCTAATCGGGGAAAGCGTTGAATTGTATGTTGACATTAGTATTATAGACAAGGATTACTTCGTGGGGTTGGATAAGGTATTTCTTGTTGACACTACAAACAGGGATTTCAACCTTTTTGACCAGACTTGCTCTGACTTGACCGAGTGCAGTAATTCGAGGAATTTTGTTTTTGATGAAGAAGGCGTTAAGGAAATGCTGTTCTTGGTCGTGATGGAGAAGAAACCTGAATATTATGATATTGATTTGAGCAGTGACTTCAGGGATGTTTCTGCGCTGGATTCAGGCCAAGAGCTCATAGTGTCCAAGCCTTTCTCTGTGAGGGTCTTGAGCTCTTATTCTATTGCTCGGGAAAATCTTGGCAGCGTGAATGAATTGCCGCAGAACGATCAGATTATCTTCATTGACCGTTTCGAGCGTAACGTGAACCAGAGGCAGAGCCTTTTGAGCAAGGCCGAGACTGCAAGCAAATACCTGACTGTCGAGACGCCAGCACCTGTCGTGGCTGATGGCAAGAGCACCTTCCGTATTCATATCGGGCTGCGAGAGGGGGTGAGTTCTGTACAGCAGGTGCAGGTGTACGAGCTTATTCCTAAATCCATTGCTGAAGACGTTGATGAGCTGCTTTTTGAGGGGATGGCGTTTAACGATTATTCTGAATGGTTCCAGGCAAACCATCCTGGAGCATTCGTTGAAGTCCTTGAAAAGGATCCTCTGATAGTTTGGCATTTTTCAGAAGTGGAAGAGGATGTCGAGCTTTCTTACGAAGTTGATTTTGAGCTTGACCGGGCTGAAGTAGGTAATACTTTTGTTACCGCACAGGGCATCAGCTCAAATGGTGTCAATTACAATTACTGGTGGGGACTTCTTATCATTCCTGTCGTAGTTTTTGTCATCGTGTATTTCAACAGGTTCAAGAAAGAACCAAAAAAACAGGGAGAGCTCCCGAGTGAGGATGAGTACCTTGAGCAGGCAAAGCTTCCCACGAACATCGAGCACCTTGAGAACTACGTGAGGGACATGATTTCCAAAGGCCACGCCCACCATCACATCAAGAAGAAGCTTCTGGAGCACGACTGGAATGAGGAACTGATTGATTCTACTTTATTGAAGCTTGGAAAAGAGTGATTTTCAGGCAGTTTAATAAAAGAGCGTTCTTTTCTTTTTTTGTATGATTTCCGACAAGTTTAGTGTCAGTTCCAAAAAGAGAGAAAGCTATCTGGACATCACCTCCAGTATAAATAAGATTATCCGCAAGCACAATTTAGGGGAAGGTGTCTGCATGGTTTTCGTGCCTCACGCGACTGCAGCTATTACCATTAATGAGAATTATGACCCTAATATCCTTGCGGATTTTGACAGTCTTCTGAAGAAGCTTGTGCCTAGAGGTGCAGGGTACTTGCATGACAGGATTGACGGCAATGCAGATTCTCATCTGAAGGCAGCTGTTATCGGTCCGAGCGAATTTATTCCTGTCTCTCAGGGTAAGCTGGCGCTGGGAACGTGGCAGTCTGTCCTGCTGTGTGATTTTGACGGTCCAAGGACACGAGAGGTTGTAGTTAGAGTTTTTTAAGGAAAGATTTTTGATATGTATGTAGGTCTTTCATACTTAAGGCGAACCCATTAGTTGTTATCTTAAGAGGAGGTCTGGGGGTTGTCCCTTACGGGGATGACCGGTCAAACAGTTTGCTCAGAATGTGGGTGAGAGTATGCAAGACTGTGTTTAAAGGCTATTTTAGCATCACCTTTATAAACGATTTCGTCATTCTTTGTCTCAGTGCAGGATGGATATTCAACTGCCGGTAGGAATGATGATGTCTTAGGCCTTCGAGGGCCTGGATTTCTTTGTTTCGGCTGAGGAAAGTCCACCCACCGAGTATTGGCCACTGTCGAGAGGCAGGCGCTCAATAGGCGCGGCAACCGCTCAGAAACGAGACCCCCTTGGGAATGGGATGATAAAGAGAAGGTTGTGGTGACACAGCTGAGTTAATCTTTTGACGTCTCTCAAGGAACGGATGAAACGGCGAGCCCTTGGCGGGTGCAAGTCGCAACGACGCTTAGTAAAATGTTGAAGTGCACTATCGCAATGCCTTTCACGTGAAGGTTTGTTTGGGTGCAACAGAAGGTGGCTTACTTCCATTCTGCAATTTTTTTTGTATTCCTGCATTTTTGTTGCCACTTGTTACGGAACTATCTGCATTTTTGATTGTTTGCCTTTTCTCTTCAAGCAAAGGAGGTTTGGAGTAGTTTTCGGGCAAAAAGTGCTGGTATATTTTTGCCCGACCAATATTTGTGTTATTCACTAGGAAAGCACTAGTTCTTTATATATTAATTAAAGATTGTTAACGAAAATACCTTGCCTTTTTTACCGCAATACATTTAAATTACCTCAAAAAGTATGGGATATAGAGTTTATATGGAATATTGTATGTGATATTATGTCTCCAGAGGAAGAGCAACGACTTAAGGCAGTGTCTGAGAAGGCAAAGGAGATGGCCTCTAAGCAGAGGGAGATCAGTATTGCTGAGTTCTTTGAGAAAAACAGGCACTTGCTCGGGTTTGATAATAAGAGGAAAGCCTTGCTTACGACTATCAAGGAGGCTGTGGATAATGCTCTGGACGCTTGCGAGGAAGCGAGCATCCTGCCCGAGATTCAGGTTGAGATTATTGACATGGAGAATGAGCGTTTCAGAGTGATTGTCGAGGATAATGGTCCTGGTATTGTTAAGGCGCAGATTCCGAGGATTTTTGCCAAGCTTCTTTATGGGAGCAAGTTCCACAGTCTAAAGCAGAGCAGGGGCCAGCAGGGTATTGGTATCAGCGCGAGTGTCATGTACGGCCAGCTCACTACTGGAAGACCTGCTAAGATTACTTCTAAGACTGCAAAGGGTGACGCGCATTATTTTGAGCTGACTATCAACACTAAAACCAATGAGCCGGATATCCAGAAGGATGAGATAAAGGATTGGGCCAGCAAGAGCCACGGCACGAAGGTAGAGATCGATCTGGAGGGTTCTTACATCAAGGGTGGCCAGAGTGTTGATGAGTACTTGAAAGAAACAGCGATAATAAACCCTCACGTGACTATCATCTACCAGCCTGCCAAGGGCGACCAGATTATTTTTCCAAGAGCGACAGACAAGTTGCCAGTGCAAGCTAAGGAGATCAAACCCCACCCTTATGGTGTTGAGCTGGGTATTCTGCAGAAGATGCTGTCATCAACAGAAGCTCGCACTGTCAAAGCTTTCCTGACCAATGATTTCAGCCGTGTTGGCAACGGCACTGCGGATGAGATTCTTGAAAAATCAAAGATTCTGCCGAAGACAAAGCCTAAGGACATCACGAGGGAGATGTCTGAGAAGCTAATCCATGCCATCCGCAATACTAAGATTATGAATCCGCCGACTGACTGCATAAGTCCTATCGGAGAGAGCCTTCTTGAGAAAGGTCTGAAGAAGGAGATTAATGCTGAGTTCTACTGTGCCGTCACAAGGAGTCCCGCAGTATACAGGGGCAATCCTTTTGTTATCGAGTGTGCAATAGCATATGGGGGCGAGCTTCCTAAGGACAAGACAGTGAATGTCCTGCGTTTCGCAAACCGCGTTCCGTTGCTGTTCCAGCAGGGTGCTTGCGCCATAACAGACAGTATCGGGAAGACTGCGTGGCGGTCTTATGGGTTGAACCAGTCCGGCAATAATTTGCCTGTCGGTCCTGCTGTGATTGAGGTGCACATGGCGAGTGTTTGGGTTCCTTTCACGAGCGAGGCTAAGGAGGCTTTGGCGCATTATCCTGAAATCATCAAAGAGATTAAGCTTGCAGTTCAAGAGGCAGGCAGGAAGCTTATGAAGTATACCGCCAAGAAAAGACGTGTTGGTGATGAGCTGAAGAAGAGGTCTTATATCGAAAAGTACCTTGAGCACGTAGCTATCGGCTTGCAGGAACTACTGGCGTTGGATGATGCCAGGCGGAAGGCTTTGGAGATTGAATTGCGTCATATCCTGGAAAAAGACCGTGGTAAGCTTGAGGATATGGAGTTTGACCCTTCCAAGAATGTTGATTATGACAAAAAGTTTGCCAGCATTGGAAAGGGCGAAGAGAACAATGATTCTTCAGATGAGGAATCAGAATTTGATTATAAAAATTCAAGGAGAAAGAGGTCAAGGCAGACTAAGCTGGAGTGAAGATGTCAAAGGAAGTTGTCAAGAAGATTGTTGATCAGGCAGAGAAGATTGAGAAGCAGATAATCGGCAAACACCCGCCTACTCTGGTGACTCCCATTCGTGCGTTAAACAACGTAGCTTACAATTCAAAGGATGGTTACTTTGAGCTTCTTGGCAAGACTAAGACGCGCACATTGACTGCCAGTACAGTCAAGACTTTCGCTCAGACATTGAGGCTGATGTCTGAGTCTAAGAAGGTGGTTGAGACTGATGATATTATGACGAAGAGGGAAGCGTATTATGTCTCAAAGAACTGGGGTGACGCAAAGTTTAATGAACAGCCCGAGTCTGATACTGTGATGGACGATATTGAGGCGATGCTGAGCGTGCAGAGAGAGCAACTGGGTTTCATTCCTGAGGAGAAGGGGGGGGATGTTGCAGGACAGCTCATTGTGATTGACCATGATGCTGACACGAAGAAGGAATTGAAGATTGACTGTACCAAGATGGGTAG
>JAFGHY010000063.1 GCA_016929855.1 Candidatus Woesearchaeota archaeon | reverse complement strand
GTTAGTGTAATGCAGCAGGACCGGAGAGAGTGAGAGAAGGATGAGCGAGACTAAGTTGATGTGGATGCCAGGGATGAGGCCTGTTATTATCCCGGCATTCACACCGAGGAAGATAGCCGCCAAAACCTCAAGGAACACCATTCTCAGAGGCTGTGACAATGCACGTCTTGTGTTTTTTTGCCAAAATCTTTGGCTACCCAGAAGGTATTTTCCTTTATACCGTCGGGGTATCTTGCGTATATCAAAAAGCAGATGTTACTTATATAATTTGCCATCGTGAGATGCACCCCCGGTTCTATCGACGCTGGATTTAATCCACCTAGTGCGTTTTTGACTCATTTTACTATGTTTTCCGTCTTAAAATAAGTTGCGTAGAAAAAACCGAAGAGCTTCCGAGCTGTTCGGAAATAATGCGGTGCGGGTCGGCAATCTTACGGCAAATAGAATATTGAATCATTTTTTTGAGTTTGTAGCAAATCACGCATATGGAATAAAACAAGTTTTGATGTATTTGGGATTTTCTGTTTTATATTTTTTACCCACAATTTTTGCATATTGGAGAACACACCCGGATAGATTTAAGATTTTTCTAATTAACCTACTGCTTGGTGCCACCGGTGTTGGTTGGGTCGCATGTCTCGTTTTTGCATTTATACAAAGATCAAAAACGCAAGCGAATATTGTGAGGCGGAAAAAAAGTTTGGCCCAATTACAAGACAAAGATGTGGGAGAAGTAATAGCTACTCTACATAAAAGTTATCGCGGACTTGAGGATATCTACAAAGTTATTGCAAAATCTTACCCTTATGATTTGCAGCAGTATGAACGTGAATTAAGCATCAAGGATATTCAAGATATACTGAAAGAAGTCAAGCGTAAAAATTTAGATAGTTATACGATTTATAGACATGTAAAACAACTGAAGAAGATGAATTTGATAACTGAAAGAAAGAAAGGACGAGAATTGGTTTATCGATTAAGTAGTAATAGCTAATTCTACAATTGTATAAAATGCTTAAATACCTTCTAGATTTCTATATTTGTTAAATGGGTCAAAATGCTTTTAAACGAGCCAGGGTGGCATAAAATGACAGATAATATGGAGGACATACCTGTAAATAAAGACTCAGTCAAAGATGCATTAGAATACACGGATTTGCTCTTTGCAAGCAAGCTTGAGGAGGTCACAAATGATATTATCGAGTTTAAAGAGAAAGGCAACGCTCTCCAGAAAACGCATTGTGATGATAAGGATAGCTATGTGACAATCAAGAAGATGACGAATAAGTATATCCAACTTGAGAAAAACGCAACCGATTACCTTGATTGGCTTAACAAGAAACACAGTGTAATAAAGAAATTATTAGTTCGACTTTCCAGTTTTGACATTCAAATCCAAAACGATGTTTCAAAAGGTTTCAACAAAAACAACCATAAGTGGAGGTAAAAACAATGGTAAGAGCAACGATAGTAAGGGAACACGTGCGAGTCTATGGACAAGAGCCACGGGTTTCTGTTAAGGAGCCAAGCAGATATCCTATGACAGACCGAGTCAAAGACTTAATTGGTGGTTATTCGGAGGAATAAACATGAAAGATGAAGAGTTAGAATTGGACTACAACGACGTTGGAAAATTTGCCACTAACGATGGCAGATGCAAGAAGAACTACGACCCTGATGAATATGTCGAGAAAATGTTGTGGTGAATTGTTAAAAGAAGTTTAGACAGCATTTTTAGTAATCTAAGGGATTATCATGCAAAAAGTTACATTCGGAGATGGAAAAGGATACCTCTTTAAGAAAGAGGATTTCGATAACCGATTCAAAAAGAGGTTTCCATTCTTAAAAGACAAACACTTAAGTTTTTACGCACATGCCTGGTGGGGTACGAGCTGGAAGATTGATATGATTGTGTTTGAAACGATAGAAAAAGACAAAGCAATCATAACTAAACCATATGAAAAATCCTCCTTTTGTTTCTCTAATCCGATATTCAAAGAATTGTTCGGAATCAATGAGGCGGTTACAGGAATAATACCTGTAAAGAAAGTTTGTGGTAATAAATTTTTACATGCGGAGTCTGAAGATGATTTATTAGGCATAGCTGACCTGTATTATTTCGTATGCGTCGAGGACTATCCTGATTACCAGTACCTTGCAGATGTTAAACCTGTAACACAGAAAACACCAAGCTAATGATAATATGCACTGTTAGTCATCGGACGGAGCGTTACCCATCGTAGTACCACATAAGCAGTTTTCGCCTGTTTATGCAAGCATTTCTATGAACAATAAAAATAAGGGCTCTTATTCAGAGCCCTGCAAGACTTTCTCGTAATACGCCACTGGCTTGATGTCTGTGATGACTGTCTTGTGGATGATGTACTTTCCATCCTTGCTCTTGCTGATGTGTGTCTCTATCAGGGGAACGTTCCTCTTTTGCTGAGGGGCTGCGTTCTCCTCTTCCTTGCCTTCCAATTGTATGCTGGTTTTGGTCTCCATCTTGTTGGCCTCCGGTTCAGGTTGTTCTGATTTAGTTGGCTCCTGCTGCGGAGCGGCTTCCTCTTTTTTCTCCTCTTCCTCCTCCTTCTGCCTGTGCTCAATGACCGTGACGAGCTTGCGCTTGTCCTCTAGCGTAAGACGCTTGATCTTACGCGTGTCAATCCGCTTTTTGATGAAATGGGGCAGTTTCATGGTTACGAATTCAAGCTGTTCCAGCTCTATTAAGGGGCAGATTTTGACTTCCGTTTCCGCCGAATTCAAGGCTTTCAGGGCTTTTAGCCTCAGAACTTGAATTCGGCGATTGACGTGTGGTTTCGGTGCCCTTTTCGTCGGGGTTATTTTGATTTCCGGCCTGCTTAAAGCAGTCCTTGACGTAGTTTGGCACCTCCCTTCTTGCATAAGTTGTTGCGAGCTTTCCGTATCTCTCCTTGTCATCTTTCACATTGATTACCACAAAGAACCAACCGTTACCATACTCCTTGTTATTGCTCGCAACCTTCTGTAACAGTTTGTTATGGTCTTTTTTGAACTTCTTGCCTGTCTCCACCTCTACTGCTATCTTTTTGCCGTTGGCTTCAAACACTATGTCTGGCTTGGTGGTCTCGTAAAGCACGACCTTGTCTGTGTATTGGCGCAGGTATTCCTCTATGGCCTTGACTGTGAAGAAGTGCTCTGGGCTCTCATTATGCCTGGGCTTAAGGAGATATTCTTCCCTGCGGCCTCCAAACAAGCCTACATGCTCGCTGACGATGTATCCCTTTTCAAGAAGCTGCTTGGCTTCGATCTCTGAAAGGTTGGCTTTCTTGTAGAACCCTTTGTCTTGTTGGGCGGGTGGGGTGGGAGTCTCATAGTGCGTTGTTGGCTCTTTGGCATTATCCATCTCTTTCTTGAGGCGCTCGTCAGCGTTTGTAGTTATGATTTTGTGCTCTTCAGGGCTTGCGACTATCCTTATCTCAGAGTGCTCGTTCGAGATTATGATGATGCCTTCGCCTGCTTTCGCAGTCAGCAGGTGCTCTTTCTCTTTCTGGCTCAACCTGAACGTGGTTTCGACCTGCTCAATGATTGCTGGCTTCTGGCGGAGTAGAAGGGTGTATTCTGAGTTGTTGAGAAGCGCCTTGCCTGCCTCATTCTTGAGAAGGTCTGCGACATCCTGCGTTATCAACAATAATCCCATGTTGAACTTCCTGCATGTCTTGACTATGCGGAAGATGTAGCTCTCATCTTCCGTGCGTTCCAAAAGACTCCAAGCTTCATCAATTACGAGGATTTTGCGTTCTATGTCTTTACGCATCTTCATGTAGACATAATCTAGGATGAGGAACATCACGGCAGGCTTGACCTGGTTAGGCATGTCACCGATATTGAAGCACACGAATCTGTTGTTGAAGTTGATATTTGTCTGCTTGTTTAGGAACGAGAAGACGCCTGTTACATACATCTCGATGCGGTTTATGAGACTCCTGTATGTTTCTGACTCCACTTTCGTGGCAGTCTTTGACATCTTCTTGAGCTGGTCAAGAAGGTCGCTCATCATCGGAGGAGCGTTTCTCCACGTTTCAGGATTGTTGGTAATCGTCTTGCTGGCGTAGATTATGGTCAATGCCCTGTCAAGGACAGCCTTCTGTATCTCACTGGTCTGGCCTAGCATGACAGGGAACAAGTCCATTAGCGTCAGCTTCTTCTCATCAAAGTCATGCCCCATCAAGTCAAGAGGGTTTATGATTGTGTTAGATGTCCTTGAGATAGTCACGAGCTGCCCGTTGAACCTCTGCACGAGGTCAGTGTATTCTGACTGAGGGTCTACAACCATGACTTTTGTGCCGTTCAGAAGGAGGCGGGAGATCATGAGCTTTGTAAAGTAGCTCTTCCCGCCTCCGCTACTCGCTAGAATTACTCCGTTGATGTTGTACAGCTTGAACAAATCCTTGATAATCGGGATGTTATTCCCATTGAGGCCAAGCCAGATGCCATCCTCATCAATCTGCAAGAACTGGCTCGTGAAAGGGAAAAACGCAGAGAGCGCTTTCGTAGTAACACTGCGTCTGACACCCAGCTCGTTCTCAGCAACAGGGAAAGTAGACTTTACTCCCTTGTGCATGAGAAACCTCGGCCTGTAAGAAAGCATAAGCAACGCATTAAGCTCGGACTCAACCTTCTTCGTCAGCAGGTCAAGCTCTTTTATCGACGAACCTTTGCAGGTAATGTAAAGCGAGACATTGAACAGCTTCTCGCTGCCCATCTGGATGTTCTCCATCACAGCACGAGTATCCTTGTACTTGATTTCTAAGGCGGGGTTGATTATCCCCTTCTGCTGCATCGCATACAGGTCAGCACGTTGCTTCTGAAGCTCGCGGTTGAGAGTAACCATCATACGCTCAATCTCAAAAGGCTCGATATGGATAGACAGGTCAAAATCCCCGTTAATCGTTATGAGCTTGTCAAGGAAGCCAGCCTCCACGATGCGCGGATAGCCCTTGACAGCAATAGTCCTTGCGAGCTTGTCACCGACCTGGATGCAGTCCATGTGATTGCGGACACATTTCGGAGCGACATCGTAGTGCAACTGGTTCTCTTCACCCAGTTTTTCGTCAAGAAGCACTTTCTTGTCATCATCCACGTAAAGATTATTGAAAAAACCAGCCAACGCCTGCTTCAACTCCTCGCCAGCCAGAACCTTGTGCCTCAAACCGATGTTCTTCAGCAGGTCGCAGCACACATCAACCTGGATGCCAAGGCCAAGACGCCCGCTCTCAGGAACAACAAGATAGAACAAACGATTGACAAGACTTCCTTTCGACACGGTGCTATACAGATGCGCCTTGTAGTCCTTGAACAGCTCGGTGTATTGCTCGTTCTTGGTTTTCCTGGCAACGTCTTCTGCCTTCATCTCCTGATTCGCTGTATAGTAATCAAGGTTGATGCTGTCAGTCGCTATGACAATCTGCACCGGGAAGTCCAAGCTGTTCAGGAAACGCTGGAACGCCATTATCGTGATGTCTTTCTCCTGCTTGTTCCTGATGCTGAAATTAATAGGCTCAACACGGATGACTGATAATCGCCTGCTTGAGATATGCACGGCTGTGTTTTTGATTTTATCAAGCCGGAACATCCTCTTCATGTGATTATCCATGAGATAGAACTCCCTCCAATCAAGCCAACGATACCAATCAAGAAACCACTTCATAATCGGAGTATAGATGAACAACGCACAGATGCCCGCAGGGATCAACGCCAAGCCAACCCTGACGCGAATATCAAAAGGCGCCTTAAACAATATAGCTAACACTACAGGGCTGAACAACAGGCAATACACAAGCTGCCTGAAAGTCAGCCCAAAGATAATCTTCTCCTCGTAAGCTATCTCGGCAGGTATTTCGTAGGGCATGAGAAGGAAGGTTTATAAAGAAAAAGTGCTTTTAGACGCTAAAAAGAGGTCGCTTATGATTTTTTATCATAATCAGTCTTTGCCTGTATTATCTAACAATATCTTTCTTGTACTGATGAGGGTGATTAGATGAAAGTATGTCCAAATTGTAACAAAGAATTCAAAGAACATGAAATATTTTGTTCAAGCTGTGGTAAAAAATTAGAGAAAAAGCAAGGTGATGATGTAAGTGCGAACCAGAGAGGTTGGTGGACTGCTCAAAGAATAATAGGCGTTACTATTGTCTTTATACCTCTGGTGGTTCTGTTAGTTTTATTGATTGTTGGAAGCATATCAATAGTGCCAATTGTTGTGATTGCTGGTAGCATTTTGTGTTTACTTACAGGTACAGGATTCCTAGCGAAAAAATAAGTTTCTATTAAAAATGAAAATCTGTCAAAAATGTGAAAAAGAATATGATGATGATTTTAACTTCTGTGAGGACTGCGGAGAGAAACTCGTTACAAAAAAGAAAATAGAAAAAGCAGAACCAAATAAAATAGTTGAAGTGAAGGAGAAGAAAGAATCGAAATCTTTTGAAAAGTACCAAATGCACTATGTTATTGCAGTTATACAACTTTGTATCGGAGTATACTCTCTTTTTATACTGATTAATACTGCCTGGTTCTTGGGGGCAGGGATGATTGTAAACGTTGATACTGGTTTGATGTATTTGCTTATTACCTTGTTAGCATTCAGTACCTCTTTTAGCAATTATTGGAAACATAAAACTGCTAGATAATTGTGGTGATACTATGAAACATTGCGGAAAATGCGGAGCTAACCTTTCGAAGGAAGATGATTTCTGTCCTAAATGTGGAATGCGTGTAAAAATGGAAGTTAGAGAAAGCAAGAGCGTTTTCAAACAGCACACCTGGTTATTTTTGGGTGTTGCTGTTGGAGTGGTGTTAATACTGGCAGTTATAATCGTAGATAACAACACGCAAAAAAGAGCAGAATTGGAGCAGCAATTAGCACAAATAACCGCGGAGAAAACCTTCTGCGACAATCTTCAGTTAAAGATAATGCGCGGTGCTTCCGGACTCGGGCCATATAAATTTGCAGGAGTAAACTTTTGCGTCTATTCAAATCAAGGCGGTTGGGCAAAATTAAAGACGACATTTAAAGACGGAAAAATACTTCAAGATGATATAACCTTATCGGCTGATGCGTGTATGACTCAAGGGTTATCAACAGCAATTGTTGAAGGTGAATGGAAAGAAAATATTGAGTATGATGATATAAGTTCTATTGAAGTGACTTCCAGCCGATGCCCAACTGTGACTGATGTTGTGATTGACTTAAATAGACTAAAGCCTGAAGATTAATTACACTAGATATGGAAGGTGTTTGATGGTATTTTGTACTAAATGCGGTCATAGCAACAAAGAAGGGACGAAGTTCTGTGTCAAGTGCGGGAACAAACTCAAAACTGTTCAGAAGGATTATATAAAAAAGGAGAAACCGACTGATAGAGAAGTCAAAAAATTCTCTCAATACATTCCATACATAATCATCACAGTTCTAGTTATTGCAATAGGCATCTTAGCATATGAAGTGTGGTATTATAATATGAACTACAATGATTATTATAATCGTTTTCACTACGAAACATCAGAACGAGCTAGGTACACACAACTGTACGAGCAAGAACAAGCGGCAAAAAACGCAGAAATCAATCTTAGAAGGCAAAAGGAGCAGGAGTTGAATACCGCTCAAAATAAGATATCTACTCAAAGCCAAGAGATATCTTCGTTAAGAAGTTCCTTGAGGAATGAACAACAAACAAGACAAAGTTTGCAATATGAGTTATCAGAGACAGAAACTGAATTAGGACAACAATCTCAGCAAGTTGAAACAGTCAAGAGAGAGATTCAGGACATTACGTACACCATTAATAACCTAGAAACATTTGTCAAAGACAGCAGCACGGTTTCATCTGATCGGTTGAGCAAAATTCATGACCTGTGTGGTGATCCAATTACTCAAACCGGCAGTTCTTGTATTATCAATGCAAATAAGATGGGAGCAGATATGAAAGGTTGCATTGGTTTTACTTGGGTAGACGATGAAACAACATCTAACTTCGCAGATGGTCAAAGAATATTCGACCCGGATACTTTTTGGCTTTCAAAAGAAGGAGATTGTGATGATTTTGGAATGTTCATGGCTGCTTGGTTAAGAGCAGAGTATGACAGAGCAAGCAGTTTTTGTAACCAAGTTTACATTCAAGTGAGACCATCATCCCTCATGTCAGAAGGTCTATCCCTAACCTGTCCTTGTCAGATATACGCTGTCGGCGGATGTTATCAGGGAGGCGGTGGTAGTTGCCACATGGAAACTGGAATCAGCGGAATGATTAACATATATGGCCCAAACGCTGTGAACTATATTTATGTTGTCGAACCCCAAAGTGGATCTTATGACGGATCAGCACCATCAAACTTTGACGGCGGTGTTAATTGGATTTTCACCCGAGATGATTTTATTGTCCTCAATTATAACCAAGTGACAAACTCAATTAAATCAACTAGCCAAAAAATAAAACAAATAAACATTTCTTGATAAAAAATGGTAAAAAAACTAATTTCATTAATGCTT
>JAFGHY010000062.1 GCA_016929855.1 Candidatus Woesearchaeota archaeon | reverse complement strand
CTGGTAGGGTAACAAAGTAGTGGTCACTTGCTGCTTCAAGGAAAGGTTCATTGTCATCCAAGAACAGTCGTCTTTCGAACTGGACTATTTTCGAACTTCTGTAGCCCTTGAAGCTGTGGCTTCTTTGGACTGGCTGGCCTGGAGGTACTCTTCTGTTTAATTGTATGTCTGAGCGCCTGACCCAAAGGCCATGGCCTTCTTCTTCCAGGGTGAATTCATCGATTCCAAAGTCTTTTTGGAAGTCTGCTCTTCCTTTTTCAAGGTCACTCATGTAGCTGATTGCATCCATGTGAGAGCCCATGCCAAGTTCCGGCGAAGGTATGTAGTCTTCAACTGTGTGATAGCTTGCCGCTTCAGCTATGGGTATGTCTTTGCTGTCTTTCATCAGCTGTTCAATACTGAACGTACCATTTTTGGCATCAACTCGTGTGATTTGGGTTGTGATGACTACTTTCTCTCCTGGTTCCAGCTGTCCTTTGTACTTCAACACTAGCCGGTTGAGGAATAGTCTTGTCAGGAAATCAGCAGCTAGTTTTTCATCTGTCATGCCGGTCAGGCGTTTCAGGTGCTCAATCCCTTTGACAAGGTAACCCCAGAAGTTTGAATTGTTCACATGCCTATATATATCAAGGTCTCCTACACTTACATCCTCTTGGTGGACAGCCCTTCTGCCTTCATATGTGCTGAGTCGCCTCTCAAGTTCTGAGTGCATATCAGATTGCTTGCTTGCCCGCTTTCCAAGAGAAATATCGGATTCCATGGTTTGGGGAAAATTTGTTTTTATTAAAAATATTGGTGGTGAATACCTTAAGAGCTATTGAATGGCTCGTGCATTGAATCAGGTTTGCTTGTGCGAAGATCCGTGCAAAGATTCTAGTGTGTTAAGTGTATTGCAGGGAATGGCGGGCAGACTGTCCCTTCTTCAAAAATTCCATAAGCAAAAGCTTTTTAAACCATCGTCATTTTCTGCACGGAAAGGGGTAAATAGTGATTTGCCGACTTATGATACTCATATGGAGGAGAGATTATGGCTGACAAAAAACCACACATAAATATTGTTTTCATCGGTCACGTTGACCATGGAAAGAGCACAACAGTCGGAAGGCTGCTCTTCGACACTGGTAATATCTCCGAACAGGCCTTGAGAAAATTGAAGGAAAAGGCTGAGCAGCTCGGAAAAGGCGGATTTGAGTTCGCTTTTGTGATGGATAACCTAAAGGAAGAGCAGGAGAGAGGAGTTACGATTGACCTGGCTCACAAGAGATTCGAGACAGACAAGTACTACTTTACAATCATTGACGCTCCAGGACACAGGGACTTTATCAAGAACATGATTACCGGCGCAAGCCAGGCTGACGCTGGAGTCTTGGTTGTCGCTGCAAACGATGGAGTCAATGCTCAAACAAAAGAGCACGCTTACCTGAGCAAGGTATTAGGTGTCCAGCAGATGATTGTAGCAATCAACAAGATGGACATCAGCGGCGTCGAATTCTCACAGGACAGGTTCAACAAGGTCAAGGCTGACGTTGAAACTTTGCTGAAAACTGTCGGTTACAATACTGCAGAGATCCAGTTCGTTCCATTGGCAAGCCTTGTTGGCGACAATGTTGCCAAGAAGACTGTAAAGATGAGCTGGTACACCGGCCCAACACTTCTTGAAGCCCTTGACAATATCAAAGAGCCTGAGAAACCAACACAGCTGCCATTGAGGCTGCCTATCCAGGACGTTTACAACATCACTGGAATCGGTGTAGTCCCTGTAGGCCGTGTCGAGACAGGCATCATGAAAGTTGGCGACAAGGTCATAGCAGTTCCAGGACGTGAAGGTAAAGGCGTTCCTGGCGAATGCAAGACCATTGAGATGCACCACGAGCAGTTGAAGGAAGCCCTGCCTGGCGACAATGTTGGATTCAATGTTAGAGGATTCGGCAAGAAGGATATTACAAGGGGAGATGTTATCGGGCATTCAAGCAACGTGCCTACTGTGGCTACTGAGTTCACAGCTCAGATTATTGTCATCAACCACCCTAGTGTTATGACTGTAGGATACACTCCTGTGTTCCACATACACACTGCGCAGGTTGCATGCCAGGTCACGTCTATTGAGAAGACCCTGAACCCTGCTACTGGTGAGACATTGCAGGAGCATCCTGACTTCATCAAGAACGGTGACGCAGCTATCATTAAGGTTAAACCAGTTCAACCACTGGTAATTGAGAAGAAAGCAGACATACCACAGCTGGCTAACTTCGCTATCAGGGATAGCGGACAGACAGTGGCTGCAGGTATGTGTATTGACCTCGTCAAGAAACCGATGTAGAATCAATACATTTTTTCTTTTCTTTTACGCATGGTGAACCGGATGTTTATCATGAGGAACGCGAAATGCAGAAAGCAAGGATAAAGTTGGCAAGCACAGACATAAACAAGATAAACCAGACGTGCGAGTACATAAAGAGTATTGCAGAGAAGACTGGTGTCGTGCTTAGAGGACCTATCCCTCTCCCCACAAAGAAGCTTAAGATCACTACCAGGAAAAGTCCTGACGGTGAAGGAAAGGCTTCTTGGGAAAGGTATGAGATGCGGGTTCACAAACGCCTTATTGATTTGGGCATTGACGAGCGAGCCTTGCGATTAGTGATGCGTGTTCCAATCCCTGACGGTCTTAACATCGAGATTGAGATGATAGACGCTTAATGCAGTATTTTGTTCTAAATTTTGTATTTCATTATATTCAATTTTTTTCATTTATAGACTTCGGACGGCCAAACTCACTACGTTCGTTTGTCCTACTCGGCACCCCGGAGGGGGCAACCCCCACCTTGTCCTCGCCATGAAAAAAATTTTCATAATCCTGGGCAACAACCTTGGCGCAAATCACATGTCTCATGTGAAGGTTTTTCGCAGAAAAACCGGTTTGCCTGCCATTATTGTTGTTGCTGATTACAAGAAACCATGTCTTCCTTTGCCTGCCAGCAGTATTGTTGCTTTATCCAGTAACTTAAAAAACAAAGCCAAATTACACACTTGACAATGAAACCAACTCTTGCTAAGGAGCACAAGGACATAAAGGGCCAGTATCATGATATGAAGGACTGGACTATCGACCCTAAAGGCTATTTTCTGATTCGCATTAATAGGAAAAAGAAGGAGATTGAAGTGGGTTTCTGCAAGAAAGACAATGTCATCGAAGTTCTCATCTCAGGCAAGCGCCCGCAGGACATTTACTTTGAGGCGCACAAAGAGCATTTGTTCACGAACTTCGACCACGCAGCATATCTTGGAAAAGAACTCGAGAAAGCTTTCTTGGCTCTCAAGTACGGGCTAGCCTATGTTCAGGATGAAGAACTGGACCTGAATAAGAAGTTTGAGGATAATTAAATTATGAGCGAATCTGCTCAAGAACAAAATCCACGTCGCCATTGAACTCATCAACTGCCAGTAGTACAAGATCCGGTATTACTACATCTTCATCAGCCACAACATCTCTTACACACTTCAGGTTGACTTCATCATTCAGCATCTCTCTCACTTGAAAATAATCGTGATCTGCCTCAGACGTCGGCATTACCAGAATGTAGTCTTCTTTGAGTTCCAAGAATGCAAACTCTGTAAGCCAGTATGTGCTTCCGTCCGGCTCTAAAATCTTTATCACTTTGTCTTTGACATAATACTCTGTCCCTACATTTAGAGTGCATTTGACATTAATACTCATATCCATTTCAGAGACATCATAGGCCTTTCCACTGGACTGGGAACAGGCTGATAACAGCAATAATCCTGTGATTGCAAAGAGCATTAGGTACTTCATTGAATGTATATTTATAGTGGATTATATAAAATTTATTGAGTAATTTGAGAGAATCTTTAAAAACTACGTGCATCTTCAACAAATATCCATTGCCACAATCGCATAGTCGTTCCAGCCTTTTGCCAAAAGGCTGGCGAAAAAGGGGCGAGCGTAAGCATAGCTTAGCTCACCTAGAAGCGATTAAGAGCAATTTGCCACGATCGCATAGCCTGGTATTGCGCGAGCCTGGAAAAGTAAGCGCTTCCAGCGAGCTCGTCCCGTTTAGGGATCCCCGGTTCAAATCCGGGTCGTGGCGTTAGAACTAATAGGCGTATTGCCATATGTGGTCTTTGTGATTATTCTGATAGCTGATAATTCAAAAAACATTTTGCATGCTATTATAGTTTATCTTGGCTTGAAGACTAATTTCAAATCAAGAAGTTATCCCAGTACTTGTCTTGCATGAAGAATGAGCTTAATTCCACGAGTTTTTCATAGCTTTTCTTGTCATATTTGCCCAAAGGACACTTGTCTGCGTCCTGCAGGGCATCAAGGTATTCTGTTCTATGTTTTTTCTGGTGTATTATCGGAGGGTATCTTCTCTGCATGAGAATGTAGTTCATCAGCATTCTTCCGGTTCTGCCATTGCCGTCGAAGAAGGGGTGTATTTTTTCGAATTTATGATGGAATACGCAAGCCAGGATTAATGGATGGATGTCTTGATTTTCCTTGTACCATTGCAACAAAGCATCCATATCAGCTGCAATGAATTGGTGAGGTGTTGATTTGAAACTTGACCTGAAGACTCTGACATCTCCGGTTCTGTAACCTGTCCTTTCGTCAATGTTCTTCAGAAGTGATTTGTGCAGTTCTATTATGAATTCATGGGTTAAATCTTCCTTTTCTTTCCAGAGTTCGAAAAAAACATTCTCTGTGTTCTTAATATCATAAATCTCCCTTAAGGTGCGGTTTTTTGGAGTGAGGTTCTCCGCCAACAATCTATGAGCCTCTTTGAGAGTTATAGTATTGCCCTCAATGGATGTTGTATTATACGTCAGCTCAATGACAAAATTCCTTAACGTCTCATGCAAGGTTTTCTCATCCAACCTAAGCACCTTCGACCTCCAGTGAATCCTGCAGGCCTCAACCTCATTGATACCATCAAATTCAATATCATGATTTTGCTCTTCTGCCTTTTTTAGGTAATAATCGGATTCAATGAAACGCTTGAGTTTATGGTATGATTTCCTGATTTCTTTCTGAGGAAGGGCCTCAAGTTTTTCATATATTTTTTCTGGATCATCCCCCAAGTAAGCAATATCCTTTGTTATGAGCTTCTGCTTTTGCTTGACTGAAGCTCTAAGATAATAGTAGTCCTTTTTCCCTATCCTTTTCTTGTAGATATACACCATACACAGTATATACATCAACTCATATATAAAGTTTACCCTTTATTTTAAAAAATATAATAATAAAGGGTAATTAACGCTGGGAATTTCAAACAGCATCCACTCATGTTTGTTAATATATAATATTGTTAGACCAATTGAATTATAAATAATTCTCAACTCCAAACCAACAATACCTTAAAAACAATCCAGGAGGCATGCTAAGACTGAGAAGGCAATACGCCTGCCAGGCCCAACACCGGGTCGTGGCGTCATGCAGTGACGACAAGACACGGGATCATCCGCACAAAGTAAGGATGTTTTCCGGGTCGTGGCGTTTGAACTAGTAGGCGTATTGCCATATGTTGGCTAAATAAATGAAAGTATTTCCAATTTAAACTAACATATTCGTTTTAATAACACTTGAACATCGAATCTGCTGAAATATTTTCTCAATTAAGAACCCACACTTTCCAACTCATAAACAATCTTCTTACATTTTTCAATTGCTTGTATTGCTGTCTCAAAATCCATCTTGCTCCCATAATAGGTAAGAGAATTCCGCTTGTACCTTATGTCATCAAACAGAGGATATAGTTTGTCTTTATTAAGGATGTCTCTAAGATAAAATCCTAAGCAGATATGATTCAAAATATTGTATCCATCCTTAAAAGCCAAAGCCTGCAACAATTCCAAAATTGATGTATAATAGTCCTCAAAAACAAAATTGCAATTTTTCTTATTTACATCTCTTATTAGGCTTAATCTTTCCTTTGCAGTCTCTGCCAATGATTCTGCCCTCCTAATGTCTGGACTGGCTTTTTTTGCAGATCTGCTATTCAGGCAGTCATTCCAGTTTGCTTCTTTCATGTGAAGACCTCTATGTAATTGTTCAATGTTATACCATTAATTATATTGTTTGCCAAGTGCTTGTTGGCAATGTCTTTTATAGTCTTATGCCGAATCATCTGTATCGTCCTTCCTAAAACCTTATCAAATTTCTCCAGAGATATTCTCTTATTCGAGGGAGTTTCTATATACAGATCTATGTCACTGGATTCAATGTCCTCACCTTTAGCGAATGAGCCAAAAAGCACAATGGCAGGGTTGCTTAACTCTCGTCTTATGAATTCTACCATGCCTGATACATACAGCAATTTTATGTTATATAGCTTTTTCTCTAACAGATATCTTTCGCTTCCTCTGTCTGCTGTGTAAAAAGTCACATTACCTGTTATCTCTGTTGTGAGAATCCCTTCTTTTTCCAGTTCCCTGCAGTATCTGATGACTGAAGGCAGAGGTGATTTCAATAGCCTTTCTATCTCTCTGACTCTCAGCTTGGCTGTAGGATTGATAAAAAAATATTCCTGAATCGATTGTCTGATATCTTTTCTTTTCATTTGATACTTAATATTATCAATTGATATTTAAAGTTATCGTTTCAAATTTGCCTAATTTAAGAAAAGTAGTTAAAAGAAGTGTAATAATAACTCTAAAACAATCCAGGAGGTATGCTAAGATTGAGCAGGCAACACGCCTACTATGCCCGATACCGGGTCGTGGCGTTCGGCTCTTTACGCATTCCCAACAAACTCTTACAGAGTTTGAGCATTGAGCAAAGCTCAATAGGTCTGAGCGGGCGGATTTCACTCTGTTCAATCCACCGGTTCCTAAGTGCTTTGCACGAGCTGGATTCATCCGCACAAAGTAAGGATGTTTTCCAGGTCGTGGCGTTCATCTGCAGCGTCATATTTTTAAATGATTCAAATCCACCTGCATTGATAAGCATCGGGCCTATGGCTCAGCCTGGTAGAGCAGCCGGCTCTTAGGAGTTATTATACTCAAGGACACCGGCAGGTCGGGGGTTCGAATCCCTCTGGGCCCATCTTATTCATCCCACCGCATTATCATTGACTGCTCTTTGTACTTCCTGAAACCCAATTTTTTGTAGAATTCAATGTTGTGCTTTGCGCAAGTGAGTATCATCTTATAGCATTTGTTTTCTTTTGCGAATTCAATGGCCTTCTGCACAAGGGTTTTCCCAATACCTTTTTCTTGAAATCCTTTTCTTACCGCAACGTCTTCCAGGTGCGCACACTTTCCAAAATTATTGATAAACTTCTGCTCAATTAGAACTGACGTGGTTCCAATTACTTCTCCTGTTCCATCATCAACTGCAACAAACGTGTTATAGATGGGATTGTCTGCCATTTCTGCAAAGATTTTTTTTGCTTTTTCCAAATCCCTATCTAGATTTTTTGGTTTTAGATTACTTAATGTTTCAAAGAACTCTGGTGTAATGTCATCTTTTGTTATTTCTCTAATCGTAAATGTCATACTGAGAAAACAAAACAACATGAATTAAATAGTTTTCTGTTGTTAGTTTATAGTAAGGTCGACCACTTCTCTAAGTCGTCTTCTCATACGGTTTGGATGTTGTATCATATCTGCTGGTTCAAAGTCATCTAATGCTCTTGCAATTTGCTCATGTTGCAGTGTATGAAGTGCCAATCTGGTGAAATACGCGTTGTTAATTTTATTTCTAATAAATATAGGAATTTCTACAACCTCCTCTCTTGCTGCTGCTAGTATTGATGACGCCATCTCTGGTGCCTCATGATAAGCGTCCTGAAGTTGAAGATAAAAATTCACAAACCAGTCATACCAATGCATATCTTTATCATAATATCTTTGAAAACCTTTTGCTATTGTTGGATATAATTCTAGGAATTGT
>JAFGHY010000061.1 GCA_016929855.1 Candidatus Woesearchaeota archaeon | reverse complement strand
GCCCCTTTGGATTATCCTATCATCAGATTCCAGTTCATTCAGTACTTGTTGATAATCTACTGGCTTTATGGCTTCATAGAATCCCATGTTTTCAAGCATCTCAAAAAATGATGTGTCCAGCATGTAATCGTCCTTGCGATCCACTTCAAACCAACGCTTACTATATCTTTTGTCAAATAGCAGTCGAATTGTGCTTAGTACAGCCATTAGCGGAGTGTCACAGTCATAGCCTCCAATTGGTGCGTGGTTTTCTGCAAAGAATTGAGCAACACGGGCTGCTCTTGCATATCTAATCTCAACTTCTGGATTAAAAGGACTGTTTGTTCTAATTAGAGTACCTACAGGTGTAACGTCGTCAACAACTTCCTCAATCATTCCCCTGAGTGTTGCATAAGGGTCTGCTCTTGCCAAGTCCATGATTCTACGGTGCAGTGATGCTTGGTCTAGCTGGTGCCATATTTTAGGAGCGATAATTAATTCATCGATGTGACCAACAGTTTCGATGTGAGGCCTTGCCTGACCTGGAATCTCTGGAACAGCATCCATAAACCTTGAAGATGCTGAATTCAAGGGTTTTGAAGGGTTTCGGTCAGGTCTCTTTGCCAAATACTGGTCCAATGATGAATAATCATTTGTGGGTTGTGAATCCATTATTAATGAAAATCCTTGAAATTTATATGCATTACCCTATTTATTCCGGAGAAATCACGGAACTCAAAAAGGATTTTAAGGATTCAATCTTTCTCATGTGCATTGAATAAAGCATAATACTTTTAAAAAGAAGTTATCTTCAACCATAAAATACCTTGAAGGAGTACAAAAGTGGCAGGCAAGAAGAAAACTATCAAATCTGAAAGCAAAAAAACAGTCAGGAAGACTAAAAAGAAAGTAGCTCCTAAAGATAAGAATTCAAGCGATGATTCAAAGAGCGATGCTGGCTTCTACTTCAAGATAGTCATTGCAGTAATAATTCTCGTATTCGCGATTTTCATGGTTCAGCTTTATGTGAAGGATAACAGGGAAGACCCTAATACTTACAATGGATTTTATTTCGTCAAAGGTGAGAATGGCTTGTGGCAGACGACCATACAGGTGGGCAATGAGATCAGGGTAGTGCCTTTCTATTATCATCCGAGGGAGGTGCAGGATATTGTCGTGCAGGAGAATGTAGAAGAGCTGATTCTTAAGCTGGATTCAAACAACCTGCTCTACATTTCTATTGACCCGGACCTTCCTAGCACTTACGTGCAGGCGGCTGTACAGATTGCCCGACTGACTGGGGAAAGATTCCAGATTCTCAATATCCCTACGCGCAGCGCTTTCACGAAACTTCCTTCAGATATTCCTGAAGGCCAGAATTTCACTGCTCCAATTATTACGTGCGAGAACGCTACAGACAACATTACAGTACTTATGATGGTGCAGGAGCCATTGAATACAATAACTTACGATGGAACTTGCATTGTCTTAGCAGCACCGACCGGCGAAGAGGCTGTTAGGGTCGCTGACAGGATGGGTTTTGAGATTCTTAAGATAATGTGAAACTCTTGTTTTTCACAAAATATAAAAACCTACGATCTACATGCGTTTTGATGAATGCTGAAAAGATATCAAAATACACTTTTCTTATCATACTCTTGTTGTTCCTAGTCCTGACTGTATTTCTTCTCAAACCATTTATTGCGTACATTGTACTGGCCATGATATTCGCTTACATTTTCAGGCCTGCTTACGAGCTCATAGAGAACAGGATTCGAAAGAAAAGCCTGGCAGCGTCTATAGTCGTTACCATAGTCATCTTTGTCCTAGTCATCCCTACCCTGCTCATCACAAAAATCATAATCCAGCAGGGAAGCACTGCACTGACAAAATTGAACCAGGTGGCAGAGAATTCTGCACTTGAACAGCTCAATGTCCTCGGCTATAACATCAACCTTGAAGGCGCTATCCACCAGTTCGTGACGAGCGCAAAGAATTTCATTGTCGAGCAGGGTCCTGGAATCATCAGCAGTGCTGCTGATGTAATAATAGGCATTTTCATCACTTTTTTCATAATGTTCTATCTGCTGAAGGAATGGGACAAGTTCTTCAGCGAGATCAACGACCTAGTGCCCCTCAAAAAGAAGTATAAGATTCACTTCTTCAGGGAGGTTGAGGACGTGACTAAAGCTGTGCTCTACGGCCAGGTCTTGACTGCAATAATCCAAGGAGCATTGTACGGGCTGGGATTCATAATGGCAGGCATCCCTAATGCGTTCTTCTGGACTTTTGTCATGATAATACTTTGCTTCCTGCCTGTTGTGGGTGCTCCTATAGTCTGGATTCCTGGAGCAATATATCTTTATATTACAGGACAGCTTGCCTGGGCAATATTCCTCTTAATTTATTCAGGAGTCTTCATAATGCAGTTGGACAATGTCATCAAGCCCAAGCTCATCAGCAACAAGATAAGAATACATCCTGCAGTAATCCTTCTTGGAGTTCTTGGCGGGCTGAAAGTGTTCGGCTTCGTGGGCATTATTCTCGGGCCTCTTGTCATTAGCTTGCTAATAGTTCTGCTAAGGTTCTACGTGAGTGACTTCAAGTTGAACGTGTAGAATAAGTGTAATAGGCTCCCAAAAAAAATCGTGCTGTAGAATATCAAATGGTTCTTCTATTGAATTCTTGCTATTTCTTCGACAATCTCTTTCTCTTCGTCAGTTGGAATCACAAACACCTTGACCTTGCTTGCTGGCGTAGATATTTCCTGGCTGTTTTTCTTGTTCTTCTCATAGCTCAGCTTCATTCCAAGGAAAGTAAGCTGGTCGCAGACTTTCTTCCTGATTTGCCAGACGTTCTCCCCGATACCTGCAGTGAAGACTATGGCATCAATTCCATTCAGGACTGCCGTGTAGCTTCCGATGAACTTGACAATCTCATAGGATAACATATCGATAACAAATCTTGCTTCACTGGGAGTTGCTCTGCTGTGGACTTTGCTGGTCTTGCCTTCTGCGCACGCCAGCAGGTCTCGCATGTCAGTGCAGCCGTGCGTGAGCCCGTAGAATCCTGATTTCTTGTTGAGCATCTCGTGCAGGTCCTGTTCAGTGTATCCTTGCCTGAGAAGGAATAGTATGACTTCTGGGTCGAGGTGTCCTGCTCGGGTGCCCATTGTCAAGCCATCAAGGGGGCTGAAGCCCATGCTTGTATCAATGCTCTTTCCGTTCTTCACTGCTGTAACGCTGCTGCCGTTGCCAAGGTGGCAGGTGATTATTCTGGAATCCCGTTTTCCCAGTAGCTTGATGGCTTGCTTTGATACGTATTTGTGGCTGGTGCCGTGAAAGCCGTACTTTCTGATCTTGTATTTATGATATATGTTTTCGGGTAGGCCGTACATGAAAGCTTTTTTCGGGATTGTAGAGTGGAATGCAGTGTCAAATACAGCTACTTGAGTTGCGGCAGGCAGAAGTTTCTTGCACGCGAGTATGCCTGCAAGGTTGTGAGGATTATGCAATGGTGCTATTTTGGAAAGGTTCTGTATGTCATCAATAACTTTCCGGTCTATCTTTGTTGGCTTAATGTACTTTTCTCCACCGTGGACGACACGATGTCCCACACGTTCAATATCTGTGTAGTTGCTTATTATCTTGTAAAGCTTGAGTGTTACAAGCGCATGATGCAGTGCTGATGCATGGTCGTCGATCCTGCATGACGCTGATATCTTTTTTCCGTCATGTTCAACTATGCTCCTGCATCTTCTTATGCCTATTTCTTCTATGTGTCCTTTGAATATCCTTTGCGCCCCTGAGAACACTTGGTATTTCAGGCTTGAGGACCCGCTATTCAGCACTAAAGTCAGCATATCATTATATTTGTTGCCTGCCTTTTTATTTTTAGTGATTTTGATGGCAGAAGTCATTGCAATGAATATTACTGTAGCAATGCCACGTTCACAACGCCCATTCATGGAAGGAGCATACCAACTATGCTATATGTTACCATATGAGAGGATATTAAGATTCACTAGGTGGCATTGCAATATCAGATTTGATACACGGTGAATGATGTGATACACTGCGAAGGATAGTTTCATTGTTGAATTCCTGGTTCGATACCTGGCGTGAGGAGAGTATTACCTTCCTCGCAAACTTTATAAACCCCCTCTTACAATAGAATATTCATGCACATCAAAAGGACTCTTGGTTATGCTCAAATCATTCTTGCAACTATAATTTTCTTCGCTTCTATAGTGGTCTCGCAGAAGACTATTGACTTAAATACTGAGCAGACGCTTGTCCTGCAGAATGTCATGCAGAATCATGTCACAAGTGATACTGGCAAAACCCTTATTTTTTCTAACATGTATAATGGCGCGATGACACGAGCTTTTGTTGTGCTTGCTACGGCAGTGGTGCTGATTAGTCTGGCAATTTTCATGTTCATTGAAGGCATTTCAAAGACAAGACTGGGGACGCAGGACGATATTGCAGAGTCTCAATTAGGGTTCTTCCTTGCGGTAGTCGTTGCGATTGTGGGGGTCATCAGCCTTAGCGCTGCCCTGATAATGACAAAAGTTACATTGCTGAACTTCGTGCTGTGGGTTGTGATTGCATTCGTAAATTGGTACATTGTCATCAAGATTCATGAGAAGACCCGTGCGACCAAGAAGTTGAACAAGCACGTCGGGTTCTGGATCACGTTGATGACTATTTGGGTTGCTTACCTTTTCTTCTTCATAGCGTTCATATCGTAGAATTGCCTTTCCCTTCCATATAAAAAAATACTTCTTAATATCACAATGCCTTTGATTTACCTATAATTTTAATAATACCTTTCTTTTCTTGCCTTTCATGAGCTGGGTTGACGAGTTTGCTCCAAAGCAGATGAAGGACATTGTAGGCCAGCAGGCCCAAGTGAAGCAGATTGCAGATTTCATCAGGACTTTCCCTCAGAAGAGGAGGGCTTTGATGGTTTGGGGTCCCACAGGGTGTGGAAAGACATCATCAGTTTATGCTGTCGCTAGAGAGCTTGGTCTTGAACTGCATGAACTGAATGCGAGTGACGTGCGCAACAAGTCAGAGCTCGAGCCCTTGCTGAATCACATTCTCGGCCAGCAGAGCCTTTTCGGCACGAAGAAGCTCATTCTTATCGACGAGCTTGAAGGCATTAGCGGGCAGAAGGACCGAGGCGCCGTCCCGACAATAGCGGGTATGATACCAAAGTCTGCTTTCCCGATAATCCTTGTCTGCGAAAATCCTGAGGGTAACAAGGTCAAACCATTGAAAAAAGTTTCAACACTTTTTGAATTCCATGAGCTGAATCACCTTGACATCAAGGAGGTTCTGAAGAGAATCTGCAAAGAGAAGAATGTGAAGTTTGATGATAAATCTTTGGCTCAGCTGGCTAGGAATAGCGGCGGGGATCTCAGGGCTGCAATAACTGACTTGCAGGTCCTTTCTGCTGACGGGAATTTGTCTGAAGGTGACGTGCTTGCATCAAGCCCGAGGGACTTAACTGAAAGCATGCAGGATGCATTGACCAAGGTGTTTAAGACTTTGAGCGCTGACGTCGCCAAGGGTACCTTCAACAACATTATGGAAAATATTGACGAGCTTTTCTTGTGGATGGAAGAGAACCTTCCTGCAGAGTACACCAAGCCTTTTGATATCAGCAGGGCCATGTCTGCCCTGGCCAGGGCTGACGAGTTTTTTGCCCGGATAAGGAAATGGCAGTATTACCGCTATTATGTCTATTGCTATGACCTATTGAGTGTCGGTGTGGCATTGGCCAAGGATGAAAGATATTCCCACAGCATTTCTTACAAGCCGAGCAGCAGGATATTGAAGATGTGGATTGCCAAGCAGAAGCATGCCAGAGCAAAAGGTATTGCATCCAAGCTGGCAAAGATAACTCACACTTCCCAGACTAGAGCTTATGACACAACAGTGCCATACCTGAAGCACTTGACAAAGAAAGGTATGATTCACAGACTGGACTTAGATGATGAAGAGCTGGAGTGGCTGAAGACACATTAAATATTTAAATGATGATTTGCTAATAATTTTTACAATGAAACTTACAACAATTTTATTAGTATTAGTCGTATTGATTGCAACATCAAGTCTTGTTTGTGCAGATGTTCTGATAGAAGACACAAAAATTGTCGGAAGATGTGTAAAAATATCAAATATTGCAGAGTATCCTGATATTTCTGTAATTGGATATATTTCCGGACCCATGCTCCCCGACGATAAAGCGTATGTTGTCAATCCAGAAAAATGCCTTTTCAAAGGCTACAAATTCAATCAACTTTCTCTTTACTGGGATTTCAG
>JAFGHY010000060.1 GCA_016929855.1 Candidatus Woesearchaeota archaeon | reverse complement strand
TTATATATGCTTGAGTTCAGAAACTGTTATCATGAGAAACCAGCGATTTATTTTGGTGTTCACTGCCTTCCTGCTTGTTATTGGTTATTTCTTTGGCAGTACTGTCCTGACAGGCCATGTTGTCTTCTCAACGAGTAGCAAGTGCGGGCCCAATGGCTGTCTAACTTTGTGCAATTACAAGGGTGACTGTGCTGTCAGCGAGGTTTGCTGTGAAAACCCTGGCGGAGACAACGTGTGTGCCCATGAGTCCAGGTGCGAAGAGGTCATCGACCCTTTGTACCTATACTATGAGGGCAAGGAAATTAATGTCGACCAGCCTAAATCTATAGACTCATTCTACTATGATATGATGCTGTACTCATTCATCCTGATGATAGGCCTGGTTCTTGCTATCCTGCACTTTCTGGGGCATCAGTACAAAACTTTTAAAAAGACAGCCTGAAAACTAGGAGGAAACGGACATTATATTGCTTCTCAGCGCATTATTTGCTCCTGTGGTGTAGTCCGGCCAATCATCCGGCCCTTTCGAGGCCGGGACCCGGGTTCGAATCCCGGCGGGAGCATCTTTACTACATATAGTCCGCGGGAACCTAATTATGCAAAAAGCTATCCGCTGGGAGCATTTCTTATATTGTACAAAATACTGTCTATTAAGCCATTGTTAGAAATTGGAGAAAAATGGATTTTACTCCATCTTTCCGATTTTGAACATTTTTGTGCCACACTTACTGCAGACCCCCTTGACACAATCCCTGCCGTTCTTCATCTTACCAGCTTTAGCATCTTTCATTTCAGTCTTTACTCTGCACTTCATGCAAAATCCCTTTACCATCTTGTCAGCCTCCAAAATCGTGTTATGATGAATTTTGGACCTTCCGATTAATAAAATTACCTAAAATGGTTTATAAAGCACGAATTTTTCGGCAAAAACTTTATTAAGGTTCGAGTCATCTGCTGTTTTAAAGCATGGAAAAAGATCCTATAACTGGTTTGCCTAAAGACCTTCTAGCGTTTGATGATATTGCTAAAGAGAGCCAGACTATTCACGTAAAGATAATCAAGAAGAAATTCGGCAAAAAATATACTGTTATTGAGGGGCTTCGGGATTCTGAAGTTAGTCTTAAGGATGTGGCAAAGCAGTTGAAGAGCAGGTTTGCTTGTGGCGGCACTGCAAAAGCAGATTATATAGAACTGCAGGGGGACCACATTTCTCACATTAAGAAGGAGCTGGTTAACCTCGGCTTTGCGCATGAGAATATTAATGTGTCTGAGAACAAGTATTCCTAAACAATATTATTCTGCTATACTATATTATGAGCACTTATTCTTTGACAATCCTTACCTTAGGATTATCTGGTGTTCTTAAATTCTCTAGACTGTACTTAGAAATGTTGTTGGCTTGCGCCCATGCATGAGCTTTTTCTTCAGATTTAAAGGTTTTTGGCCTTTTCTTCCTGTACTGCTTATTTTGGGCGAGTGCTGCCTTGCATCTTTTTGTAAAGTATGTGCTACCCATAATAACTGGTTTTCTGAGGGGATTTATAAAGTTAATCCTCCTGAGAAAGGTAATGTTCTAATTTGCTCCTCTTAGTAAAATACCTTTACATTTGTCCATATAGTATTGATTTCAATATCTGTTTCTTCAATTTGGAATTCACATAGAAGACTGTCTGCGTAGTTGAGCATTGTTGTATATTGCTGGTTTTTTTCTATCAGGGTTTCCAGGTCTTCATAATTTCCTGTATTGTTTGTTCTGCCTCGGGTTGTAGGACTAAGAACAGTTCTTCTAGGGCCTAAATAATCATTGCTGTCCAGCCCATTGCAATCATTATCGCATGCCTCCAGCGACCCCGTATATATTCTTAAGTAAGACCTGTCTGTTAAGTTATTGTATTCAATTAGTAAGGGTTCTGGACGTGTTTGACTAATCCAATGACTATAGTACTGAGATTCCCATTCTTGCCAAAGATCTTCCTGAAAATTCCATTCTTCTTGCACATCACAGCAAAAAAAATCTATTCCCGGAGATTTGGCAATAGTCTGTTCACTCACAAAAACAAAGTCATAACCGAAAAAGTATCTGCCTTGTTCCTGACCTTCGAGCTCTATTATTTTTTCTTTAATACCTGAAATCAGGTTTTGTTGTTCTATTGAGGGAGGAAGTCTTGTTGTTCGGATTATATAATTAGGAAAATCAACTAACCGCATTCTTAAAGGAAAATATTCTTCTGCTCCCTTTTTAGAGGCGAGTTCTTGTTTTTGTTCTGTTGCGTTCTGTTGTGAGTTTGCAATAGATTGAGTCGCTTCTGATATAACTGCTGTTGTAGTCATTAATCCTGCTAAAATCAGTCCAGATAACCTTGTAAAGACCTTCATGCAAGTCAGGTAATGCTATTTTATATATATTGTTTTTTAAATTATCCATTTGGGTTATACAAAAAATTGAAAAAACAGAAATTGTCAAAGTTGTTCTACTCAGGGTCTGGGGGGTTATGTGGAGATTATGACAATTATTTTTTCTTCTTCCACTCAGGCATCTTCTTCATGTATGCTTCAACCCACTTTTCTGCCTTATCTTTTGTGGTCTTCACAGTCATCATTCTCTTCCGCACCATGTTGTTCCTGATTGTTCTTTTTGGAAGGAGTTTGCCGTTCTCATCAGTGCAGTACTTGCAGTGCGGGTTAAACTCAATGTTTCCTCCCCTGTCAGAAATCTCACCCATAGGCATTCCGCAAGAAGTGCACTTATCAATATCCATTAGATAGTTTAATGTGGTGTGATTTATAACTTTTTTGGGAAATTTTCATGATTCACTTCCAGTTCTTCCAGAATTTTTTCAAGGTCATCTCGCTTTTGTATTTGGGTTTGGGATGGCCATAGATTTTACCGTAGACTTTTATGCCGCCGTGAAACAGCGAAAGAAGAAGCATTTCCCTCAAGTGAATCTTTGGGGTCATAGTTGCTGGCTTGGATTTCTTGAGGTCCTTCAAGAAAACTTTCTTGTGCAATTGCTTAACGAGGTCTTTGTCTCTGCTGTGCATGATTATCTCTTTCGTGCTCAAGTGGCTGTGCTCACCGTAGTTTGAACTGCCGAATATCGCCAGCTTCCTGTCGATGAGTATGCCTTTGCTGTGCAGCATTTTTGGGTACCAGTGGACATGCACGCCGTTTTCGAGCAGGTAGTTTGTGCTGAACTGGCGCACCCATTTGTACGTTTTTATTGAAGTTTTTTTCGGCGTGACAAGCACGACCTTCACTCCTTTTCTTGCCTGCCTTGCCAGCAGGGGAAGCATGTGCACGTCGTAGACGAATGCGCTGGTAATCAGTATCTCCTCTTCAGCCCTTTTTATTCTGTTGGTGATAAAATCCCGCATCCTTTTTGGATTTGTAATCACGTTCCCGCGGTCGGGCCTTTGCATCCCATCCCATGTGCTGTCAAAATCATGCATGATGTCTGCTGCGTCCTTGCCGTCCATCTTCACGCCGAAGTCATGCCATGCAAAATTATGGTCGGATATGTTGAATCCGCAGAGGTAGGAGTGATTGTCGATGCATATTATTTTCTTGTGGTTGCGCCGCAGTATTCCTAGGTTTAACAATCCTAACGGGGCGGTCCATTTGACTGCAATACCTTTCTTCTCGAAGTTCTTGAACATCTGTTTTGTCTGCTCGTATTCCTCCCTGACTGACGGGTGGCCTCTGTACTTCTCGCTTATCATGAAGTCGCTGAACCTATCGATTAGGATTCTTATTCTCACTCCTTCCTTGGCTTTTTTAAGGAGTATCTTCTCCACGACTTTTCCTGCATTATCTGCTTCGAATGTCATGAACTGCAGTTCGATGTGGTGCTTTGCCTTCTTCAGCGTACTCAAGAAATCGTTGATGAAATCCTTGTCGACCAGGACCTTGAACATGTAGTTCAGTTACTGTCAGTTCATTTAAAAAGGTTCACATCCGGGTGGATAGACCGTGATGGTATCTACTTGCCTTATGCAATAATTTCAAATTTTTTCAGAAGGTTTATTGAGTTTCACGAATGGCTTTTCAGACACTCAATCATTAAGAATATTTATAAATTATGGAATCGAAAAATGACTTATGGCTGTTGTTTTCAATGTGATTATTGACGGGATCTATGATGCCACTAGCGGCATTACAGGACTGCCGAGGATTCTGCTTGTGCTTGCACTATTCCTGATAATGATGTCAATAGTGTTTAAGATGGTCAATATGTGCAGGCACAGGTCTGCTGGCAGAGGAAATTCATCTATCTTGAGATTAGGGGGTATGGGCAATTTCTGGGGTCCGTTCAAGGCAACAATGAAAGGCATGAAGTATGCCGGCAAGAAAGTTGCCGGAGTCCTTGGTGAGGGTGCTGAGAAAGAAGAGGAAGCATTGGTTATTACTGTGGAACGGAATGCCGAGCTTTTGGCTGAGCTGAATAGGCTGCCTGGAGCGCTGGATGTTTTCCTCACGTCTTCGGACGTTGACCTGGACAAGCTCCGCAAGAACAATCAGGAACTGGTGCGAAGTTTAGAAGGCATAAGCCATAATGATCCTGGCAAGAGGGATGAAGCATTCAAAGGGAGGATTTCTGGTTTCTTGAAATCAGTAGGTCAGCATGTAAGCATGATGCAGGCTGAATTCTCAGAGAGGAAGAATGCTGTCGATGCTGTGGTGGGGAGCCTTGCAGAAATAATCAAGGCGATAAAAAAGGTTCTTTCATGGGTGAAGATTGAGCAGAAGGATATCTCTAAGTATGACAAGATGGGAAAGCGAGATTTTTCGCGAGACATTTCCCTGCTTGAGGACAACCTGAAGACAAAGGAGGCTATGCTGAAGGGGGAAAAACAGGCTTCTGGTGATTCTTCAATGCTGGACAAGGAGATTGCAGAGCTCAAGCAGAAGATAGGTTTTGCGAACACTCTCAAGCAGAAGTTTGACCTTATTTGTGATGTGCTCAGACAGAGGGTGGGTCAGGCCAACAACAAGCTTAAGGCTATGATGATGCTGGAGAAAAACCTTGTCCACTATGAGGGAAACAAGCTTGTTGGTGACGGGCATCGGATTGAAGTGTTGTTTAACGAAATTGAGAGCATGTCGAAGTCATTGGAAGGGGAGATACAAAAACTGTCTTCAAATCCTGCGGACCTTAGCGCTGCTTTTGCTGTAACTCCCAAGCTGAACGCTCTTGTGGGGCGAATGAACAAGGCAAGCATTTTTTCAGGCCGATTTGACCGGGCGCTTAAGTATGTCCCTGAAAAAGGTTATGTTCTTGCGAGGCTTGTCAGCGATTACATTAAGATTATGGAAATAGTAACTGCATTGAGTGAACAGGTTGACCAGGCAGAGCTTGCCATGGACAAGATTCTTTCAACTACTGAAGGGATGAATGCCGCGCAGATAACTGCGTCTGACGTGCATGATGCCTTGAGCCAGATGACTAAGATCCTTGAGCAGGAGAAGAATGTCGAGAAATATCTTGAGACAATGGCTGCCAGCACAGGCAGGAAGTTGGATGCGTACAAGGAAAAGCTGGAAAAGCTTGCAGGAGCAGATGACCAATTGGCTGGCGCATTGCTTGTGTTCTCTGAAAGCCTGTCAAGGTTTGAGCGCATTTACGAGCAGAAGAGCAGTGCGGCCGGGACAAGAGAACGCAATGAAGAACAGGAGGATTTGGAACAGCTCAGGCCTGCAGCATAATTGATTCTTGTGTATTTGTTTGTAATCAATCTCAAAAATTAATCGATCTCAAAAGACTTTGTGTCTTCGCCCAGAACTATTTTCTTGTCCCTTTCGATAAGCACGACCTTGAAGGTCTTTTCAACGTCGAAGTCTCTCAGACCGAGGCTTTTGAAGTCGTAAAGTTCGTCTCCTTCTTCTATGAAGTCTGACCAGCTTTGGAGGCCGCTTATTGTTGGTAGCACTATCTCATCCTGGGCTATATCTGACTCATACAGGCCGGGGTTTTCTGTATCGTAGATGTAGATTTTTGCATTAAGTCGCAGTTGGGCGTCAATGTGATTCGTGATTGAGAGCTTGAATTCTGTAATGTAGGCTTTGTCGTCGTCATCTTCGTCTATCCTGTAGTCAATGCCTGTTATGTCTGCAGTAGTTATTTCATCTATTGCATAGCAGTGGTCGTCCAGGCATATCTCGTCTTCGTCGCAGTCATTGTCTTTTCTGCACGTCGGTGCTGTGTTCTGGTCCTGTTCTTCACTCTCATCTGAACTGCTTGATGAACTGCTTGATGATGTTGTGGAGCTTGTGCCGCTCGAGGTTGATGAGCTTGACGATGTGCTGCTGCCTGCATTGCTGTCAGAATCGCTTGCAGAGTTTTGAATGTCACCGGATGTTTCTGATGTTTCCGGTTGGGAGTGGCATTGGTTGCCATACCAGTACTTGTTGTTAAGCTCGCATGTTTCCTGCGCTGTTTGTACTGCTGTTCCTGCATTGCTGTCAGATCTGATGACATTGCCTGTCACAGTGTCTGAGCCTTTAAACCAGTCCAGGTTTACGTCGTCGTGGAATGCCCATATTGCAAGAGCGATTATTACTACCAAGAATATGATTCGTTCGATGACGCGGGTATTTATGCTAATGGTGACTTCAGCCAAGATTTACACCCCTTTTTTTGGAAAAAGGTCTGTAGTTTATAAAGTTGTTCTTAAATGTGTGGCAAAAGAAGGATGTTATATTGGGTAGTCTATTAGTCTATAAAGTGTCTTCAGGTATGAAGACTTTCTGTTTTGTGCCGACCAGGTTTCCATCCAGGTCGTAGAACTTGATTTTAATTGTCCAATCTTCGTCGTATGGCTTGCCTGAGTTGCTGTTAAGCCCTCTTTTCGGGTTTATGTTGTAGTATTTGCTGACAGTCTGGCCTGGTGCAATCTGGCCTACTGGAATGGGGTTTGTGTTAATTTTCTGGTCTGCCAGATAGTCGCTTTCCTTGTAGTATATCCAGACGTCAAACTGGTAGAATATCGTGTCGGGCCTGCCGTTCTCTATGCTGAGCTGGACTTCTTCTACCCTGATGAAGTCTGTTCCTGACCCGTCGATGTTTCCGATTGTGTATGTGACTGCACCGCTCAGTGGTATTTCTTCGCAGGCATTATCTTCGCAAGTGTATCCTTCGTCGCAGTCGCTGTCCTGTTCGCATTCTGGCTCGAATACACATTCGCCGTTCCTGCACATGTACATGTCGCCTTCACAGTCTGAGTGCAGTCTGCATTCAACCTCATTCGTAGTGCTTGTGTCCTGTGGTTCTGCATTGCATGTGCTTTCGTACCAGTATCCTCCGCACGTGCCTCCGCAGTCAATGTTCGTCTCGTCCTGGTTCTTGATTCCGTCGGAGCATGTAGCTTGGGCGGCAGCATTTTCCTCGTCATTATGTCCATTATTATCGCTGGTGTTGTCGCTTGTTCCACTGTCTTCAAAGAAGTCCATTATAACAAAAACCAGCAGTACGAGAATTATTATTATGTAGATCATCCTTTCCAGGGTCCTTGTCTTGACAGTAATCTGTAGTTCGGCCATATAAGAGTCTTGTTCTATAGGGGATATTTAAACTTTTCTGTCGGAGAAAGAGCATTAATCTTGACCTGGGATCTCAAGATTCTGTTCATAATCTTGGGGAAGGTAGAGTCCGAGGCTTTCAAGGTACGTGAATCCGCTTTCAAGCGCTTCCATATCATGCAAGGTGTGTGAGTCTGTATTTACCATTATTTGATCAGCCGTTTGCATGACCTCTCTTAGTAGTCCCGGGTCAACCGCGTTTCCATTCATATAAAATGTGTTGAGTTCGATAGGTATTCTTTCGGCGTTTGCTGCTTCCACCACTTTTAGAGGATCGAATCCTGATCCGTATGCTTTGAGGTAGATGTGGCCGATGCAATGAATTTGGCTTCCGTATCTTGCTAGAGCATTAGCAAAACCTTGATTGGCCTCTGACAGGTTTCTGCCATATACATATGGTGTGTGTAGGCTCAGTATCACAAATGGTTCTTCAGTGAATTCTGGTTTTTGGTCTGGTGCGAACTTATCATACTCTACTTCTCCGATCATTGCAGATACGTCTCCTTCTGCATTCAGCAGGTCTGCTTCCACGCCGAACCTGACTTCCAGCCCTTTTATGTGAGATGGTGTTTTGTACCTTCCTCTCGAGAAACCTCTCCACGTGAGACACCTCATATTTGTCCTTTCTACTGCTGCGTCACTGTGGTCTGTTATTGTAATCTTTGTCCGGCCCAGACGGACTGCATGCTCCACGATTGCATCTACAGTGCTCATCCCGTCAGAATAGTTTATTGAGTGTATGTGATTGTCCTCAAAAGGTGTATTGACTACTTTCATGTAGTGAAAGAACTATGAAGTATTTTTAAAGTTATTGGTTTATCAATCTTGCTAATCGAATGCTGTATTCATGTCCTCAGAGGGTTCTCTTCTTTAGAAAACAGGGTTTTCCCGATGCCCTGTCCTATCGCCATTCCTATCCTGTCGCTTATCTTGAGACCGAGACTCTCGAGAAGGGACTTTTCGCTCCTGACTGTCACTAGAACTGGCTCTTCATCCAATTCATCTTTCAGGTATGCGAGTAGTTCTTTTCTTCCACCGAGCTCGTCAACCAATCCAAGTTCCAATGCTTCCTCGCCCAGCCAGTATTCTCCGGTTGCCAAAGATTTCATCTTGCTGTCATCGATTCCCCTGTTTTCTGCAACGCTCTTCCAGAAGTATTCGTGGAGCTTGTCGACCTTTTCCTGAAGGTAGTCCTGCTCGAGCTCTTCAATGCTCCTAAAAGGGATTCCGATATCTTTCTTCTCCCCGCCGACAAGCCTGACATAAGAGATGTTAAACCTAGTGAGTAGGTTCGGGTATTCAAGGTATGATCCTATTACGCCGACACTGCCTACTATCGAAAGAGGATTTGCGATTATATGGTCTGTGCCGGTTGCTATCCAGTATGCTCCTGATGCCCCGCTTTCTCTTATCCATGCTACTGTTGGCATGTCTAAGTCCTTGACTGCCTGCATTATCTCCTGGCTTGCTACAGGAAGTCCTCCTGGGCTGTTAATTTCCAGCACTACTGCTTTGATATTTGGTGCCTCTTCAACTTCTTTGATAAGGTCCATTACCTCTGATGATGAAACTATGCCTGTGTCAAAGAATGCTGCAGGTTCTTCACCGGTGATTGTCCCTTTGATTTGAATGACTGCGACATTGCCTTCCTCAAGAGTGTTATCATCCCCCATCATTGAAGCTATGCCTGCAAGTATTGACGCAAATATGAAGAAAAGAAGAAGTATCCAAAGCATTTTCATATAGCCTACTGGTTTTTGTCCGTTTGAGTTGTCCTTCATTTTATTTTTGTTTTCTATTTTCTAGATGAGCTTATTGGAACATGAGCTTATTGGATTATATTGTGATTTCCTCCACCATCTCACTGCCCGTCAATTTTTCCATTAAACTTTGTTTCTTTATAAAAGTATAGATTGGTTCTACAACCCAGAGTATTATTATAAATGAGACTGGCATTGCAAAAAGATTTCTCGCAAAGCTTACGAAAATGGAATTGTTGCCTTTTATGCGAAGGCCCATCAGTTTCATGCCGGGTGTCTGGCCAAAGTATCTTTGGAATACTGAAAAGTAAATCCATGTCAGCAGGGTCATGCTGTATATTACATAGTAAGTCTGAGGACTGAAAGTGTGGGTATAGTCTGTAATGTTGAGAGATCTTTCCAATCCTGTCAGTGATCCCGCAAATTGGTTATACACAATGAAGCTCAGTATGAACAGGTCAATGACCAGAAATAATATTCTTTTGTAGTACCTTGCCGGCATCTCCTTGATGCGAGTCTTGGGAAGGTTAAGTTTTGTTGGCATATCCTGTGGTTGTTGTTTGGAAGTATATAAAGATTTGGGGTTGATTAATAGTTAAGCTGGTTGTTAGTAAATCTGGGTGTTGCAAAAATAATTATGCGTTTTTTTTGGAGGTTTGGACACAAAATCTGAATTACACAAAATCCTTTAATTTGCCACATATGTGCCATAATGTTTATAAAGCATCGCTTTCCACTTAAAACCTCATCAAAGAATCATAACAAAAAATTCATTGAATAATCAGTTCGTTGGGAGGAAGCGTTTAACAGCCTTTTCGACGCTAAATATTATAAATAACCATGAGAGAATCATACAGAATCAAAAAAGGATTATTTCACACATCACGTTTTTCAACTGAATCAACAAAACACGACCCATAGGCATTGTCCATCGCCAACAGGTTTTCCCCTGCACGCTCTATCGTGTCAGGAACGTCTTAGCTTAACAACTGAGACATGGTTTTGACACTGGAAAAACCAACTAACAACTCGTGTCTAAACCTCTGGAAAACCTCACTTTCGGACAGAACTATTCTAAGTTATAGTACGGAAAACCAAGTCCAAAGCCCGGAAACTCATGTTTTCGTAGCGGAAAACCATGCGAACGTTTTCCACGATTCAGTTGAACAAGGCTTACGGGACTCGTGCGTGATGCTTCAAACAACACGATTGGTCTACGCTGCTGGACTGCGCAATCACAAAGCCCTTCTGATAGTGATTCTGTAAAGGGTTGTGCAAAATCATGCGGGAGTAGGTTGCACAGGAGAAACCTTGGCGATTACCGAAAAAGCATGTGAGCCACCCCACCCTTCTCCAGGAGAAGGTGATGCTTAGCGTAGCCCACTCCAGTGGATCAGTCATGCTGTGAGAACGCTTCGACTGTGGAACCGGTAAAACAATTCATAGTCAAGTGGCACTCGGACTCTCAAATCTGTTAGTGGGTAGGTAAGCCTTCCTTGAGAATGGCGTCACCAAAGCTGACATGAGAGGTTCCAACCTTGAAAGTCACGTGAATTCGAACCACTCCGCGGTCAGCACGAGTCCCTTAAACTATGCACGACCAGTTATGTGAAGCGTTAAGCGAAGCGAATTTCATGATTGGTCGTGCACTTCATCTGTGCAGGGAGCCGTTCCGTAAGGA
>JAFGHY010000059.1 GCA_016929855.1 Candidatus Woesearchaeota archaeon | reverse complement strand
TGAATTCAGTATCTGGAAGTTCTTTTCGCTCGTCGTCTTGTCTGTTACTTTGTCAAACTCTTTAGTGTAGTCTGGCGGGCTCATGTTTGAACCAGAGTGTGGAGGTTGGTGCTCGAATGATGACTGACTGTCGAAGCTTGAAGGCTGTTGTTTCTGCCATGGTGGCGTGCTGTCCGTACCAGGAAGGGGATTGTCTAGGAGGTCATGGCCTGACTTGTCTATCCTGTGCGGCATCTCTCCTGCAAGAGGGTCTTCCATGGGTGGCAGTCCTGTGCCTGCAGGTTGAGAAGGATCGAATGGTGGCATGCTCTTGTCTGTCATGCCCGTATCTATCAGGGAATCTTTTTTCTTCCAGAATTTCCAGCCCACCTGTTCACCTCTTTTGTTATAATATTGGCTCTTGCTTTATTAAATTTTTGATTATAATTGGTTTTTGTCAACAGCACTGGCGCTGGTGACCTGGGGGTTGCCCCCTCAGGGGTGGATTACAAGACACGGCTAGAAGGAGTGTCTGTCAGCAGCCAGTAGTGTTGTTGTAATAATTTGTTGTAATAATATTGCAATTATTTAATTCCCATCTCCTTCAAAACCTTTTTAAGCGTCTTGAGGTTCACTTTCTTTCATGCCTGAAATTAAGTGTCTGCGAAGTCCGATATGCTCTGTGCTGGGGCACGTGGATCATGGTAAATCCAGCATTCTTGACAGCATTAGAGAGTCGAATATCCTCGCGACAGAGGCGGGAGGCATCACTCAGGCAATCGGCGCTTCAATCATCCCGCTTTCAACAATCCAGAAGAAATGCGGTAAGCTACTGGAAAGCCTTAACATGAAATTTACCATCCCTGGCCTGCTGTTCATCGACACTCCAGGCCATGCTGCTTTTACCAGTCTGAGGAAGAGGGGGGGAAGCCTGGCTGACATTGCTATCGTGGTGATTGACATCAATGAGGGTTTCAAGCCCCAGACCATCGAGGCTATAGAAATCCTGAAAGCAAGCAAGATTCCTTTTGTTATAGCAGCCAACAAGCTTGACCTGATTCCAGGATTTGTGATCCAAAACACAAACCTGCTGGACATAATCGGCAGGCAGCATGATTCTGTAAAGTCGACTATTGATACTAGATTGTACGAACTGGTAGGGCAGATTTTTGACCGGTTCCATATGGAAGCAGAGCGTTTTGACCGTGTTGATTTCACAAGGCAGGTTGCAATAATTCCATGCAGTGCGAAGCATGGCATCGGAATCTCTGAACTTCTGATGGTCGTTACAGGATTGGCGCAAAGATTTCTCGAGGACAACCTGAAGTTGGAGGCTGCCGGACCTGCAAAAGGAACAATCCTTGAGGTCAAGGAAGAGAAGGGTCTTGGCCTGACCCTTGACGTGATTCTTTATGACGGCCAGCTTAATGTAGGAGATACTATAGTCATTGCAACGTTAAACGAACCTATCGTCACGAAAGTGCGTTGCCTTCTTCAGCCTGACGAGCTGAGCGAGATGCGCGATAGGAAGTCGAAGTTCAGGTCTGTAAAGTGCGTGACGGCAGCAACAGGCGTGAAGATTTCTGCCCCCGGACTTGACGGTGCGATTTCAGGCATGCCTTTGCAAGAGGCTTCGCAATCGAATGTCGAGGAGATCAAGGCGAAGGTGATGAAGGAGGTTAGGAGTTCAATCATAGAGACAGAGAAGGATGGTATAATGATCAAGGCGGATACCATCGGCAGCCTGGAAGCGCTTACTAGCATGCTTAAGGAAAGGGATGTTCCTATTCGTAAGGCGACCATAGGTCCGTTTTCAAAGAAGGACTTGAGCGAGGCCGAGAGTGTTGCGCAGTCGAATCCAAAGCTTGGAGTTGTTCTTGGCTTCAACATTCCTCACGTGTCGAGCGAGCACGTGAAAGTTATCACTGGAAATATCATCTATAAGATCATTGAAGAATATGAGGAGTGGGTTGCAGGTGCTGCGAAGTCTGAGGAGGCAAAGAAGCTGGAGAAGTACACAAGCCCCTGCAAGATTCAGTACCTTCCCCACTGCACTTTCCACAAGTCAAATCCTGCTGTTGTCGGGGCAGAGATTCTGATGGGCAAGCTCAGGCCAGGGACTCCTCTCACTCTGGACTGTAATTCCAGGGTCTGTCAGGTCAAGTCCATACAAGACAAAGGCAAGACCCTTGAGTCTGCTGACAGGGGCATGAAGGTCGCTGTTGCGCTGCCGGGAATCACTGCAGGCAGGCAAATCAAGGAGGAAGATACCCTGTACAGTTTTGTTACAGAGGATGAGTTCAGGGAGATGAAAAAATTGAAGGAATTCCTGAGTCCTGATGCCAAAGAGGTATTGAGAGAGATTGCAGAAATTCACCGGAGGCAGAATCCAGTTTGGGGTATATGACTATATGGGATATATTAATGAAGTTTTTCAAGATTAGTTTTTCAAGATTATGAAGACAAAAATTAATTTCATGGCACAGACAGTCACTCCTCATTACATTCATCGTGCCCTAACGACCATCCGGATGTCGGGGAGTCAAAAAAGGACTCTCAGATCCCAAAGTGCTTTAGCACTTTGTGAGGATGTCCTCCCGGTCGTTCTGTCATGTAATTTTTGCCATTGTTGTTGAATGTCCTTAGGTTTAGGTCACAAAAATGATAAAGAACTACAAGATTTTGAATTCAAAGCAGGTCAAGGAAGTTCACTCTGTCCTGAAGGCTCAGTTTGGGTTTGAAGGGAGGATTGATGGTGTTTTCTTGGAGAACAACAAGGGAAGATTGTATCTTGTGAACAGGGATTTTGAGGACTTGCCGTATGAAGAGCTGAATGTTGACAGTATCGGGCTTTACATCGCTGCGAGGATGCCTGATGGCATCAGGCTTACTATTGAGGGGGCGCAGATTGTGGGTGTGCAGGCAAAGCACAATGTTCTTGTCCTGTCCGAAGGCCAACTGCATGCCTGGCTTAAGGGCGAGGATTTGGACTTGGAAGAAGAAGCAGGGAGGGGGGCCGACAACGGTTATTATATTGTTAAACACCAAGAAGATTTCTTTGGCAGCACGAAAGTGCGTGATGGCCGTGCCTTAAATTATCTTTCTAAGTCAAGAAGGCTGAAGGTCATCAATGATTAAAATAATGTGTAAAGGAAATTGCCGAAGTTCGAATAACTAAATTGCTGAAATTTGAGTGATGCTTGCAGTTCGTTCTCTTCTTTCAATGCAGGGGGTTCGCTCATTTGCCATCACGCAATCCATGCAATCCATTGACCTATCCGAATAGTCTCTCAAAATTGTCAGGATTGCTCATCCCTTCAATGTAGAAGTCATCATCGAGAACATATTTCTGCATTCCTTTCGCCACGGCTATTGTCAGTTCAAATATCTGCCTGCCTCCCATTTGCTGCAGCGTTTCTTTGTTGCCTGAATGGTACAAGTACAATGTATCTATGATTCCGTCGAAGGCATGGCCGAGTGTGAACTTGGAAGGTCTTTCTGTTCTTCTTTCAAGAGCGCTTCTTGGTTTTAGTTCACTTGGTTTTAGTTCTATGTTTTCTGTGCCTGCCGGTTTTTCAGTGGGTGTATCATATTCTATCAGACTTTTGAAGTCGTTCCGCATCTGCTGGATTGAAAAGTGGTTGCCAAGGATTCCTGGAATCTCACTAAGCATATCGTCTTCTTGAGGTGTGTGTTGTTCCTGTGGAAGTCTTGGACCTATGAAATCCTCGTCCTCTTCCCCCTTCAAACCTTCATCCTTAGGCAGTTCAAGGCGATCAGGAGTTTTTTCAAACTCGTCTGTTGTTTCTCCGATAATATCTTCTTGTAGCTCATCCCTAGGTTTCGGCCTTACCATGTCAGCGATGTACAGTAGGTGCTCCATCGCAAGGTATGCTCCGATTCTTGTCCTTTCAACAAGCTCTTCTCCGAGGAGCAGAGGATGCTCGGGGTCAGCTCCTACTGAGTATCTTGAGTACTGGTTGTAGATGAGGGCGAACCTGGAATCATTGATCAGGGTCCATAGTTTTCCGATGGCGCTTATCCTGTCTTCAATGTTGCTGCGCACATCAAAGTCAGCAGGTCTTGATGGATTGTCCAGCGCTGCCCAGTCAACTGTATTGGCTATCATGTCTGTCAACTTGTTCAACAGCAGGTTAGGGAAAATGTGTTCTGTATATACTCTGGTGAAGTCCTGTGCGTCTGTGAATTCGAAACCAAATGGTCTTAGGAGTCTTCGTGCAAGTATCATATGCAAGGCTTTTGTAGTGTTGTGTTTGGTGTGTTCTGGTGACACGTAAAGCATTCTTTCAGTGTAATTCTGCCAGTTCTCTTTTTTGAATTTTGTCATGGATACAGCGACGTAAGTGGCCACGCCGAGGTCGCGCCCCAGGCTTTTGCTCATGTCCTTCCCGAACCTTTTTTTGAATGATGCTATTAGTCCCTCTTCTTCATCGTATAACAGGTTCTCGTAGAATTCTTCAGGCTGCATTCCTTTGCTGTCATCATCCTTGAATTTGATGTAATCTTCTCCCAGGTCGTGGAGGAGTGCTGCGAACATGTTTGTCCTGAGTTCTTTTGCAGTGAAGGTCCTGGCTTGTCCTATGGAGTGTATTGCCCTCAGGATTACCTGCTCCTTTCGTTCGTCCAGGCCTCTGTGTTCGATAAGCTTGTCTACAAGGTAACCTGCAATGTAGGCTTCTTCACTGCTTACTTTTCTTCCGCAGCCTTCATAGATGACGTCTCTTGCGAATTCTTCCCTCAATTTCTCCCTGCGTGTTATCATCCTGTATTCTGTTTGCTCTTCATCCAGGTATTCCCTTGTTCTTCCTTCTGCTTTAGCGATTTCCTTCAGTCTTTCTTCGAGGTCATCCTGATCGAGGCACAACAGGTTTTGGGTGAATATTGTACTGTCGTCCGCCAACTCTCTCATGGCAGTGACTGTCCGCGAGTTGGATTGATCTTTGTTAAGCCGAAAATTGAAAGGCACAACAACATCTCTTGTCTCATCAGAAATCCTATTGCTGTAGTAGACTGCATTGAAATCATCCGTAATGCTAAGTACGTGCGGATTGTATTCGGCATGAACCCCTATAGCTGCCTCTAGTGTCATACGTCGAGGGAAGAAATCTGTATTTATAAATATAGCTCTTTTTTACCTCTAGTCAGTGAATAATGGTTTGAGGTTGAACTACCATTATTCAGGCGCTTGAGCTCTTGCACGGTCTATCCCAACATCCTGCAGATAGTCATCCAGAGTCTTGGCATATGCTCCCTCAGCAAATGTGGGCTTGCCATATCCGGCTATTCTAAGTGGTTCTGAGAGTCTGGCCAGTTTGTATCTGGCATGGTATCCAGGCGATTCAGGTGACTCACTCCATAAGAAATGATGGTGGCTTAATAGGGCTAATTCAAATAGAGTCATATGGGATTTTTCCAGTTGTCTTTTTGAGTCTCTGCCGTCGAATTCAGCATCACTGTATCTTGTTGACTCTGTAGGTATCCTGAAAAGGTACTGGACATCCTCTTCATACCTGTGGTCTGTTCTGCTTTTTAAACAGCCTGTCAAGGATTCAATTATTTCTCTTGCAGCATCAAAATATTCTCTGCTAGCTGTAACAATTCGGTATCCTATTCCATCAGGTATTCTTTCAGGTGTAGGCAAACTTATTGGATCAGTGTAATCTGTTATTATTATTTCATCAATACCTTCCTCATCCTCTCCATCTACTTGATATGTGCATTCCGAATCATTCCTGTCTTCTTCTTCATCTCCTTGAATTCCATATGCTTCTTTACCATCAATTACTTCACATTCAGCTTCAACAATTTTAAGAAAATACTTGGTTGCATATTCCAACAAGCTTTTTATTCGAGAACGGGCTGGTTTGGGTATGGGTGTGAGGCCTGACGGAATTTCCGACTGCAAAGCAGGCATGACAGTGGTTTCAACATATTCTTTAGCATGTTGTGCGTGATGATTTAAAATTTCATACATCTCTCTTTGACTGTTAGTCATAAATATTTCCGAATCAAGATCAATATCTCTTCTAATTTCTGCAGTCCGTAGTATTTCTGCCTTTCTGATGTGTTGTACAAGATCAGGGTTTGTGAGCTCATCAATGAACCGAGTCATCATCCTTCGAAATCTTTCCCTGTCATCATTGTATTCAACAACTTCAAGTCTTGGATGCCAGTTAGGATTATCTATTTTTTTCACTTCATTCATCAGATTGACCCAATCCTCAGGTTCAAGATCCCAAAGCCTTTGTATAGCTCTTGGACCCTTACTTCTCCTTCTTCCAGGCGTGCGAGTTAGTATTAAGGTGTTAGGCCGTTCTTCAAGTGTTGGTATTTTTCTTGGTGCCATTTTTTCATTCTAGCTTTAAAAGCAGCATAATAGTATATAAATTCATACAAAATCAAATAATACTACGGGGTAGTGGCGAACTAGTTTTTAAAGGTTTTGCAGAATTTCTCATATTCTGTCTGTAAAATTGATTATGCTTAATACGAGCGTAGCGAGTTCTGGGGTTTAATTATCTTTCCAAAGCTCATCCCCAACATAGTGTATTGTTTCAATAACTTTTCCTGCCTTGAGTCCTTTGATTTCGCC
>JAFGHY010000058.1 GCA_016929855.1 Candidatus Woesearchaeota archaeon | reverse complement strand
AGTGTTGGAATCAAGGACTTCCATTCAGAAAAATATATTTGTTTGACAGATATTGCCAGGAAGAAGAATCCAGAAGAACCAAGATTTGTTGTTATAAACTGGTTGAGGAATAGGAACACTGTTGAGTTTTTAGGTATCTGGGAGTCTATTCACAATATAAATTTTAACCGTGTGGGATTTGACACGGTTAGAATTGATGCTGGATTGGATTCATACACGATCTCTCCAAGAAAATGGATTGAATCAACCAATGCGATTGGAATAGTATCCAAATCAGGAAAATATGGAGGAGGCACTTTTGCACATGAGGATATTGCTTTGGAGTTTGCTTCTTGGATATCTCCTGAGTTCAAGCTTTATTTCATTAAAGAATTCAGAAGGTTGAAGTATTTGGAAAATGAAAGTTTCAAGCTTGATTGGAATCTCAAGAGGCAACTGACGAAGATAAATTACAGGATTCACACTAATGCTATCAAGGAGAATCTTATACCAGGAATACTTAACAAAGAGCAGGTAAAGAGGGTCTATGCTAATGAGGCTGATGTCCTCAACATGGCGTTGTTTGGGCTGACTGCTGGAGAATGGAAAAAAAGTCATCCATCGAGAAAAGGTAATCTAAGAGACTATGCGAACGTATCTCAGCTTGTCTGCTTGTCAAATCTTGAAAACCTTAATGCTCATTTCATTGAAGAAGGTTTGTCGCAGTCACAAAGATTGGTTAAGCTGAACAAAATAGCAATTTCGCAAATGAAGCTTTTGACTCAGAATAATAGCATTAAGAAACTGCAGTAGCGTATTTAACGTATTAAAACAACACATCCCCTTCTCCATCCAAGGACTGCGAGTACTGCAGGTGGATAGAGTCCAACAGTCAGAGAACCCTTCTTTAACCGGAATTCTTTCCAGGACTGCTTCAATTACAGACCTGCCAGTGTGTATTAACAACTTCGTCGTCCAACTCATTGTAAACGTCACACTCGCGTAACGGGTATGGTGCGCAGTTGCCGTTGCAGTCTGTGCAGTTTTGTTGCTGTACTACCGGCTGGCCGAATTCTTCCATGAGGAATTCTCTGGTGACTGTGCAGTATCCTTCGCAGTCGTCATTGTCGTCACATTTTGTCAGCGCGTCCGAGTATTTCCTGTCGCAGTAATGACTGTTTGCAGGAGGGCAGTATCCATAGCAGACGTACCTGTTGTTTTCTTCCTCGCATTCTGTCTTGAAGGCTTCGGCCTGCTCGTACGTCTCAAACGTGCATACTTGTCCGGTGTCTGTTTCACTGCAGGATTCTGTCGTTTCTTGTTCAGTCTGATTGTCTTCAGGAACTTCCTCTTCTGTCTCGTTCTCTTCAGGAATCTCGATGATGACATGGTTTTCTGCGAGTGGTTGCGTGTCGTCCAAGGTCTCTTCAGTTGTCTCATTTACAGGACTTTCTTCTTCTGGTATTTCTTCTAATGTGTTGTCCGAGAGTTTCTTCTGCAAAGTTTGTTGTGGTTCTATAGGCCTTTCACTTTCGTCAGGCACTGCGCATGAGATTAAGAATAGGCACAATAAGATTGCTAGGATTTCTTTCATGTAATCAAGAGTTTAGAAACTGATTTAAATAATTTACTCGCACATCCTTGCTTCCCATTCTTTGTACTTGGCGTAGTATTCTTTCATCAATTCCAGTTTCTCATCAATAGCCATTACCAAGTCTGCAGTGGGAGGATTTAATGCCCAGCGGTTCAGATTTGCTCCCCATGTCAATCCGCCGCCGAAAGCGTTTTTTAGCAAAAGTCTTCCTTTGTCTAATCTTCCTTCTGTGTGCATCTCATCCTGCGCTATCATGTAAGTTCCTAATGAGTTGTTCGCGTACCTGGCTACCCCGAGCTGCCAGACATTATCTGCAGGCAATCCTAGCTTTTCAATGACTGCCTGGACTATTCTCCCATTGGCCTGGTGCGGGATTACAAGCATTGTCTTGTATTCTTCACTTTCCTGATCGATACCCAGCTGTTGGATCAGCATCTCTGCAGCACCAGTCATTTTTCTGACTGCATGTCTGAAGACCTCATTACCGTTCATGTGGAATCTTGGACGGAAGTCTTTTTGCCCTCGATGCCTGGGGTGGTCTACTGTACCTGCATTGCCGATATATTTCAGGTTTTCATCAAACTGCGGTCCGGCTCCTGATGCCCACCAGAGCAGCCTGCCCAGCGCTCCGTCTGACATCAAATAAGATCCTAAGTAGCCGTGCTTCTCTTGTATGGCTGTAGAATTTGTTGTGAATCCGTATAGTGCGGCTCCCACTCCGTCTGAAAGGAGTATGCATGTTCCTCTATCCTTGTAATCCAGCACGTGAGTCAAGGTGTCGCCTGCCAGAACGAGCACAGTTGTTTTCAGTACTTCAGAGATATCTTCTCCTCGCATCAATTGCTGCATCAGCAGGCCGTAGAGCTTGTTGGCTGCAATATCTTCTGCTATCAGTCCGCCAGAGCATCCTCCGCTCATGTCGTGTGCAGGACACTTTACTCCTATAAGCTCTGCGACTATTGCTGCATTGTCAGGCACGCTGTAGGTGCCTGTCTTGTGATTGCCGAATATTATGTAACTGGGCCTTTCAACTCCTGCACTTCTCAAAGCTGCTGTAGCCGCAACTGCTCCAAGCACGGGCAGGGGTTCGTTTTCTGTGCTGACAGACCTGACTTCCATGCCAGTCCTTTCGGTTATCCATTCATTGCTGGTTTCGACCATTGCTTCAAGGTCCTTATTGCTCAGCCTGCCAGGTGGTACCGCGCTTCCTGTTCCGAGAACTGCGACGCGAGAGAGTCCATCTATTTGATTCATGATGGGAAGATTCAATAAAGTTATTTAAAATTATAGGTTGGAATATTGTATTTGCGTGTTGTTGATGGGTTACTAGTCCATCTCGTGGGTCCAATGCCTGATACTGTATGAGATAAGCATTCCGACTATGAATGTCACGCCAGCTACAGCCGCAATCAATCCCCAGTCAACCCAGTTTAATGGTACAAGCTTAAACACGCTGGCCATTGCAGGTACGTACATTATCATTGCCTGCAGGCCGAACACGCCGATGATTGCCAGCACTAGCCACTTGTTGCTGAATGCTGGAGTGTGGTACTGGCTTCGTATCATTGCAAGCCTGACTATTTCCAGTACAACGAGTGATGTGAGGGCCAATGTTCTGGCGTATTCTTCATTGACGTGGGGGTTGCCATAGTTGAACATGAGCAAGCACACGATGGTTATCATTATTCCGATGAAGACTATGTTCAGGCCTAAGTTCTTTGTGATGATTGAGGCCTTTGGGTTTCTTGGCTGGCGTTTCATTATGTGCTTGTCCGGCGGGTCGACTCCCAATGCAAGGGCAGGAAAACCATCGGTGATGAGATTGATCCACAAAATCTGAAGGGGGAGAAGAGGGAGTAGCGGCTCTCCGGATTCTGTGAAGAAAATGAACGAGGCCGCGAATAGTATCAATACCTCTCCCAAGTTGCTGCTGAGCATGTAGTTGACGAACTTCTTGATATTATCATATATATTACGGCCTTCTTCAACGGCGCCGACTATTGATGTGAAGTTGTCGTCAGTCAATATCATGTCGCTGGCTTCTTTTGAGACATCAGTTCCGGTTATGCCCATGGCCACGCCGATGTTAGCTTTCTTGAGGGCGGGCGCGTCGTTCACGCCGTCGCCTGTCATGGCAACAATCTCGCCGTTCTGCTGCAAGGCCTCGACTATTTTCATCTTGTGCTCTGGATTCACGCGCGCGAATATTCCAATGTCTCTGATATCTTTTCTCAGGTCCATCCTGCCGATGTCCTTTCCTTCGACAGCCCTTCCGATTATGCCCAATTCTTTTGCGATTGCTTGCGCTGTCACGAGATGGTCGCCGGTTATCATGATGACGCGTATGCCTGCCTCCCTGCACTTCTCGATGCTCAATTTTACTTCTTCGCGCGGAGGGTCTATCATGGCCTGCAGGCCCACAAATATCATCTTCTTCTCTGCTTTCTTCGACCAGGTCTTCTTATCAGAGCCGACTTCGTCGTTATACGCGAAACCCAAGACTCGCAGGGCTTGCTTGGAGAATTCATTGTTCTTTGCCAATATCTCTTTCTTATCTTTGGAAGTTATCTTTTTTATGTGGCCGTTTAACAGTATCCTGTCACATTTATTTAGTATTAAGTCCGGCGCTCCTTTTGTGTAACTTACTATCTTGCCTGCTTTCTTGT
>JAFGHY010000003.1 GCA_016929855.1 Candidatus Woesearchaeota archaeon | reverse complement strand
GTTTCTTAGTTGGTTTCTTTAGTTTTATTTTTATTCTATTGCATAAATGTTTGGTGCTGTGTTGGAGGGTTTTTGGATTATGTTAATTAACTCATTTTGTTGATTATTTCAAGTCTTTTTAAGGATTTTCTTTGTACGCCTAAATTTGATGCGAGAGTATGAACAGGCAATTTTTTTGGTAATTTGACTTTAATTCGACTTTTTCAATAATGAACTTTAACCCATAAATTTATATATGATTCTCAATGCTCTCAAGCTATGAAACTCACAATTTTTGGTACTGGATACGTTGGACTTGTCACAGGTACGTGTTTCGCTGCCTTGGGACATGATATCTTATGTGTGGACATTGACAAGAAGAAGATAGACATGCTGAAGAAGGGGGAACCTCACTTTTATGAGCCAGGACTTGCAGAGCTCCTCAAGCAGAATATTGCAAGAGGAAGGATTAATTTTTCAATGGATGCTGCAAGTGCTGTGGAGTATGGTCAGGTCATTTTCATCTGCGTCGGAACACCCCAGAAGTCCAATGGAAGCGCAAACCTTGATTTTGTGTACAATGTGGCCTTGACTATTGCTGCGAACATTAAGTCGTATAAGCTCATTGTTGACAAGAGCACTGTTCCTGTAGGCACTGCCCGCAATGTTAAGAAACTGATTGAGACTAATATCAAGGATAAAGCTATTGAGTTTGACGTATGCTCCAATCCCGAGTTCTTGCGAGAAGGTGCTGCTGTCAAGGACTTCCAGAATCCTGACAGGATTGTGGTAGGTGCAGACAGCAGGAAGGCCAGGCAGATAATGACTGAACTGTACATGGGTATTGCCCGAGCGACTCGTCCGCTTATTTTCACCAAGGTTGAGAGTGCAGAGATGATTAAGTATGCAAGCAATGCCATGCTTGCGTGCAGGATTTCTTTTATGAATGAGCTTTCACATCTCGCTGAAGTTGTTGGGGCTGACATCAAGGAGATAGCAAAGGGTATGGGCTACGACACCCGTATCGGTCCGCGTTTCCTTCAGGCAGGTTGTGGTTATGGAGGCAGCTGCTTTCCGAAAGACATTCGGGCTTTGGCTGCCACGCTCGAGCATCATAACCTGAATTCTGATATCCTTAGGTCTATTGATTACGTGAATGAAAGGCAGAAGAAGTCGCTTTTTCCTAAATTAAAAAAGCACTTGCCTAGTATTGAGGGGAAGAGGATTGCGGTGTGGGGTTTGACTTTCAAGCCAAGGACTGACGATTGCAGGGAAGCGTCCTCTCTCACAATTGTTGAGCAGCTTCAGAAGGAAGGTGCTATTGTCGTGGGTTATGACCCGCAGGGCATGGAGAACTTCAACGAATACAACAAGACCATTGAGTTTGCAGATGACATGTATTCTGCGCTGAAGGATGCCTATGCCTTGATACTTGTGACTGAATGGGATGATTTCAGGAATCCTGATTTTGAGAGGATGTCCAAGCTCATGAAGGGTAAGATTATCATTGACGGGAGAAACCTTTACACACCTTCCATAATCATAGATAAAGGTTTCAAGTATGAGAGTGTGGGGAGGTAGGATATATTGTATCCTCTTTTGACTTCAACACTTGCTACAAGAGGTGGTTATGGCCAAACCAAAAAAAAATGCTTTAAAATCATCTCATAAAGCGCAGAAGTTTGTTTTTGATTCTGTATTCTTGTTTATCATGACTGTTCTTGCGACTGTTGTGGGTTACGCTGTAAGGATAGTCCTTTCGAGGCAGTTATCCTTGGATGATTTTGGGCTTTTCTATGCTGTATTCACGCTGATAGTGTTCTTTAATCTTCTGAGGGACTTCGGGTTCCGTCTTACTTTGTCCAAATTTATTCCTGAGTTCCTTGTTACAAGGCAGGAAAGAAAAATCAAGTCCCTGATTTTCATGGTGTTGCTAGTAAATATTGTTGCTGCCGTAATCTATGCTGTTCTGTTTATCGGTTTTTCTGGAATTCTGTCAGAGCATTATTTCAATAATGCTAATTCTGTGGTCCTTCTTTATATCATGACAGCGTACTTTGTTCTGTATTCATTCTATGATGTGTTCAATGTTTGCTTTCTGGGTTTTCAGCAGAACAAGCTGTATGCGATGAGACATTTTTTCATAAACATTATTGTACTCCTTGGAATCCTGCTCTTTAATTTTGGGGTCAATACTCCTGCAGTCTTTTACATGTTGGCGGCATTGCTTGGAGCCATAGTGCAGGCAGTCATTGTGCTTGCCAAAGATGTTGTTCGCAAGTACAAGTTCAAATGGGAGCAGGTGCTTGTCAAGAAGACTTTTGTGTTCGGTCTTGGAATGAGCCTAGGCATTCTTGGAATAACTATAATCCAATACTCAGATACTCTGATAATGACTTTTTTCAGGTCCTTGTCTGAGGTTGGAGTGTATAACGTTGTATTGCCCAGCGCTTTGCTGTTTTATATTTTTGGTGACAGTATAGGCTCTGTCCTTATGCCTCTGGTTTCAGAGTACTGGGCAAAGAAGAATCATGATTTCATAACTTTGATGGTCAATTATCTTTACAAATACATGTATGTGCTGCTGTTGCCTCCTGTTCTGCTTGTGATGGCATTTTCAAGAGAATTTCTCTCTCTGATGTTCACTGAAGATTTTGCTGCGGGTTACCTGCCTTTTCAGATACTCCTGGCGGGTGTGCTATTGTTCTCGATTGCTGTGATAAATAATCAGGTGCTGAACGGCATTGGCAAGCCAGGAATTGTTGCGAAGATAGTTGTTTTCGCAGCGTTGTTTAACATTATTTTCAATTTCCTTCTGATTCCTTTCTTTGGGATGATGGGCGCAGCCATAACAACTTCTCTGAGCTATCTTATAATTTTACTCCTGTCTTACTTCCAGGTAGTCAAACACATTGAGTTTCAATGGCCTTACAGATTCTATGGAAAGCTGATTGTCAGCTCTGTGTTCTTTTTGGGGGTGGTTTTGCTGTTCAAGCGGATTGGAGCACATTGGATGATCAATGCCGCTGCAGGAGGAGTTGTCGGGTTGGCAGTATATGTATTATTGCTTGCATTGATGAAAGGAGTAAATATAGATGAGATAAGGACTCTTAAGAGTTTCTTGAAAAAAAGGGATTGATGGAACAAAGGGATTGATTGTGTGGCAGGGTCAAGTGCAACCAGGCATATCTAGTGATGGCATTGGGATGGCTTTTGGATGGCTTTCATTAATAATATTTTATGATGTTTTAAATAAAGTTTTAAAAAGAGATGCGATTCTTAAAGGTCATGGTAAAGCACGTTAGTATAGTGAGTGTGATTGTGCCCGTCTCAAGGAATGAGACATTCATACGGGACTGTATCAGGAGCCTCCAGAAGCAGACATACCCTGATTTTGAGATAATACTATCAGTTGACAATAACACTACTGCGCAGGTCAGGAAGATTCTTGAGGTTATCCAGAAAAATATGTCAAGGCCTGGTCTAGCCATCAAGATTGTCGAGTCAAAGAAGACTGGCAGTGCAGCCAACAGGAACTTTGCGGTGCTCAAGGCAAATCCCAAGTCAGAATATCTAGCTTTCACTGATTCCGACTGCATAGTTGACAAGAACTGGCTTTCAGACCTTGTTGCGCTGATGCAGGACTGTGGCGATGATGTTATATGTGTTGGCGGCACAACCATTTCGCCCAAGAATAAGTTGATTTCTGTCCTTGTGGATGAGATGAGCCGCAGTTACCTTGGTGGAAGATACACTGCACAGCATGGCAGTAATGGCAAACACAAGGCCACTGAGAGGCCGTTGGAATTCGCCAGAGAGGTGACTTCGACTCCTACATGCAATAGCATGTATCGCCTTAAGGCTTGGAAGCTGGAGAAGCAGAATGAAAAGTTGATTATTGGCCAGGATGGTGAGATGAACATTCGGTTGAGGAAGAGGGGATTCAGGTTTCTGGCCACTTCAAAGGCACGGGTTTTGCATGATTGGATTCCGTCGTGGAAGTCTTTCATGAGAAAAATGTACGTTTACGGTATTGCAACAGGCAGGATTTTTTGGATGCACAAGGATGTGTTCAAGTACAGGCCTTATGCGCTGTTCAGCCTGATGGCTGTGCTGGGAGGCATTGTCTTGATTGGTCTTGGGTTCATCAACATTGTTGCTTGGAAGCTGTTGTTCCTTCTGGTTATGCTTTATCTTGCATTGATATTCATTGACGGAATCTTGACTGCACTGAGGCTGAGATCATTGCTGGGGCTGGGGATTGTTCCATTGCTTTTTTTGCAGCATGTACTGTACGGGTTTGGAGTTATCGTCGGATTGCTGAGGCCTGCAAAGTAGATTAGGGCATTCCGGTAATCATTTTAGTCATTATTTTGGTCATTGTTTAGGTCATCATTCTGGTCATGTATTGTTTCCAGCACCTGATTTTGTGGCCTTGAAACCTCAAAAAATATTTAAATAACCTGTCAATTTGCCCAATCAAGGTGTCATGATGGAGCATGGGAAGACTATTTGTACAGAGAGATTTGGTGTTTATGTTGGGTTCATCTTTTCTTACTTTGCATTCACTACGATTCTGTATTATATCCTTGTTTTGACTCACAAGATACCTGGCTACTGGAATTACCTTTATGTAATGCTGCTGACAATAATTATTGTAATGGTGGGGGTTGTGCTTAAGCGGCTTACACGCTGATGCTGGTGGAAATATGGCTAACAGATTTTTCAAGGGATTAAAAAAAGGGACGGAGTCTTTCAGCTCCAATATTACGACAATAATCAACACTCTGCTGCTGAGTATAGTTTATTTTATTGGTGTAGGTATTACTTCCATTATTGCTAGATTATTTGGCAAGGAATTTTTGGACTTGAGGCAGTCAAAAAAAATTAGGACGTATTGGTCAACCTTGAACCTGAAGAAAAAGCCCATGGATGAATATTATAGGCAGTTCTGATTCGCGCATGTCAGATTATTTGTGCATGTCAGATTGTAAATACCATTGAAGCACTAAGGCGAACTGCGCTGCAGTATGAGATGATTGTAAAAAAGAGGATATAAAATGGAAAAAGATTTGCTTGACTTGAGCACATTAACTGACAAGGAAATTATTGGTATCATTGACCTGGCTAATCAGATTAAAAAAAATCCTGAAGCCTATAATACAAAATTGAAGGGCAGGACTTTGCTGATGATTTTTGAGAAGCCCAGCTTGAGAACGAGGGTCAGTTTTGAGACCGGCATGACACAGCTGGGGGGCCATGGCATTTACTATGACATTGCCACTTCTCCGATGGGCAAGAAAGAGTCAATCGCAGATACTGCAGCAACTGCTTCACGTTATGTTGATATCATCATGGCAAGGCTTTTCAGCCACGATCACATTAGGGAGCTGGCTTCAAATGCATCATGTCCTGTCATCAATGCTTTGACAGACCACACTCATCCCTGTCAGATTCTCGCTGACCTTCAGACAATTCGCGAGAAGAAGGGGAAACTGAAAGGCTTGAAGCTGGCTTATGTCGGCAACTCAAACAACAATGTCACGCACAGCCTTCTTTATGGTTGTGCGTTGGTAGGCATGCACATCTCAGTGGCGAGCCCTGAAGGTCCTAACTACGAGCCCCAACTTGCAGTGGTGACGAAAGCTAAGCTCCTCGCAGAGAAGTTCAAGACAGGTTCAAAGATAGTCCTTACAAACGATGTTGCCACGGCTGTCAAGAATACGGATGTCGTGTACACTGACTCGTGGATGTCATATCACATTCCAGAGAAAGAGAAAGAATCCCGCATCAAGGTTTTCATGCCTTACCAGGTGAACCAGGAGTTGATGGACAAGGCCAAGGATGATGCGATTTTCATGAATTGCCTTCCTGCGATAAGGGGAATGGAGCAGACAGCAGAGGTCATTGACGGTCCGCAGAGTGTGGTATTCGATGAGGCTGAGAACAGGCTGCACGTCCAGAAGGCGTTGATGCTTAAACTTTTGAAGGCAGAATAGATTTTGGTAAAATTGTGGTTTAAAATTTGATAGTGGAGAATCATAAATCTTTGAGAGGATTAATATTGCAAAATGGTCACTAAGGTCGGTAAGAAAGTCAGTGAATTCTACAACAAGTCGCCTTTTCCGGATTTTTCGCTTGACAGGTTCAATTCAAAGGAAGATTTGAGGATCACTGCGTATCCTTTCGCAAAGATCCTTGACAGGTCCATTCCTGAAGATGCATCAATTATTGATGTTGGCACAGGTACTGGCCAGCTTTCTGCATTGCTTTCATTGAGGCGGAAGAATGTTTGGGGTATTGATTTTTCTGAGGGCAGTCTGAAAAAGGCAATTGCTTTGAAAAATAAATACAAGTTGGACTCTTATCATCTCAAGATTGTTGACATCCTGGACGTTGACCAGATAAGATCTGTCGGCCAGAAGTTCGATTATGTGCTTTGCATGGGTGTACTGCATCATACAGGAGATACATATGGTGCTTTCAAGAACATCCTTGAACTCGTCAAGCCAGGTGGGTGCATCTGTATAGGACTGTATAACAGGTACGGTAGGATTCCGCTCAAGATTAGGATCTTGCTGGCAAGGACAATATTCAAGAATAATGACCGAGTTAAGGAATGGTTCATTCGAATGCAGATTGGAGATGTGAAGGACAAGGAGCGTGCAAGGGGCTGGTGGAATGATCAGTTCGAGCACCCTCATGAGACAACTCATACTGTTGGTGAAGTGAATAAGTGGTTCAGAAAGCATGGTGTGGAGTTTTTTGAGACAGTGCCATCGACCGTTATGTTTGAGAATCCTGATTTTGAGGTTTCAGGAGTTTGGAACCAGTCCAAAAGACCTAACCTTATGGTGAGGATTTTCAAGCAGTTCAAGTGGATTTGGTCCACACATCATGAAGGAGGTTACTGGCTGACATTCGGCAGGTATATTGGAGATGTTGAGAATGGAGATGGTAAAAAAAGTTATAAAAGGGAGTGATTTTTTCAAAAATAGGAGGTACTAGAATGGTTTACGTATTGGGAATAAGTTGCTATTATCATGATTCTTCTGCAGCGCTGCTGCACGACGGGAAAATCGTGGCTGCGGCTGAGGAAGAGAGGTTCACGAGGAAAAAGCATGATACTTCATTTCCTATCCACGCAATCAGATACTGTTTGAAGTCTCAGAATATCACGATTCAGGATGTTGATGTTGTTGGTTTCTATGAGAAGCCTTTCTTGAAGTTCGAGCGCCTACTATACCAGCATCTACAGATGTTCCCGAAAACTTTCAAGAATTTTCTTACCAGCACTCCAAGCTGGCTTCACCAGAAGCTGAGGGTGATGAAGAAGATACGTAAGGAACTGAGGTACAAAGGTAATGTGATTTTCATCAACCATCACATGGCGCATGCAGCCAGCACTTTCTTGGCAAGTCCTTTCGATGAGGCTGCCATACTTACTATCGATGGTGTTGGTGAATGGACCACGACAGCATATGGTTTGGGAGAAGGCAATAGTATCAATCTTATGAAGGAGATCAGGTTCCCTCATTCTATTGGTCTACTTTACTCGACGATAACAGCTTACCTTGGTTTCAGCGTGAATAATTCAGAGTACAAGGTTATGGGATTGGCTCCGTACGGCATAATGGACCGTCAGAAGAATCCTATGTACAAGAAGCTCAGGAAGGTTGTTGAGATAAAGGATGATGGCAGTTTCAGGTTCGACCTGTCTTACTTCAAATACCATTATTCTGACAGGATGCCGAGCAAAAAGTTGTGCAATCTTCTTGGGGGTCCTGTGCTTCCGAGAGATGCTGACATGGGAGAGCGCGAGCAGAACATCGCGGCAGCATTGCAGCTTATCACAGAAGAGGCAATCCAGAAGATTCTTACACACATTCATAAGGTCATAAAGTCTGACAATATTGTCCTTGCGGGTGGTGTGGCTCTCAACAGCGTGTATAACGGGAAGATTTTAAGGACAACCCCTTTCAAGAAGATTTGGATCCAGCCGAACTCTTCTGACGGCGGAACGACAATTGGAGTGTGCCTTTACATTTACAATACGTTGATGGGAAAGAAGAGGGTGTACGTCCAGAATGACGCATACCTGGGCCCCTCATATTCGACAGAAGAAGTGAAAGCATACCTTGACAAGAACAACATAAAGTACACGACTTTCAGAGATCGCCAGGAGCTCATCCAAAAGACAACTGACCTGCTGGTTGACAATCAGGTGGTTGGTTGGTTCCATGAAGGAATGGAGTGGGGGCCGAGGGCTTTAGGCGCCAGGAGTATTCTCGCCAATCCGAGCAACCCCGAAGCAAAAGAATTGTTGAATGAGAAGGTCAAGCACAGGGAGAAGTTCAGGCCTTTTGCACCTGTTGTCTGCGTTGATGACGCTTTGACTTATTTTGACTGTGATGATCCCTTGCCAGAACCTACTGACTTCATGCTGATGGTTTATCCAATACACAAGAAATGGCAGAGTAAGATTCCTTCTGTGACGCATGTTGACGGAAGTGGTAGGTTGCAGTCAATTAGGCGCGACCAGAACCCTTTGTACTATGATTTGATAAAAGCGTTTGGCAGGAAGTCAGGCATTCCTATTTTGATAAATACCTCTTTCAACATCCGAGGCGAGCCTATAGTATGTACTCCTCATGACGCTTACAAGTGCATGATGGGAACGGGTATCGATTATCTTGTCATGGACAAGTTCCTGATAAAGAGGGCGAGCAACCCTAAGGACATGTGGGACAGTGAAAAGCTGGCACAGGACTAGTCATGTACTAGCTCAAAAATATGACTAAAAATATAAGTATAATATTACTATATTGATTACACTCTGATGGCTAATAAAAAAGAATCTAGGAAAGGACGTAAGTTTTCAAGCGAAGAAAAATCGATTAAAGAAAGTAGTAAATCAATAGTTAGTAAAGCAAGAAGTGGTAAAGCAAGAGGTAATCCTAGAATTTTGAAGTTTCGTAAACCTATTTTCCAGAATATTGTTCTTCTGTTGGTTGTTTTGGTTATACTCTTTGTTTTGCTCGAGATATTTGTGAGGATTGCTGAAGGAGGAAGGATAAACTTGGAGGAATACAGCGAGATTAAGCATAGAGGCTATAATCCTTTCCTTATTTTCGGTCCGAATATCGACAGGGATTTCAAGCAGGATGAAGGTTTCGTGCACTGGAATTCGCAAGGGTTTCGCATGGAAGACAACCTGTCTACAATCAAATTGAATGAATACAGGATTTTTGCTCTTGGTGCTTCATCCACTGAAAACATCGGCAATAATATGAACCTTCATTACTGTGGTGAAGCCATGCGGATGTTGAACGAAGAGCCGCTTTCCGACAATCTGTACATTGATGCAGGTATCAAGTACATAAACTGCATCAATACTGGCAAGAGTGCCTGGTCGTCCGCCCATACGCTGGTGAGGTTTGAGTTTGACATCCTGCAATTCAATCCAGATATGATAACTGTCATGCATAACATAAATGATGTGACAGTCAATTTGTTCCCTGGTGATGTTAATTACAATTATGCTAATAAGTTTCTAAATCCTGGCTTTGCGATTGAGCCGGATTTCTATGATGATGTCCTGTTAAGGAAGTCTAAGTTCCTGTATGTGCTGGACTACCTGAAGGACAGGCTTGTCCAGAGGCTGACATCTGACAAATTGACTTTGGATGACGGAAGCGTGATTTACACGAGCATGCGGTT
>JAFGHY010000057.1 GCA_016929855.1 Candidatus Woesearchaeota archaeon | reverse complement strand
GTGGGCCACGAAAGTATCCTTCTCCATCTCTCCAAGCCTCAGGCCTCCTTCTTTTGCACGACCTTCTGTAGGCTGTCTTGTCAATAGCTGGATAGGACCTCTTGCCCTGCTGTGAATCTTGTTAGCGACCATGTGCTTTAGCTTCAGATAGTACATGTTACCCAGAAAAATCTTCGCTTCGAGCATCTCACCAGTCATTCCGTTATACATTGTTTCACTGCCGTTCTGCTTGAATCCCATATCCAAAAGCTCTTTCCTGATGTCAACCTCCAACTCACCGTCAAATATAGTGCCGTCAATCCTTCTTCCTGAAAGGCTTCCGACTTTCCCGCTCAACAGTTCAATAAGGTGGCTGACTGTCATTCTTGACGGGACTCCATGCGGGCTGAAGATTATGTCAGGCCTGACTCCGCTTACGCTGAACGGCACGTCGCATTCAGGCACTATGAGTGAAACAACGCCTTTCTGTCCGTGCCTGCTCGTGAACTTGTCCCCGATCTCAGGGATTCTTGTGTCACGAAGCCTGACCTGCACGAGCTTGTTGCCTTCTTCGTTCTCAGTGAGCATGACAAAATCGACGATGCCTTTCTCGCCGTGCTTGAGGCTGATGGAACTTTCGCGCCTGCTGCTTGTCGTGAGGTTGTACTCGTCAAGGCTTGACAGGAATCTTGGCGGGCTTGTCTTTCCGATTATCACGTCGCCTTCCTGCACTTTTGCTTCAGGGAATATGATGCCGTCGTCTTCGAGATACTTGTAATCGACTTCGCTACGATAGCCCTTCACATCCTTGTCAGGAATGCAAATCTCGTCGATAAGGCCTCCGCTGTACCTCAATTCTTCATTGGATAACGGCCTGTAGTAAGTGCTTCGCCCGAGGCCTCTGTCCACGCTGCCCTTGTTTAACACTATCGCGTCTTCCATGTTGTATCCTGCATAAGACATTATGGCAAGGGTTATGTTCTGACCGCTCGGATGCTTGTTGAAATTGTTTATCTCGTGCATTATGCTTGAGACGATAGGATATTGAGGGTAGTGCAGTAAATTGACGTCCATGTCCATCCTGGTGTAAAAGTTTGCGGCATAGAATCCTATTGCCTGCTTCTGGTTCTTGCTTCCCTGGCTGAGTCGCACTCCTTGGTTGTAGTTTCCGAACGGCACCAGGCTCGTGACCAGGCCTACCATGGCGATAGGCGATACTTCAAGGTGAGTGTGCTCTGCTGTCAGGTCTTTGGGGTAGAATGCGACGAGTGCGTCCTCCTCTTCAGTAGCATCAAGGTATTCGATAACGCCCTGCTTAATCAGGTCTGACCAGGATATTTCTCCCTTCTCCAATTGGGTGATGTGGCGTTCTGTGAGGAGGGGTTTTCCTTCCTTGCAGATTATTAGGGGTCTGATACACCTGCCTTTTGATGTCTCGATGTAAATTTCATTCCTCTGCTTGTCAAGCCTGATGTTAAGTCCTACCGGAAGCTTGTTCATCCTCCTGCTTGATATGATCTGGTCCTGGAACTCCGGCCCTTTCGGGACCGTGCCTACATAGACATTATCAAGGTATACTTCTGCCCCTTCACCTTCTTTCTCCATGCCCATTTTGACAAGCTGTTCGTACATTTTGTCAGTCTCTATCTTGTGGCTTACCAATGCCAGCAGAGCGAGGTTCTTACGCAAACCAATGTTTGTTCCTTCAGGCGTTTCGCTCGGGCAGAGCCTTCCAAGGTGAGTCGGGTGCAGGCTTCGCGCTTCAAAATTTTCTTGGCTCGCGCTCAATGGGCTGATGACTCTCTGCAGGTGGCTTTCTGTCTGCAGGAAGTTGAGCCTTTCGATCCTCTGGCTGACTCCTTTTCTTCCGCCGACCCAGTTTCCTGTTGCCATACTGCTGTAAATCCTCTGGGTCAACAGCTTCTCTCTGATTATGACTTTGATGCTCGGAAACTTTCCTCGTTTAACAATCCTCTGGAAGTTATAGAGGAGGTCGCCTATGAGGACCTTGAGGTTGACCCTGAACAGGTCTGCGAGCAGGTCGCCTGACATTCTCAGGCGCTTGTTCATGTAATGGTCCTTGTCATCCGTAGGTATCTCCTCACTGCTGACGAGGATGAAGTGCTTGAGGTACTTGCAAAGGTTCTTTGCCTTATTCATCTTGTCTTCTTTCGTGACGCCGATATGAGGCAGGAGGTACTTGTCCAGTATCTCTGACATCCTTTCGAGGCGGATGTCCCTTGACTGGGTTATGCCGACCTTCTTTGCGATGTAATCAAGAGCGTCCTCTGCGTTCTTCAGGTCCGAAAATTCCAGAAGGTTAATGTACGCGTTGCTGTTGTCCTCAAGGCCTATTGTCTTCATAATCTCCTGGTCCTTCACAAGACCCAGTGCTTTGATGATTGCCACGATCGGTATTCGTTTAACGCGAGTGAATGTGAGGTAGAAGAGGCCGTCCTTGAGCTTCTCGAAATTGTGGGGTATCTTGTAGCTTCCCCTCTCTGAGAATATCCTTCCGACATAGTCGCTTGTTCCCAAAGAGGCTTTCTCGACCATGAGCTTGTTGGATGCAAGGTCCTCTATCGTTATGACTGCCTTTTCTGTGCCGTTGATTATGAAGTATCCTCCCCTATCAGTGGGGTCTTCGTTGAATTTTACCAGTTCGTCATGGTTGAGGCCGTTCAGGTGGCAGAAGTCGCTCTTGAGCATGACTGGTATATTGCCTATCTGAGTCTTGAAGCTCTCGCGCTGGATTCCGTTTATGTGCGCACTCACCTCCATGAATACTGGCGCGCTGTAAGTCAGTTTTCTCAGGCGGGCCTCGAACGGGTAAATGTCCCTCTTGCTTCCATCAGCTTCTGTAATCTCAGGCTTCTCGACCCAAATCCTGTCGAACCTGATCTTGAACTCATCAACATTTGTCGGAATGATTGTCGGCTCAATCTCGCGGTTCTCTTCGATGATCTTATCCAGCTCTTCGTTGATAAACTGGTTGAAGCTCTCGATGTTTGCCTTGACAAGGCTGTTCTCTTCAAAATACTTGTTCATGAGCACTTTTGCAGCCTTATTCATTGATAACACCCCTGTAGAATACTGATTCACCTGCGGTCCTGCTTTTTCTCTCAATCATGATAACGTCGCCTTCTTTTACGCCAAGGTGAGCTATGGCAGGGTCTGTGATGAGAATTCTTGGAAGGTCCTGGAACTTGCAGTGGTATTTTTCAAGCAGGACTTTCTTGTCCTTTTCAGAAAGTTTTGTGTGGACTGGAACTAGAGCATTTGGGGTTGGGTTTTTGTTCTTTGCCATTTTGAGGGTCTCCTTCCGCCGTTGAGGACGGCGGGTGATATGAGATACATGGGCCGGACGAGATTCGAACTCGCGACCGTCCGATTAAAAGTCGGATGCTCTACCGGACTGAGCTACCGGCCCAAAATGCGAACCGTGATGACTCGTGACGGCTCAAAAGGTTGCAAACGCCCTGGCCGGGACTTTCAAGCCTTTACAAGCCTGTAATAGGCATTTGAACCCGGGTCGAAGCCTTTATGCGGCATTTTTTCAACGCCTCGACAGGGCTTCATGATAGGCCGAACTACACTACCAGGGCATCTAAGCGCATGAAATGCATGAATTCGCATAGCACAATCTACCAGTCAAGCACTTTATGTTGAAAGATAGAAAATATGCCACCATTTTTTGAGCCAGCCCATGCACCTTTCCTCCACAGAAACTGGCACCCCTTTTTAAACCTTGTGGTTTATTAGACGAGAGTGATAGTTTTGTTTATAAGCAAAAAATTATGAGGCAGTTTTGTGAATCAATTATGCATTTGGTGCTGGTTTGATAGGCAAATGTTTAGTCCAATTAATAGACAATGGAGAAATATTGTAAATGTTCCGAAAGCATTGAGCAAAGCTCAATACATCATCCCCAATGAAAACCCCGCGTGCATGATTTTCAAATAATTTCTAAATTTTCAGTAATTATAGTAAAGTAATTACAGTAATAAACATATAATCTGCAATTATTCCAGAATTATTTCACGCGCAAATCAACTTCTATCTTTTTGTTGAAATGATGTTCAACATTGTCGATAGCAGTCATGTAGGCTTTGACTGCCACGATGTGCAGGCTCTGCGCCCATGCAAGAGGTACATTCGCATTTGGCTTGCCGTTGAAAAATAGTTCAGGCAGTTTTCCGCCGTCGACCATCATGCTCTCAACCTGCTGGATGTATTGCTTTGCCTTCTGCAAATACCCCAGACTCTCGTCAAAATTGCAGCCCTGCCAGGGGCAACGCTGTGCCATCTTGCTGTGCGCTATGCTCAGCCAAGAAATGCCTAGAGGCCATTGCGCTTCATTGCCTGCCAGGCTTTCAGGATTTGAGTTGAAATATTTGTCTCCTGTATAACGTATAACTCCTCTTTCTCTAACCAGATTCTTTTCAACGCGATTAATAACTTCGAGGCTTTTTTCTCTAGATATGATATTGTAAGGCCAGATCAGACTCAGCTGTGAAAGGTCCTGTTCCTTGGATGCTGATTCCCTTGGCAGTAACTCAGAAAGTGCTTTCCTGCCGTCCTCCAAATATCTTTCGCTCACAGGCACCACATCCCCGAGATTTATCTTGTGCTTGTACTTGTACTCATAATGGCCTTCGTCGTGCCACATTGTCAGGCCGGCAAGCACTGCTCCTATGCTGGATGAATGGAGCTCTGCTCCTTCTTCCCAGATGCCATTGTCAGGCACAGTCTCCCACTTGACAGTGTAAAGGTATTGTATTATGTCCTGTATGATTTCCTTCTGTCTGGCTGTCGTGATAATCCTGTGGCCTTTCTGGATTAGGTCTCCTGTCTTGTAAAGGAAAAGTCCGAAGATGTCGAGCTGGTGGTGCCCCCAGTCGTCGCTAAGCTCGTCCAGAGTATCTGGATGGAATCTGGCGTGGATGCCGCAGCCGCTTTTGAAGTCTGGCATCTTCCTTATGGCGCTCTTTATCTTGAAATGGTACTTGTCAAAGATCTGCATGACGAGTTTGTAGCTCCGTACCATCCTGTCAAAGTCGCCGACGTACTCGTTGGCATAAGTCGCATACAT
>JAFGHY010000056.1 GCA_016929855.1 Candidatus Woesearchaeota archaeon | reverse complement strand
CCAGAATCCCAACAGTGTTGGGATTCTGGCCTCAGCCAACCAATGGTTGGCTGCTGTCAATCTCAAGACTGACAAGACACAGGATGGCAGTACGTTGACGCAGAGCTAAGTTGGCAGGATAATCTGTAAATCGATAATTCAATCAATATAATACAAAGTAACACTAATAATACCAAATATAATACCAAATAAAATAAAAAACCTATATCACGGTCAAGTCGTGTGGATGGCTCTCTTTCAATCCTTTGTCAGTAATCCTTACGAACCTAGCTTTCTCATGCAGTTCTTTGAGATTCCTCGCACCTGCGTAGCTCATGCCAGACCTTATGCCTCCGACCAGCGAGTTCACGACATCCTGCGCACTTCCCCTGAACGGAATTACACTCTCAACACCTTCAGCAGTATAGCCGTCGACCCCCTCCTCGAGCTTCCTGCCTTCAGCCCTGGCCTTTCGTATCATGTTGTTGCTGATGCTCGCGCTTCCCCGGTAGAGCTTGAACCGCTTGCCATGCTTGGTTATCAGCTTGCCAGGGCTCTCTTCGCAGCCGGCAAAAAGATTGCCGCATAATATTGTGTCAGCCCCGGCTGCAAACGCCTTTGCAGCATTTCCCGAGTTCTCTATTCCACCGTCAGCATTGATAGGTATACCATGACTTTTCGCTTCGGCAACGCATTCAAGGACGGCGGTGAACTGTGGAACACCTGCCCCAACCACAATTCTCGTAGTGCAAGCGCTTCCAGGACCCACCCCCACCTTTATGCAGTCAGCGCCTGCCATTGCCAGGTCCTTCACAGCCTCGGCAGTCGCCACGTTCCCGACCATCACCGGAATTGCAGGCCACTTCTGTTTAACAGCCCTCAGTGTATTTATCGCCAGGTCGCTGTGGCCGTGCGCTATGTCAATCACCAAAATGTCAACTCCTGCCTTCACCAATGCCTCTGCCCTCTCAAGATAATCTCCCATCACGCCGATGCTGGCCCCTACTAGAAGCTTTCCCTGCTTGTCCTTGCTGGCGTCAGGAAACTGAGTCGACTGGAGAATGTCCCTCATTGTAATCAGGCCTGCGACAGTCCCATCATCGTTTAACAAAGGAAGCTTCTCTATCTTGTGGGAAGTCATGAGTTTCATAGCCTCTTCCATGTTGATTTCAGGACTTGCCGTGACGAGCTTGGAAGTCATTATCTTCGTCAAAGGCTTCTCAGGATCCTGCTCCAACTGTAGGTCCCTGTGAGTCACAATGCCCCTCAATTTCCTGCTGGAATCAACTATGAGAAAACTGCCGACCTCCTCGAGCAGGCCGTGCTTCTGTTTGAACTCCTCGATATGCTTGAGCTTCGCAGTGTCTGGCAGGCTGTAAGGCTCTTCAATGACGAACTGCTCTATTCGTTTAACAGCCTGCACGTGTTCAACCTCCTCCTCGATGGTCATGAACCTGTGGATGAGGCCGATGCTGCCGAGCCTGGCCATGGCGATAGCCATCTCCTTCTCGCAAACGCTGGCCATGTTTGCCGGGATGATAGGCACCTTGAGGATAATATCCTTGGTCAAGCGGCCGCTGATGTCCACATCTTTCCTGGATTTGACAGGACTCCTGTTAGGGACGATAAGAACATCGTCATAGCTCAAGGCCAAAGGTATGTCTGAAGTGTTTGTTATCGGCATGATTGTCACCCGTCGGAAAGATTGGTCTGATATTAATAAAGATTATGGAAAGATTACTATGGAATCGCACTCAACTCTTGCATGATGCGGATTACAATGCTGCTGGTACGAGGAAATCATAGTGGCTGTCAAATCAACATCACAATTTTTATTAGAATTTTCAGAAAGTACTAAGCTTCCTTTGGTCTTTGCCTTTGGAAAGAGCCCGGTAGCTCGCCCAACTCTTCCGGAATATGTCCGACAGCTCTTTCTTGTTCCAGCTGCTCCGCAGGAAAGCCTGTGTTGCCGGGTCGGCTGGATAGCCGCTTCCAAAGCTCACCTTGTAGTCTTTTTTCAGGCCCTCAATCAGAGAATCGCGTTTAACCTTTGCAAGTATTGATGCTGCAGAACTCACAAGGTATTTCACGTCAGCCTTATGCTCTACGACAAGCTTGCTTTTTGTGCTCAGCTTGTTGCTCAAGTAGTCCTCATAGGCCTTAGGATTGCTGGAGGGGCAGTCAATGTAATACTTGTCAGCCTTTATCTTCTTCATCAGCTTGACTGTTGTGTCGGCCTCGAGCCAGTTCAGGTTAGTATTCTTAGAGAAGACTGCATTGTCAATATCCTGGGGGCTCAGCACAATTAATTCGTACTGACAGATTTTCTTGATTTCACTGACCAATGCTTCGCGACGCTGAGGAAGAACTTGCTTGCTGTCCTTGACACCAAGATCCTCGAGCATGTAGACTTCAGACTCATCAATGGCACAGATGGCCATGACCATAGGTCCGATAACAGGACCTCTGCCTGCTTCATCCACTCCAGCGACAATTACCATGCTAATGGATGAAAAAAGAAAAAGAGTTTAAAAAACTTTCAATAAAAGATAATGCAGTACTGCGCTCACACCGCTGACTTTTAGGCTGTGCTTCCCAACTGTGCGAAGCCAAATCTGGTGAGTGCCTTCTAAGGTTCGCTGGACAGTACTGCCTGCAAAAAATTACCTGTGGATCAACCTAATGACCTCCTAGGCGTTGTCTTAGGTCTTGGTCCTATTCTGCATCCTAGAGCTCCTCCTCACTCAACTCACGCCAGAATGCTTTCTCATTCAGATAGTCGTTAATGAACTGCTCGCGTTCCTCATCTAGAGAAGCAACTGTTGGTACGATGAAGTTGGAATATTCTGCCCAGTCAATATCCTCGAATCTCTCTTCAGGAAACTCTCTTTTCCTACTTGAAACTCTTTTGGAATTCATTCTATCACCTCCCGATAGTGCACTAAGCTAACTCCTGCTGTGCAATCAAAAATTAGTCTTTGTCTCTTTTAAAGACAACGGTGTGAAGTTACGCATTTACCGACAAATTTATAACCTTATTAAGCTTATTGCTGAAACTATGGCCTATAATATCATTAATGACATCACTTCCAACTCGTGCATGGGCAGGATAAACAATAACCCACAGCCAAAAGTCAAGATTGACAAGGCCGACAGGATGATAATGACCTTGCTGGCAGAAGACAGCAGGATGCCCCTTACGAGCATCGCAAAAAGAGTAGGCCTGTCCAGGGACGCAGTCAACTACAGGATAAAGAAGCTCCAGGACGCCAACATAATATTGAGGTTCGTACCAATCATTGACACCACAAGATTCGGCTTCTACACGCACAATCTCTTCATATCAACAAACGAAATCCTCGAGGAGAAGAAAAAGCAGATGCTCCAGACAATAATGGCCCACCCTAACGTCAAATCAGTCATGGAATACAGTGACAGGTGGGACCTAGAGATAACAATAAGCGCGTTCAGCACACCTGACTTCCTCAAGACTTGCATCCAACTCTTTGACGCCAACAAAAGCGTGATAGAGACGGCCAAACTCAGGGTCATAACATACTACAAGAGCCTGTCGCTTCCAAAAAGTTTCTACGAGAATGTCAACGTTAAACACCCCACCCAGAAAGCCGATTCCACATATGTCGCAAATGACAAAGACCTCGCAATACTGAGGGAGCTGTCCAACGACTGCAGGCTCTCGACATACGAGATAGGAAGCAGGCTGGGCATGAGCCCTGACACTGTAGGCTACAGGATGAAAAGACTTTATTACGAAAACATAATTAAGCAATATACAATCCTGCCAAACCTTTCGGCGCTCGGCTACCAAGGAACTGTATTTGTCATGAACCTCAGGGGATTTGACAATATGAAGATGAAGCAATGCGAAGAATGGGTGGCAAAGCACCCGTACATACTGAGAGGAGTGAGCGTGCTAGGCCCATGGGACATCTACTTGTCGCTTGCGACAAGGTCGCCCTTTGAGTTCCATAAGACCGTTAAAGAAATCAAGAACAAGTACCGCGAAAACATCCAGGAGCACGAGATGTACCGTACCTTTGCTGAGCACTGCTACCGTCCTTTTCCAGAAGCAATAATCGACCACCACCTGAAAAAGATAGGAAAAAGCAAGTAATTTGCTATGCAATGACATTCATTGTGCCAAGCCATGCTCCATCAGCAACTTCTATGGCTGCATTGCCACCTAGTGAACCTTAAAATATCCTCATGTTAGGACAAATAGCACAGTTGTCGCACTCATCCTGAAGATAGGTGATGTGAACGTGGCAATGCCCAACTATTGCATTACATCTCTCGCATTACATCTCTCAGAAAAGTCTCCAGCTCCTCAAAGCCTTTGATCTGAATCAGATTCTCTCTGATCCTAGCTCCGCCGACAATACCTTTAGTCAAGGAAAGAAGGTGGTGCTTAACTTGCACGAAACCAATCTCCAGTTTCTTAGCCCTACTGATGTAATCCTGAATCACTTTGAATCTATCTTTCTCAAGAGATGGCTTGTATTTTCCTGATTTGAGGTATTCAATACACTGCCTGAAAATCAAAGGGTCAGTCATGGCAGCCCGGCCGATCATCACATAATCGCATCCCGTTCTGTCCAGCATCTCTTTAGCGTCTTCAGGAGTACGGATGTCCCCGTTACCGCACACAGGAATCTTCACAGATTGTTTAACGTCCTTGATTACCTGCCAGTCGGACTTGTCCTTGTAACCTGCATCAGCAGTCCTTGGATGCACAGTAATCATCGAAACACCTTCCTGCTCGCAAAGCCTTGCAATCTCTACAGCATTGATTCGGCCGGTGCAAGTGCCGGACCTAATCTTGACTGTCAAAGGAATCTTCAAAACCTTCTTCAATGACCTGATTATTTCCTTTATCTTGTCAGGCTCATCCAGCAATGCACTTCCACTACCTTGGCGAATAACTTTGAATGCAGGACAACCTAAATTGATGTCTATAATATCACACATATCCTGGACCTTCTGCGCCGCGTTAACCAGAGCCGAAATGTCATTGCCGAAAATCTGGATGGCAAAAGGCTTCTCGTTCGGAGCACGCTGAACCATGAAATCAGTCCGATTATTCCCCCTCACCAAAGCATTTGCGCTTACGAACTCAGTGACAGTCAAGCCAGCACCATAATCCTTGCACAGGCTCCTGAAAGCAGCGTCTGTGACTCCCGACATAGGTGCGAGTATGAAGGGATTACATAGTTTAGGAAATGATTTCATGATTGTAAGAATGTTGTGACAAATTAAAAAGAATTTGGTAATTTTGACAAACAAGGCAACAGACGGACAAACATCACAATGTTTAGTTTGTCCTACACGACATCCCGTAGGGAGCAACCCCTGTCGTGTCTGTGCCTTGTCAAAATTACTTCAGTAGTGTAAAAACAACAATGTTGCAGACGGCATGTTTCATGCCGAGTTTTTAAAAAACGGTCTGCTGACATTATTGATTTTTTTTACCTAATTACTATATTACGCAGAAATTCTGAATCTTCAATAGCGGAGGGTGGATTTGTGCTCAAACAGTTCCTGTTTGGCACCACTGTCGTGGAACTTCGTTCAAATCCACAGGGTTGTGTTATTGGATTGTATTAAGAATATAGTAGCGGAGGGTGGATTTGAACCACCGACCTCAGGGTTATGAGCCCTGCGGGCACTCCTAGCTGCCCTACTCCGCTATGACTAGTGCCGTGAAGTTAGGGATTGTTTAAAAAGGTTGCTGAAAGAGTTGAGCTTGAATTAATAGTTAACCATAAATTATTTATATTCAATTTTGCGGCATCAACCTATGGTAAATGTACAAAAGGAATATCAGCTATCAGTCCACGAGATTGAAGAAATTAAAGAACTGCTTGATAAGGATTTGAAGCTGAGAGAAGATATCAAAGAAAAAGAGCAGGAAATTCATGACCACATTGCTCGACTCATTAGAGAATTTCAGCAGGTATATGAGAAGGTCAAGGAGCTCCACAAGGGAAACCCTGATTTCATACGACAGGACAAATATGATCATTTTGATGAGGAAAAGCAGGAAATTGAAAGAGGCATTGAATTAATCATGTCAAACATCCAGAATTGGAAGTCAGGACCAGGAAGCCAAGCACATGTCTATCTGGAGAATATTTCCAATACCTGCAAATTCATGATAGCCAAATGGCTTCTATTTCTAGGAAGCGGACATCATGATGAACACACAGAACTCAGAGAAATGCGCGGAAAAGGCGCAGTAATTCTAAAAGCAATAAGATTCATCGCAGACAGAGACTATCAATTGCACGTCGATGAAAAATTGCTTAAGAGATAGTAGAAGATAAACGCCGCGGGTGAGACAACAAAGTGTTGTACACTTTGAGCCTCGCCCTTGTCGTTGCTGCACAACGCCGCGGGTGGGATTTGAACCCACGATCCCAAAGGGACAGGAT
>JAFGHY010000055.1 GCA_016929855.1 Candidatus Woesearchaeota archaeon | reverse complement strand
TGCCTGCTTTAGGATAGGCTTCCAAACAGATGAGACAGCCTAGACTGTGACCCATCAGTGCAATTTCGTCGAATCCTCTCTCATTGCAAAAATAGATTATTGCCAGCAAATCATCCACTTCTTGTTTAACGCTTATGAGCGCTTTGTCGCTCTCTCCGCATCCCGAAAAATCAAACCTTAATGCATTGTATCCTTTCTTTGAGAACTCGTCGGCATAGTAGACAAACCTGTCGACGTCCTTGCTGCTCATGAAGCCATGGCAGATCACCACAATCTTCTTTTCCTTTTCTTCAGATTGGTTGGGCGGCAAGTGCATAACGCCCGCAAGTGAAATGTTGTTAGTGCTTTGTATAATCACGTTCATTTCCATTCTTTCATCCTCTTCATTCTTGTCCTGGTTTTTGTTTGGCTTCCTGCTCTGTTCTTGCAGTTTTAGGATACAGTTCTGAACTCATGAAAACCTGATTGGAAGACGCTGCAATACCTCGTTCTGCTTTCATGATTTCCTGCGATGTCATTCTTGCCGTTGCAGTGCTGATTAGCTCTCCTTTCAGGGTCATTATCGCAACCGAATCTTCTGCAGCTATACCCTCATATAATTTGCTGATTCCAGGCACCTTCAATGTCTGGCCGTGACAGATTGGATTTACTGCAGAGTCGTGCACAAATATTTTCGGGAGGTGCTCTACTCCTTGTTCCAAAGGGAGTATCATTTTTTTGAGCTTCTCTGGTCTGTCCTCTTTCTTGTAGTAGTGATATGCATCAGTCAGCTGTTGGAGGGTCACAAGGTTTTGCTCAGTTAAAGGCCCTGCTTTTGTCCTCCTAAGTTCTGACATGTGAGCTCCCACACCAAGCTCTTCGCCCATATCATGGCAGAGCTTCCTGATGTAAGTGCCTGCCTGGCATCCCACCCTGAAGAGCACGTCCTGCTCCTGCAGGTCCAATAGTTCTATATAATATATCTCCCGCTCCCTAAGTTGTCTCTTGATGGCGGATTTGATTGGCGGCATCTGCATTATCTTGCCCGTGAATCTGCTGAATGCTTTTGTCATGTCTTGTTTGCTGACTTCTGAGTGCAGGTGCATGAGGCATACGTATTCCTTTCCCGCGCTGAGAAGGCTTTGCACTATTCGTGTTCCCCTGCCCAGAGCTACTGGCAGCACGCCAGTCACTTTCGGGTCGAGCGTCCCGCTATGCCCTGCCTTGTCCAATCCAAGGATTTTCTTGACGTAATCGCTGGTTTGGTGGCTTGTCGGTCCGGGCGGCTTGTCAATGACAACTATGCCATACGTTATCAGCTCGTCCAACTGCCTGTTTTCAGGATTGCACCCATATTTAGGGTCTGTCTTTCCTTCAAGCTTGGTAAGAATCTTTCTTTCAATCTTCTCAAATGGCAACTTATCAGACATGCTTTGCAGTATTGGACAGGGGTTTTAATACTTTTAGAAAATTTGAATGCCAGAAAGATCAGTAGTGGAAGAATTAGTAATTGAAAAAATATTTTGTCATGTTGCTTACAGGTTAAGCTTTCTATCGACATGCTGCGCGACTTTTTTTATCTCTTCCATCGTATTGTTGACGTTCTTCTGCACGAGCTCAACCAGTCCTTCGAGGTTCTCGACAGTCAGGTAGTACTTGCCACGTTCGTTGAACACGATGCCTGATGCCATCATCTTGTTCAGATGATGAACTACTGTCCCGCGTGTCAGGCCGGTCATCATTGCTATCTCGTCGCTGGTGAGGCCTGTCTTTGTCTTCAGATTCCTTACTAGTGTTATGAAGATGCGGAAGCATGACTTGTCCTTGTCCCGCAGGTTGAAAAGCCCAAGGCTGCTTCCAAGCCACTTGAGGTCTTCGTTCACGCTGTCATCCTTTGGCTGGATTGTCCTTATGATAGTGATTCTCGTGAATCTCATGCTCTGAAGTGGTGGGAATCATGTTTATAAGGGTTTTGATGATAAATATTTCATTCTCTGATACGACAACAATACTGGCAGCTGACGGTCACTCCTCACAACGTTCGTCGTGCCCTATGACCCACCCCGGATGGGGTGTCCCCCGGGTCATCAGCGCCTTTGTTGTCTTACAATATCATAGAAAAATATATAAACATAGCAAGTTAGTGTTTGATTAGAGGTGGGATTATTAAGAGACGCTTGAGTTCAATTTTGATGTTCTTTGGTCTAGTGGGTTTTATCCTTACTGTTTACATGCAGGACAAGCTCAGTGAAGACGCGCAGGTGCTTTTCACGATATTCTTCATTTTCATGTTCATTGAAGGTTTCATGAATCACACGAAGAATTCAGAGCTTAAGAAAGAGGATGAGCAGAACAGCCTCACCTATTCTGTAGCTCCATTGAACAACACCTTCACAGTCACTGTGATTCTTGGATTCCTTATCAGCATCTTCTGGATCGCTCCTCAGTGGAGCGAGGCATGGGGTGCTGCTTTTGCGATTGTGTTCCTGATGATGTTCATTGCCAGCATGATTTCTATGACAAGAGCTCCAGTAGGATGGAATAGGGCGCACCAGGTGCATTTGGACGAGCTCGCAGTACATCATAAGATTCACGGCAGAAGAAAACACTAACCTTAACGGCATAGCACCTCAAAATCATTGGTTTCAGCATGATGAAGTCCACAGTATTTGAAAAGATTTTTATAAGAGTTCACCTAAAAAACCTTCAATGAGGCATTTCAATATAGTATTGACTCTTTTCTGTCTTGTGAGTTTGCTATTGATAGCCAACTGCAAAACTGAAGGTCCTGGAATAGATGCAGACCCTAAAGAGGTGGAGCCTTCAATAAAAGAGCAGTACGCAGGCATAGTCACAAAAAAGATTGACAGTGTAACAGTGCTTTATGGGATGGTATCTGATTTCACCACATCAGAAGGGGTCAGGACTATTGTTGAAGAGACAAAAGTCGTGATCAGCGGAAACAATGAAGCCAGGTTCACTAAGGTGATTGATGGCGGGAATATTGTTGAGACAAGGAAGATTCTTGTCGGTGACAAGTTCATCGACTGCGGCAAGACAGCTGACGGTTGGCTTTGCTACCAGACAACTATTGATCCCGACCAGCCTAGAGTCCCAACAGTTCAGCAGGTCCTTGACAGCATGGGCGGTGTGGAAGTGCAGAAGCTCGACAGCAAGATGATTGCAGGTATTGAAACCCAGTGCTTTTTGATTACGCCTCCTGATAATGCAGAGATACAAAGGTGTTTTTCTCCTCAAGGGGTGTTGATGTTTGATCTTGTGAACACAGATGATTTCAAGTCCCAGAATGCTGCGCTAGCCTACACTACAGAAGTCACTGAAAGTGATTTCGTGCCTCCTGCCGTACCTGTTGATGTCCAAGATATTACTGCTAATATCCCTGATTCTGACAACACCACAAATTCAACTGTTTAGGAATTCTAGAATTTAAAATCCGAGTTGGAGTTTATTTCTGAGAATGATTTGACTTCCTGTGAGAAGTAGTCGTCTTTCTTCTTTGCCATCGCAGTCGGGCTTTCTCCACCGTGCCATGTGAAACGCGGCCTGATCCTGACAGGATACATCCTTTCATTGTTGTCGTCAAGTATCACTGCAGCTCCTTTTTCTCTGGGCAGTTCGTTGATGAACGCGTCCAGACCTGTCCTCATGTAGCTCTGCACAAGGCTTCCGAGAGCGTCAGTATCAAGCTTTGCCGTTATACGGTGGCTGATTATTATGTCTGATTGGGTCATGACGTCCGTGTGAATCTTGCCGGGCTGCTGGCTGGCCAAGACCAGGCTTATTCCAGGCTGTCTTCCTTCCCTAAGTATAGTGACGAGAGGATCCGTCGCAGTAGTCTTGCCTTTATTGGGCAGGAACTCGTGGGCCTCGTCCACCACTAGCCATACGAGCGGGAACTGCTGTTTAACGTCGTCGTCTGAGAAGTAGTTGACTGACTTATGCACGTCCTTGTACTCTTCCTCCTTTCGCTCGCGCATCCTTTCGATGAACAATTGTTGGCTGAGCAGCCCTATTACCAGGCTCTTGATGTTCCATCCTCCGCTTTGGGTGGCGTAGGCGCTGATGTCGACAATGCTGACCCTGCCTGGTTTTGCTATCTCTGAAATAGGTGTTCCCTGCTGGTCGAAGACCCCCCATTGAAGGGCGTTCTGGAACCTGTTCATTGCAGAGCTTTTTGTGTTAGGGTCTGATTCCTCATCATTTCGTATTGCACGGATGATGTCCTGGATGCCGTACTCTGTCTGCTGTTCCTTGAAGTCATAGATAATCCGTTCGATAAGGACTCCGACTGGTTCTGTGCTTTTTATGCTGAATGTCATGAGCCAGTCGTCTGCCCCCAGGTCCTGTGGTCTTATTGCAAATGCCTGGTCGACTGGGATGCCTTTTGCTTTTTCCTGCTCGAACAAGCCTTTTGGGCTGAATATTACTGGCTCCAGGGCTTTCGGCTCCATGTTCCACTCTTTCAACAGGAGGGCGTCTTTCTTGTTAGGAAATTTCATTGTCCAGTACACGCCCATTGTATCGAAGATAACTATTGATAGGTTGTTGCAGATTTCTGAAGGCAGGTCTGACATGCCTTCTGCCATGACTCCCATAGTGTATGATTTTCCGCTGCCCCTCTTTCCGCAGACGAAAATCACGTGGCTCCTGAGCATGTCCAGAAAGATGTTGTTCGACAGGCTTACTGTCTGGCCCATCCTGACATAGTGCTTTGCCATGAAGATACTGCCTTTAGTGCCGTACTTCTCACGGTCCTTCTCGCTCCTGCCGATGATTATGTCAAAAGCCATTCTCGCCTCTTTTAATAGTATTTTGCGTTAATCTTGTTGCGGATGTTTAAAAACGTTTTGAATGAATTTGATATTATGCCTTTTATGGTGATTAATGCAACAATAATGACTGCAGACGTCCAGACTTCACATGTTCAGTCTGTCCTGCGCGACACCCCGAAGTGGGCAACCCCTGTCGCGCCTGCGTCATTGTTGCATGTGCTGTTGGTTGTTATCATGCCCAGGGAAGACTGAGCATCTTGTGTTCTTTATAGTAATGCAGTACTTCGTGCCGTTTTATTATGTTGGAGAACTCTTTTTTCATGGTATCTATGAGTTCTCGCAGTTGTTTTTCGTCTTTGACCTGCACTTCTATCTCACACGCGTGTCCTGTGATAACATGATCCCTGTATATTATGTTGGGGTGCTGAAGCACAAAGTAATCCAGTTTGTTCAGTTGCTCTATTGTGGTATTTTGAAGGTCAAAATACAGTTTGAAGTAAGAGTATCCAAGTTTTGCTATGTCAATCTGCGCGCTGTATCCTGTGATTATTCCTCTTTGTTCAAGGTCTTTTATCCTTGACACTATTGTCTTTGCATTCATATGAATTTTTTTTGCGATTCTCGTCAGCGGCATTCTTGCGTTGACTGTCAATATCTTGATAATTTCCATATCTTTGTCATCTACCTGGACTGGCTTGTCAGAGCCTGTGAAACACATCTCATCCTTGTTCATTGCATTGTTTATCAGATAAGTGCGAGGGTAGTGCACGATCTTGGTGTAGATGCCCATCATGGTCTGGTCTATGTAGTTCATGAATCTTGATGTGATGTTGTTCCAGAACTCGTTGATCTGCTGTATGTCTTTAACAATTATCCAGACTATAAGGTCTATACTCCCTTCCACGCTCGCAAAAAATCCAACAAAAGGCTGACTGTTGATGAATTCTATAATGCCCTGCTCTATTTCTGGTGTTGTGTTCTGCAGCTTGAGAGTGATTCTTGCAGTAGTATAACCTAATTTGCCGTGGTTGATGTATGCTTGGTACCTAAGTACTATATTTTCTGATTCAAGTTTTTTTATCCTGTATATTAGTGTGTCCTTGTTGATCTGCACCTTTTTTGCTATCTGATTCAAGGGCTGTCTGCAGTTCACATCTAGCTGGTGCAAGATTTTGTAGTCTTTCAAATCAAGCTTCATTATTTATATAATTATCCTATTTAGTATATAAATATTTCCTATTT
>JAFGHY010000054.1 GCA_016929855.1 Candidatus Woesearchaeota archaeon | reverse complement strand
GGAATGGTTGGTGGGTTCACGTCCTCTTCATCGGAAAAAAAATCATCAATGTTCATGTCATCCGGAGAACCTGAATCATCGATTCCTCCTCCAGAAGGACTGTCATCTTTGATTGGAGTTTCAATAACTTCAGGATTGCCCCAATAGCAACTGCTCAAAATCAAAATCAATGCCAACAATGATATGATTGTTATTGTTTTCATTCTTGCTCACCTCAGTTGCTTACTGGAATGCTACCTCCTTTGCTGAAGACAGGACTTGATCCACCGCCACCTGAATTATCTGGCGCGTCAGGATTAGTTATTGTGAAACCAATCCTTGAACCCTGCTCATATGCTTCATTCGCGCCAAGCGGTGTTATTTCTAGACCTGCCGCGTATTTATATGTTTCGCCCATCTCCACCTGAGTCGAAAATTCACCATTGACTTTCCAAATAACCCATTGCTGACCGTCAGTAGGGTCGAACTTCATTGGAACAACCTCAAAGTCAGCTCCATTAAGATCCTTGAACCTTCCAGTCTGGCCGACGACAAGCCAAGCATTATTGTAAGTCTCGTCACCTCCTGCATAGTAGGTCATTATTGGAAGAGTTCCTGCGTCTTGCAAATCCTCCACATCCTCGTCAACAGGAACTGCTTCAAGCGGCTCCCTCATGACCTCAACTTTGTAATTAAACTTATCACTTGACACGCTGGGCATTGGAGTGAACTTTATGGTCATTACGTTGTTTCTCTCATGATCCTCGGAGATCTTATCATAAGGATCAATTGAAAGGGTCATGTAATGCGATTTCGTGTTGTCAACAAAACTGAAGTCAGGAATATCTGTTTTTGTGAAAATGTAATGACGGTTAAATCCCTCGATCAGCTTAATTGAACCTGAAAAGAATTGGACCTTCTTTGAAGATGTTGTCACTGGGCTCGAACCAGAAACAATCACAGGTTCGCTAAACACCACCTTCCACTCAACATTCTTCGCATCCTCTTCACCAGAGTTGTATGCATCAAAGATCAAATCATCTCTCTTATCAAAAATCTGAGGCATGACCACAGAAATGGCAAGGTCGGGCTTTTCTAGAGATTCGACTGCAGGGTTTCCAATCTCTCCTGTTATGTAGACATAGTTCTTACCATTGAACCTGCTTACACTATCAAGATGGATTGTCAAGTACCTGTCAAATCTGTATTCGTCACCAGTATCCATCGCACCAATGTATCTGCCATTTACTTTAAACTCGGCATTGTTAGGCAGGACTGTATCCCACAAGATAATCTCATACTTCAGTCCGTTCTTTACATAGTTAACTTCATCTCCTTCGTAAATCTTTGCTCGGAACCCGCCATTATTAATGTACCAAAGCTGGCTCTCGAGCTCAATCTCCTCTTCTTCCTCAGGGAAATCAGGAACAGTGATCTCCTCTGCAAAAGAACAGTACGAGTCAGACTTTGCTACAAAACCTGAGTAGACGTCATCTGATCCGAACACGTAACCGTCGTAGATCTTCTTCCACTTCTGACCATCGACGTCCCACAAGTAAGTGCTTGTGAGATCGCACCCGTTCTTCACAGTGTTTAACGAGTCGCCCATGAAGTCAGGCCTCACTGGAATCAGATTCCAGCCAGACCAGATTTTTATCGACTCATCATATGATTGGTCGACACTGACAGTCATCGTCTGGTCGGAATAAGAGTAGATCCAGAATGCATTGTCTGCAAGATACTCGGCGAACTTACTGCCAAGGTATTCCTTAGCTTTCTGCATTGTCACATACTCCTTCTTATCTTTCAGGTAAACGAATGCTATCAGCTTCTGGTTGCTTTCAAGCTTCTCAAACCTAATGAGCTTTCCTGGAAGACCAACAAGGTTCCAGCCTCTCTCCAACTCAATGCTGAAAAGTTCAGCATCAGGAAAATCAGGCGGGACAATATCCTCATCCAACCTCACCTTCAGCAGAGCCGCAGCAGACTTCGAATAGAACCCATAGCTGTCATCAACAGCAATTATCTTAAAAGGTATCGTATTCTTTTCTGCATCATCAGGCACCTGAATCCTCAACTTAATGATCTCAGACTCACCCGGCTGGACAATTATTGCAGAAGGCATCTCTGTCAGGTACGGCATGTTGCTTACATAAAGCTTGAATTTCGTAGGTACATTGACGCACTTCTTGTCAGACTTGCACTTCTTGATGTCATTCTGGAGCACAACACTGTATGAAATACTGTCTCCGGGACCTGCAGTCTGATCAGCTGGACTAATCCTAATCTTTATGTCTCCGCTGGGAGTCACAGGCTCAACGACAATCACGTCGTCATCATCCTCGTCTGCACTAGGTTCCACAGCAAACTTCATCTGGTTGTTCCACTCATTTGATTCATCGACAACATCATAATAGTCAGCAATCGCGACAATCTTCAATCCATCAGTATAATCTATAGGATCTGTCTCTACGCTAACTTCACCGACCATGCCATTGTCTCCCAACTGGCGTATCGGGAAGTACTTGACAAAGGTCTTGTAAGGTGTCATGCTAGACTCATCTGCATTCTGGGTCGGGTAATCCACCTGGTCATGAGCATTGGCCTTGATGTAGATAATCTTCAAGGTAGACTCTCCTGCAGCAGCCCTGCCCTTATTGCTCACCCGCACATTTATGATTCCTGTCTCGTCATCAATCTTCTCAAAGTATGCGTTCGAGATGACCAAGTCAGGCTTTGCAGTCACAGGAGGAACATAGTCAGTGTAAGCCGGCAGAGTAAACTTGTAGATATTGTTCGACTCACTAGACTCATCAATGGTGTTGCCGTAATCAATCTTCACTGTGAAACTCTTGCTTTTTGAAAGGTCAAATGCCGGAGTCTCCAGAAAAACTGTCCTTCCTGCACTGATTGGCACGACTGATGCCTTATACTCTCCAACAGCATATAGTGACTGGAAGTAATCCTTATCAATGTCAGGATAGCCGTGCTCTGCATCATTATACAAAACTCTTATCTGGGAGCTTGCAGCATTGGCATCACCGCCGTTCTTGATGCTAAGCTTGATGGACCCTGTGCTTCCAGTGCCCTGCTTCTGTGCTGAGTATACATACAAGTCAGGCAATCTTTCAGGGTTGATGATAACACCATCATCAGGGTCATCATCAGAATCATCATCTGTTGTATAAGTTCTTATGTAGTATTCCCTCTCCTCACTGCCAGTGTAAGGAGCCCGATGGTCCTCCCACAATTTTACAGTCAGAGGGTCTCCGCCATAAGTCTTTCCTTCTGCAAAATCACTGACATATCCCTGTTCGCCACTCTTGAAGTCAACTGTCATGAAAGTTACGTCGCGCGCAGCAGTGCTCGAGGATACTTTCTTAACAATGAAATGGTCTCCGCCTTCAATCTTGTTTAACGAAATCTCAAGGACCACATCATTGAAGTCATTGTCATAGTAATCCTCAAATTTGACTGTTATCGTGTCACCGCTGAATGTTGTCTTGGCGTAAGTCGGGTCGTTCCAGCTGATTTTTCTATTCAGATAGTTAGGGTCTGAAACAATGTAGATGTCAAGATTGTAATCAAGATTAAAGAACTTCCTCAGCGTTTGCTTTGTTGCTGCATCATTATCATTTGAATTGTCATTCAAGACATAGATTGATTTTGAGAAATGGTTGTTGTTCTCATTAAGCTCAGCAACCTGGCTTTGGTCGTCAACCTGGATGTTCATAGTTGTCGTTCCCGGAATGATGGCCATTGATACCTGAACCTGTTTTGTCTGGCCTGCATTAAGAGCTGGTACGCTCGCAGCATAACCTGCGCCTGTCTTGCTGTCAACCACCTTCACTCTTGTGACTGTCGAAGGCTTGTTACCATTGTTGGCAACAGTAATATAGAACACAGCATTATTTGATGCCTTGGGAGCTGGCTCAGAAAACTGCGCGCTAGTAATAGTCAGGTCAGGACCCTTTGGAACTGATTCGTCAATAGGCATCTCATACATGCCATCATCAGTCCCATAATCTTCTTCATATTGTTCTGCTTGAGTTGTAGCGCTAACTGGCACTATAGCCAATAGCATTATAGATAAAGTTATCAGTGCTGCTAATTTTGAATTCATTTTCATACCTCCAGTTTTTTGGAATTGTTTTGTTTTTGGAAATTGTTTTTTTGATTCTCATCGTATCGAGCCAAATTCTGATTTAATTGAAGATGGCTATAAGGACCTTAATGCAAGTCCAATATATAAAAGCTGGGCGGTCCTGAAAAGAGAAATAAAGTACCAAAACATTTCTTTTTGAGAAAAAAGCTCATTTTAGGCTTTAATTTAGTCTTTACCCATAATCCAGTCAGTCAAAGCGATTTTCTTTGATTTACCTTCCTTTTTTACAGTCAGGACTTTCTTCGACTCAAGATTCTCCAGAATACGGACAATGCTTGTCTTAGGTATCAAAGTCTTGTGCACAATAGCATTCTGGGACTGCGGACTCTTCCCGATTAAGGCTTGAACAATGGCCTTCTCGCGCCTATTCAAGGTCTCTGTCACATCCTTGAGCCTTGAAGGAAAGTCTGAAGAAGCCTCTTCTACGGTAGTTTTGACATTGACTATAGCCTGATCCCTTGCCCTTTCACTGCTGGTCTTTCGTGGCTTCGCCACCACGGCATGCTTTTGATCTGACAATGTCTTTGCTCTAGGCTTTCTGAAAATATATACTACCAACAGCAAAATCAAGACCGACAACAGAATCACTATAGCCCACAGCAGTACTGCCCTGTCCTTGTTCAAAATAATATCAACTTCAGCAATCTCCCCCAGAATGATGTCTGCCTTGGCAACACCCTTCCTGTCACCCAACTGGGCTTTCAATGTGCATTTCCCGACAGGCAAAGCCTTGATCATGTAAGTGCCGAACTCATCAGCCTTGTAAGTGCCCTGCAGACCATACTCCCTTGCGCAGGTCACCTCAATCTCAGCCTCAGGCACAGCCCGGCCGTCATCTGTCAGGACGTTGCCGTCAATACTGCCACACGGCAAAAACATAACTTCATACGTGTCATTCGCGACAAGGTTGAAATTCGCTTCAAAAAAGTAGTCAGCCCCCCCAGTTTCAAGGCGGTCAGCGATGAACACAAGCCTATGCATGCCAGCAGAAAGCTGCATGGACGCACTACTTTCGGCAATGTAATGCAGAGTCGTCTCATCCTTTGAGCCTGTGAAGTCAATTAGGAAAAGATGGAAGTCCAGGACAGGCCTTCCTCTGTCAACAAACCTGAAAGTGACATTCAGAAGGTCAGTGTCATTCTGGAAGAACTCTGCAGGAACACCCTCACCGTCCTCCACAGGAATCTTCGGCGGTTGGAGTGAGTCTGTGAGGGCAAAATCAATTCTTGGAAAATCATTCTCAGCCGACGAGAACGGAATCAGGACTATCAAAAGCAACACAACTATCCCGACCTGCAAAGACCTGAACATAGTGTGTTAAATACAAGTAGTATATATAAATAATTTATGGAAAGTTCAGACAGAGTTGAAGTTAAAAACTAGGATGTGCCAAATTTTCTGGCATCAGCAAAGAACTGCTTGAAAGACTTGTAGTATGACTCCAGTTCTTTTTTGCAAATGTCAAGAGACAGTATCCCCCACTTTTCGTCAAGCTTGCACTCTGCCTGCTTGACCATCTCAAGGAAATCAGGGCATCTCTCTTTTGCAAGCAAGTGCATGTAGGCAAAAATACCTGTGGGGTGAAGGAACCTATAACATTCTGCGTTGGCGCAGATCTCAGCTTCTTTGCACGTGAAAGGAACCTGAGCGTGATGTGCAGCAACACAATTTATTATCTTCTCCTTCTTTGTATCTGAAATGTCAAACTTATTCAGAAACTCTTTTGAAGCATAAATGCTCATCTCAACGTGCTCCTTCAGCCTTTTTTCCTTCAATGCCTGACCCAACTTGACATCCATCAAATAAACTCCAATCTTCACAATGTCAAGATCTGCATTGAACTTCTGTGCCAGTTCAACAGCTATCTTCTCAGAAATCTCAAAATGAGGCAGAATAGGAGTCCCATACTCCTTAGCTTCATAAACCGCGAATTCTCTTGCTTCTTCGACAACACCCATAATCAAAGGAATAACAGGATAGTTAATAAATGTAACTTTTAAGGGACTTTGTTGGAAAGATCTTTTAATGACAAACTATTTAATGGGCCATGTTTTCCATGTTTATAAACGTCCACCATGGCGTTAAGTGACCCAAAATGACTGAAAAAATCACCTCCAAAACTGCTGAAGGCCACGAATTCCAGGAATTCGAGTACAGCGTCAAGATACCAAAGGACAGGATAGCTGTGCTCATAGGAACAAACGGAGAGCAGAAGAAAAGCCTCGAAGAGGACATGAAGTGCCGCATCAACGTCGACAGCAAGGAAGGCGACGTCACTATTTCTGGTAAGGACAGCCTGGCTGTGTTCACACTGCGTGAGATTGTGAAGGCCATAGCAAGAGGATTCAACCCTGACAAAGCCTTGCTGCTTCTCAAGCAGGACAATGCTCTGGAAATACTTAATCTGAACGAGTTTGCAGACAAGGGACACTACGCCCGCCTGAAAGGCAGGATAATCGGTGCCAAAGGCAAATCAAGAGAGATGATAGAGAAACTGACCGAAACATACATCAGCGTATACGGCAAGACAATCTCAATCATTGGAGAGACACAGCATGTCTTCATCGCCAAGCGGGCAGTAGAGTCGCTCCTTGCAGGAAGCCTGCACAAGACAGTCTACAAGTTCATGGAAAAGCAGCGCAGGGAATTAAAGCAGAGAGAAATGATGAGTTAAAATTTCACTTTATGAGTATACTAGCTCTCAAAGAAAATTTTTCGCCTCCCTCGCAAGGCAGGGAAGACGAAAAATTTCAAAAGCAAGCAAAAAAAGGTGAATGAGAAATTGAGCGGAAAGGATGACCAGACCATAATGGTAGTACGCAAGGACAGGCTCTTTGAAAAGAAGTACTTCCAAGGATACCTCCCATGCGATGAGACCAACATCAAGGAGCAAATCGACAAGCATCATGAATGGATGAGACGAGGCGATGCCGAAACAAACGAGCACTACAAGCAGCCTATAGGATACCACGTCATCGTCAATCCGGCAGAACAGACAGTGCTGGTCTTCCAGCGCGCAAAAAAAGACAAAGAATATTTTGAGAAGAGACTGCAAGGCAAGTGGGCAATCGGCGTCGGCGGGCACGTGGAAAAATTTGACGCGCGCGACGGCAACCCGTATGACAGGGGAGCACTTAGAGAAGTAAAAGAGGAAATATTCCTTCCAGAAAATGTTAAACACAGAATAATAGGGTACATCAACAATGACAGCAACAGCGTCGGCAGGGTGCATATAGGCGTGCTGACCGTCATAGAGACAGACGCTTCTGAAATTAAGGCAAGAGAGCCTGAAATCCAGAATGCCAACATGCTGAGGATAACTGAGCTTGTCAAGATGAGCGAAGAGAGAGACTTCGAAGAATGGAGCCGCATTGCAATCCTGCCCATACTCGAATACCTCAGTCAAGACAGCTTGAGTACATAACCTTTTTAAACCCGCAATAATTCACCAGAAACATGGCTAAAGACAAGATCAGCATGCCTTCTTCACAGGCAGGAATCACAAGGTACTTTGACGACTACAAGTCCAAGATAGAGTTCAAGCCAGAGCACGTCATCATAATGGTTGTTATCGTGATAATAATCATGGTGTTCTTGCACTTTGCGACATGAAGCAAGTCCATGAGGGATAAAAATGATGCCAGGCATGAATCCAAGACAGATGCGTCAAGCGATGCAAAGGATGGGAATAAAGCAGGAAGAAGTCCCTGCTATTGCAGTCGAGATAACCTGCCCTGACAAGAAGATAATCATAGAAGACCCTCAGGTCATGAAGGTCAATATGATGGGCCAGGAAAGCCTGCAGATAACCGGCACGCTCAGAGAAGAGAGCCTCAACACCACCCCAACGATTTCTGAAGATGATATAAGCACAGTCATGGACCAGACCGGCTGCACAAAAGAAGAAGCGATGCAGGCAATCCAAGACAAAAACGGCGACCTGGCAGAAGCCATACTCAAGCTGACAGGCAACGAGTAAAAAAAAAATCAAACTCAATCCCCTAGCAAAACAAAATATTTCTCAGGCAATGCCACCTGGCGAACCTTAAAATAAACTCATAAAAATACAAATAACATAGTTGGCATGCTCATAAGAGAAATAATAGATGCGAGCGTGGCATTGCAAATTTATGCTTTCGTAATAATATTGACAGCAGTGTGACGCAGAAGACATTGGGGGGTTGCACCATCAGGAGAGAAGCCCAGGTCATTTTGAACGAAGAGAAAAATCACAGTCAGCAGTCATTATTGTTGTTGCCATAACATTAAATTAATGCATGAACATAAACTAATGTACAGGCACAATCAACCGCTCATTTCCACACCCCTCATACCCCTGAATTCTTGAGTTTAGACCATCATGCGACGTTTTTCCTTTAGAAACCTTTTTATACAACCCCCCTATAACGATTTTCATGGAGAAGTTCTTGGAGTGCGCAGATATTGCCAAGTCTAAGCTGGTCCTGGCTGACCACATGCTGACAGTCACGTATCCATTAATCAAGGACCCAAAAATTCTTTTGCAGGTATTGCAGAACATGAAAACAAGCCTTGAAAACTCTTTCTCCAGTCTGCTCTATTATGAAAGGCTGTGGAAGCGCATACCCCTCTTCAATGAGACGTACAGCGCAAAACTTGACATGTTCAAAAGGATGGCACCCAAGTATGGGGTGGACAGGAAGTACCTGACAATGATAGATAATGTCAACAGCACATTGAAGGCGCACAAGGAAAGCCCTGTCGAATTCGCAAGAAAGAACAGGTACGTAATATGCTCACAATCATACCGCGATGTAAAATCCATTTCAGACAGAGAACTGAAAAGCCACATGGTACTGGCAAAAGAATTCACAAAACTAATGGAGGAAATGATAAAGCGAGATGATAGAATCACTCATAAGCGCCCATGAAGAGCTCAAGCGTGTCGACCACCAGATCTTCGTGAGCCTAAAATACACTAGAACATGTGATGTGCTGATTAACATTATCAGGCGCATGATAGATGCGTACGACCACATATTCGCTGCACTGCTGAAGTCTGCCCTCCAGAAGAACCAGATATACGAGATACCTGACACGCCAAAAGAAGTAGGGCATCTTGTTAAACAAACATTCCCTGAAGACATAGTCCAGCGCAGCGTAATGCTCTATTTCCTGTTCAGGAAAATACTGAAGTCAACGTATCAGAGAGAGCAGGAGTACAGGCGTCACGTGACATTGAGGACATACATCGACGGTAAGGAAGAGACCCTCGATATAGATATCGTGACCGAATACTATTATACACTCAGAGAACTGTTCGCCTACACTGAGGAAAGAATCAAGGCAGGCAGTCAAGGAAGCATAAATGACTAAGTACATAGCTGTAATATCAGGCAAAGGTGGTGTGGGAAAGACAACCACTGCAATAAACCTAGCCAGTGCCATGCACGACATGGGCAGGGATACCATAGTCTTTGACGCCAACATCACAACCCCAAACGTGAACGTGCATCTCGGAAGCCCAAAACTCCCCAAGACAATCCACGATGCCATGCACGGCAAGATAAAGATAACAGAAGCCATTTACAAGCACAAGAGTGGGGTGAAGGTCATCCCCGCCAGCCTGGAACTCGAGGACCTAAGGAAACTTGACGTGAGCAAGCTCCGCAGTGTCATACAAGATCTTGAAGGCCACGCTGATGTCATTTTCCTCGATTGCGGTGCAGGAATGGGAGGCGAAGCGGTCGTGAGCCTGGAATGCAGCGATGAAGTCCTAATTGTGACGAACCCAGACCTGCCGAGCGTCACCAGCGCCACAAAAGCAGCACAAGTGGCCAACGACCTCAAGAAAATTATGCTAGGCGTGTGTGTGACAAAAGTGATAGGCGACAAGTACGAGATGAACCAAAAGCAGATTGAAGAGATGATGGAACAGCCAGTAATCGCTATGGTCCCATACGACCATGCCATCAGAAAAGCCCTGCAGCTCAAGTACCCCGTCGTACTCACGCATCCAAACAGTCCCTCCAGCCAGCAGTACAAGATACTCGCCAGCAAGATGCTCGGCCTCAAGTACGAGTATTATCTCGAAAAGAATCCCTGGCTGAGACTATTAGCAAAATTGGGGATCAAGATAAAAAGGTGAAACTAGCAGTTTTATCTTTTTGAAAATAACTACTTCTTTGATTGATAAATTTTATATTGGCATTGCAAAAACACAAAGTGATTTTTGCAATGCGTAGATTGAACCTCATTTTGTAGTAAGACAAAATGCAATCCATCTAAATTAAAAGTATACAAGACCATGCCATTCTCCTTCAGGCATTTTGCCAAGGCTTAGGTATCAGGGCATGCTACAGATTTGGTACACAAACTTACAAGCAAAATGATAAGCAATACCAAAGCTACAATAGAATAAATGCTTACTTTGATAACGCACTGCAATTCCATGCGGCTTAAAAATCTTTT
>JAFGHY010000053.1 GCA_016929855.1 Candidatus Woesearchaeota archaeon | reverse complement strand
CAAATGATTACAAACACCTTCATTTAAATCAAACATTCCATGCACATATGTTTCTCTCCATACCCCTTGATTGTGATGTTGGCTTGTCTTAAGAATCCTTAATTCTAACTGAACCATACCATCATCAAGTCTTGACCAGGTAACTTCAAAATTACCAGGAAAATAGGGTTTAGCAGGATTTCCAGGCTCTCTTTCATAAATAGTGTGAGTTACAGGAGCATCCAAAAAAGCCAGATTATCAATTGAAGGCCTATCAACCTCTCTATGATTTTCCTCAACCAGCACATTCAAAGGGTTAACAGGTCTTACCGGTCTAAGTTTTCTGTTTCTTCTTTGTTGAACACTCGCGTCAATGTAAAAAACACCAGGAAAGGACTTATCAATCTCTATCATTGAAGCAACAAATTCAGGTCTACGAAAGACATACGAATACAATACTCTTGGATCTCCAAATTCAGGATTGGCAACCATGTAACTATCACCAGAATTCCTAAAGTCAAGATGAATATCAACATCACTAACGCAAATCAAAGGATTCTTTAAGTAAATTCCTGCCTTGTCACCAGAGCCGCTGATTAATCTTGGGTGTTTCATATAAAATAGGAATTTAAACTCTTTTATATACTAATGCCTTAGGGCGTTAGGTTATTCAAATCACATGAATGCCAACATATTAGTGCCAAAACTTATATAGGCGCTGACACTTCTCCAAATATTTATGGCAACAGACAGGCCGGACCCAGAGCTTGAACGTTTAGTAAGGCAGGGAAATATCTACTTACTGTCAAGTCCGGACACAAATAACTATCAGACTGAGGATAAGGAAGACCTGCCCGGATATGTGTTGAGCATGACTGGAATAAAACAAGTTATTGCTCTAAGACCATTCATACAGTTACTGCAACTAAATCCAGAATCAATATTTGCATCAGATACTTACCCAGGAAAAAGCATTACAGAACTTCTTGGACTCAAACCATACCATCATTTTGCAACAAGGACAGAAGCTGTTGCAGCAGGAAAAACTGCAGTGCAACCCAGCATGCAGACAAGACTGGTAATAACCTGCCCGTATACAATGGAAGATGTAGTTGAAGGCATGCTCTTAGGGGAAGTAGTTTATTTTGACCAAGGAAGACTCTATGAAATAAGGCCGAACGCTAAAGAGCAAAAAGTAGTGCCTGTAAAAACAAACGTTCTATCAATGTAAAAATTGAAGGAAAACAAGTATCAATATAGAAGCTTCAAAAAACAGATGCCTATCAGAATCTATCGCCAAGCAACTTGAACATCATCAGTCCTTTCATAAGGCCTGACTGCAGTATCCTCAATTTTCTGCGGGCCTTCTGCCTTAAACTTCAAGTATCCAAGCCACGCGATCATCGCACCATTGTCCACGTTAAACTGGTTCTCGACGACAAAACTCTTACAAGACTGTGATTTTGTGCTGCGCTCCTTGCACATTATGTCGCACATTTTCTGCAAGCGCTTGTTGCACGCGACACCACCTCCCAAAACAAGTTCAGTTTTACCGCAATGCGCCATAGCTCTCTCACTCACCTCAATCAGCATCGCAAACACTGTCTCCTGTACGCTGTAGCACAAGTCTTCCTTAGTGAACTTGCCTTCCTTCATGTCTTTGCTTATCTTATGCCGTATGTTAGTGAGCAAGCCTGAGAACGCGACATCCATGCCCTTGATGCTGTAAGGCAGTTCAATGAAATTGCTGTTCTTCCTTCCTTCCTTTGCCAGCTGCTCAATCTTAGGACCGCCTGGAAACCCAAGCCCCAAGTACCTTGCGAACGTGTCAATGAAATTCCCTATACCAGTATCCAGCGTTTCCCCGAAAATTCTGTATTTTCCTTCCTCGAACGCGATGACTTGCGTGTTGGCACCGCTCGCGTACAATAGAATAGGATCTTTAGCTGGCGTGAGCATCCTGCCGATCTCAAGGTGGGCAATGCAATGGTTGACGCCCACCAAAGGGATATTGTGTATCAAAGAGAGGCTCCTGGCGGCCGTAGCTCCGACTTTCAATGCATTTCCAAGACCAGGACCCTGAGAGAAAGAAATGAGCTTAATCTGGCTGATTTTGACTCCTGCCTTATCCAATGCCTGTTGGATGACTTCCTGACAGCAACCAACGTGATGCCTGCCAACATCCCCAGGGATCATACCTCCCTGCTCCGTACTAAAGCTATCCATAATATTAGAAAAAACTTTCTTTTTATTGGCATCCACAACGCTAACACCAAAAGTATGGGCTGTCGATTCAATACCTAAGACTAACATGGTTCTGGGGAGTAAATATTCATTTAAAAAGAGAACGAAAAACAGGATTCCAAACACTTATATATAAGTAGTCCTGATTCCCAATTGTATGGCAGACAAAGCTGAAGCAGCACCGGCAAGACCTTATCAGGCCAGTCATGTTGAGCTGGATTATCACGTCAAACCAGATGCAGAGCCAAACTATCAGGAACTAGGCAAGAAAGTAGATGATGAAATAAGGAAATTATTGAGCAAAGGCAAGTTCAAAGGCAAGAAGATAGTTATTAGACCAATCTATGGAAACCCTCTCCCTCTCGATGAAAAACATATTGATGATATTGTTGAAGCAGTGCACGCTAACCCAATAAAAGTGCCTGACAAAAAAAGCACCAAGGAAGGAGAGAAAAAAGGCACAAAAGAACTGTATCATCATTTCCAAGGCATAAGCTACGAAATAGACACAGACAAGGACATAACATCACAGGTAATGAAATTCCTGTACGAGTTGGGCAAGAAGGTGACAAAAGAGAAAAAGCCATTCCAGGTCCAGTACCTCATGGTTTACGACGCCAATCACCTTGAAGAAGCAGAAAGCCCGTACGGCGAAGCTTCCATCGACGGCAAGAAGTGGAAGATGTACAAGTTCAAGGGTGCAGAAGGGCAGCCGACAGAAGAGACCCAAAAAGCCCACAGGGAAAAACTCGCAGCAATAGTCGGACTGAAGCCAAAAGGCCTTAAAGCCGAAGCTCCTAAAGAAGCTGGCGACGAAAAGAAGAAAGCAGCCTGAACCTTTAGAAACATTTATAAACCATTTTTCTCAGAGAATCACATACATGAACTGCGAGGTGAGTTTATGAAAAAAGGATCACTCTCATTAAGCGTAAACGCAATAGTAGTATTCATTCTGGCATTTGCAATGCTCGGAGTCGGAATCTACTTTGTTAACATAATCAGAGATAATATCGGAAGCGGAGCACTGGCTGTATTCGATGCTAACGAACTGCCAAACCCTCCGACTGCAGATAAACCAATAACAATGCCTACTGAAATTACGATTAAAGGTGGGGCTACTGAGAAGTACGACATTGGATTTTACAACGTTGGACCAGATGATGCAACTGATGCCACTCCCGTAATAAAGGCATGCTATGGCGATGGTAATACAACAGATGAAGCACAGGCAGACAGACCATTTATAATATCCAGTTTCGCGACAGTACCTAAATATGAATCAAAAGCATTTCCGATTAAAATCAAGACAAGTGATGATTTAGAAAGCAACAAGACTTGGGTTTGCACACTTGAAATGCAGAAGAGTAGAACGCCAAGCATAGTATACGAGTCAACATCATTCTTCTTCAATGTAGGTAACTAAAAATGAAACAGAAAAAACACATGACCCGGAGTGAGGAATTCGAGATAATGAAGATGGTGCTGGACAAGTTCCTGTGGCTCGGCGTTGGAATCATGGCATACGGGTTCTACAAGATAATCAGCCTGGACTCAGGACTCCAATATGGACTAATGGTAATGTTCACTGGAGCGATACTCCTCATATTGTTCATCAGTCTGCTTGTCAAAGAGTACCATTACGTAAAGTGAGACAGTAATCAAAATGAAGAAAGGCATCCAACTGTCTGTCAATTTTTTAGTTATGTTCATTCTTGCCATAGCAATATTCGGTGTAGGAATAGTATTCCTGAACAAGCTCGTCCACAAGAGCGACGAAATAACAAAAACGGTCGACGAGAGGACACAGCAGGAGATTCTCGCAGCAATGGCTCGCACAAACTCAAAGATAGTCATTCCAGGCGTGAGCCAGACTGCCGAAAGGGACAGCATCACCGCATTCCCGATAGGAGTAAAGAACGTACTTGATAATAACTATTATTTCATCATAACACCTACGCTCGCAGAGTACGCCAAAAGCCCGACTGAAGTATATGCCGAAAACACTATTACAATACCTACCGAAGATCAGCCGAAGGCTATCTTGGCAGAGAACAACTTCCTTTTGGTAGCACGGGCAGAGAAATTCACGAACATCGGAGTCAAGGTCCCGAAAGGAGCGCCTAAAGGACAGTACGCATTCGACATTGTGACACAGTACGACAACGACCAGAACACAGGCGGTGAGCAAGCCTACCCGCCGGCGTTAAGGATTTACATCAAGGTTAAGTAATTCTAATAACAGTGGCCCTGTTAAACTGGTCCGCTAGGACTTGATTTTTAGTGTCATGCCGAAGGCAAAAAGTCAAAGTCGAATTTTCACTTATATAATTTCGAGCGTAGCGAGTGTAACTGTCCGAAGGACTAAAGAGTTGGGGGCGTTCAGTCAAGCACGAAGTGCCATAAAGAACAAGATTTATTAAATATAGGATGAATATCTTATTATAATGCAGTTTATAAAAGAATTTATCAAGAAGAAGGAAACT
>JAFGHY010000052.1 GCA_016929855.1 Candidatus Woesearchaeota archaeon | reverse complement strand
TAAGAATAATATTAACTTCATTGATTATCTTAGTTGTTGCTTTACTCACAACTCCAAATAACCTCGCTGAAATAAACGCCTCACTAATCCTAGAGAATGGTTCTCAAATCAACCATCTGACGTACGACTGGGAAAACACGACAAGACAAGGAAGGATTTTTGGAAGCAATTCATTCATGGACCATAGCTCCACAAACCCCAATCTATTCATCAGTGCATGCCACCCGAATCTCACAGTAGGGCAAAGGTTTGACCTAGTCTACGCGAGTTACAGCGGCAACATAACAAGGTCTGTACTAAACTACATACCTAGGATATACAGCACAACAAACTACACTAACGGAACGGACGAGTACAACTGCACGACAGTTGATGTTGACATCTCAAGCATCAAAGCAATATATCCTGGCAACATCAGCCTTTTACTCTACAATTACTCTGATAGGATGAACCTCTCAGAGAACAGCACAGACCTGAACCTGACTGTCATAGAGGACTACGGCGAGCTCTCAACAGCATTCAACGGAAGCTATGACATGAAAGTGAAAGTGGAAGGACCTCCAAAAGTTTATTACATAGCGACAAGCTTTGTCTATGACGAGAACGAGACTGAGATTATGACATCGGAACCCTTGCTTGTAACGTCGCTCGTAAATTCCATCAACCAATCAGTTGTGGAAACAGTGCTTCTGCCGGACGAGTTCTTCGCCTACAACCAGTCATTCCATGGTGGCGAAAGAGTATACGTAAACGGTTTGATGTCCCTTGAGATTAGGATTTACAATCCATGCGATGAGATTAACGAGTCAGGATACTATATTCTCAACAACACAGCATGGAACCTCAATGACACTTGCGTAGTGATTGAAAATCTAACTGATGTGGTATTCAATTTCGGAGACGAGATTCTGGACGGAGACAACATAACACCAAATGGAAGTCAGGACAACACTTCAACAAGATGCCCGATAATAATCCAGAACTCGCAGAATATCACTCTCGAATACTTGTACACGCAGGAATTTTACTATGGCTTGTGCGTATTTAACAGCTCAGTGAATGTATTCGGTACGAACTCAGTCTCAAACTTCAGGGGAGCGTACATAACAAACTCCAGCCAAGTGACATTCGCCGACGTGTACTTCAGCAACGAAGAAGCAGAAATCGTGGCACTCAATGATTCAACAGTTAATCTATACAGAACCAATGTTTCCACAGCAATGCTCCAGTCATCATTTGAAGATGCATTTGTGAAAGCTGTTCGTGATCCTCCGCCGGCACCGAATGTATCAGACGGTTTCATAAACGTCACGTCAATAGACCAGTGGGTGGAATTCAGGGCAATGGATACTCACAGCTGGGCAGATATTAACTTCCTCTACACGATACCCTTACCGAACGAAGCAGCTATAGACAACGTATCTATCTTCAAGTACAATGGAACCTACAATTATACCAATGTCAGTGTTTTTGATAACGAGACGAATACAACCAATACTACTGAAGAGTATGAATGGGTTGGTGGCAACTGGAGCCTGGTCTACACTCTAGTAAGCCCTTCAGAACTGTTGATAATGGGAGAGAACCAGACCAACTTCTCAGTTTTTGCGCCTTATGCTTTTGAGGCCCAAGCCCAAACAGAACCGATAGAAGAGCTTCCGGTGTCAGAGCCAGAGGAATCTGCAGGACCTAAAGCGGGAGGAGGAGGTGCTCCAGCAAGTCCTGAAGAGTTTGAGCAAGTCGACATTTTTGCGACACTAGTAGAGCTGGAACTGACCTTGCCAGAGAACATTACATTGATGCAAGGTGAAGTTTTTGAAGTTAAGTTCAATCTTACGAACGTAGGAGAAGTCAGCGCGAACAACATAGTCATTGAGCCTCAAGTGCCATTGAAGTGGAGAGGTGAGAACTTCTCATACCTGAGCCTCAGACCAGGTGACAGCCTGATTGACAACTTCCTGATAGAGGTGTACGACAAGGAAATTCCCAACAGGTTGTATACTTTCCCAGTAAACGTTTATGTTGAGAACGGCACGCGTGTCCTGAGAGAACTGCTTAGGGTGATGGTAATTCCAAGAGGAGACCTCAAGAAGATAGAATTGATAGAATACCCTCCAACAATAGTACTCGACCCGTTCTCAGATACAAACATAAGCTTTGAGGTAAGGAATGCGGGAGACTTGCCTCTTGAGAACATCCATATTGAGATTGAGGAGAACCCGTCGGTAAGCGAAATCATAGGCAGCAATGACCTTGAAGAGGGAGAGACAAAAGACCTTTCATACATATTTAGATCAAAAGGCGTTTCCAAGGTAGACAATCTAGGGCTTAAATTCTACGCAGGAGACGTTCCAGTAGGGTTTGTTTTCGTTGACGTGATTGTCGAGTACAGGCAGCCATTGCTTGACCTTATATTCAAGTCCTTCTTCACCTACATAATCCTGGGCTGGTCCGCTTTGACTGTGGCATTGCTTTCAAGAGGAAGGAGACTGCCGAAAGCTTTAAGATTAAGACGAAAGGAAAAGAATGACAAGGGAGGAAAACCATGAACTTCTTCAAGATAATCAAGTTCTACTTCTTCGGAGGAAAGGAACCAAAAGAAAAATCTGATGAGCTCGAATACCACATGGGTATTGAAGATGAGAAAAAGAGCTCAAAAAAACCCAAGAAGAAAAAGAAGGAGTCCATTTATGATACTGACGTCGATGATACTTTCAACATTGATGAAGGAAGCGGCATTTACCTGAAAAAGGATGATTTTTTCTCGCATGATGACACTGCAAACAAAGTCAAGGTTTTCAATTACAAGTGGTTTGAGTGGCTGGTCATTCTTGTGGAAATTACACTGATAGTCTATGCAATACTGATATTCTTGGGAATCGCTCCTTTATTTTAAGTATAAAATTCTCGTAAAAGAAGAGTTATTTATTCTGGAATAATTTAATAATCATCTTCAGCTTTCTCTTCAAGTCAACCCTTTCCTGATCAGAGATCGTTTCCTCTTTGTATGAGATGAGAACAAGATGCTCAAAAAAGTCAATCAGGGCTTCTCTCAGGTCATCGCTTATCTCCCTGCTGTGCCTGATTTCCATCACAAGATCAGAATATGAAGTGGATCTCATGCCGTACTTTGACTTCAACTTCTTGACAAGGTTGTTAGCGAGACTGCTTATGTTGTGCTGGTCGATGTTATGCGAGAAAGTATCTGCAATTTTGCTGTTTAGGTTTACTTCAGCAAGCATAGCCCTGAGCTCATGCCGTGTACGTACAATCTTCCTGTACATGAGCCATGAAATAACATAGCTTAAACCGACAAATACAGACAATGTGATTAACCAAAATGTTGACAATTACCCACCTCTTTTATGATAATAACCCATATGTTTGTTACTTTTTTTATATATTTTTCTACAAACCACCAATTTTTGAATAAATCAGCAATTCAAGAATTGAGAGCACTGCAATCAATATAATTAAGTAGTAGCTGCTGTTGACAGGCACCTGCACCTCTTCAAGTGTTGCTGTGTTGAAATACTCCTTTAGCTCTTCAGTTGTAGTGGACTGGAAAGCCTTGCCCCCAGTGGATTCGGCCAGCATCTGCAGTTTGGCAAAGTCAAAGTAAGCTTCATCAGAATATAGTTCCCTGAATTCCTCAGGTATTGCTGGAGGAGGCTTGCTGCCTTCCTGCTGTTTTCCGATGCCAAAAATGTAGACTTTGACTTCCAAATCCTGTGCCAGTTTGATTGTATTATTATCAAATTCTTCTGTGCCGTCAGTGAGTAGTAGTATTGTTCTGTTCTTGCCGGTCTCGTTTAACATGGTCAAACCATAATTCAGCGCCAAGTTTAAAGAAGTGCCGCTTTTCGTGTAGTCAACCTGAACATTCTCAATCTCCTTAATCAACGTGCTGACGTTATGTGTCAATGGCACCTGATTTTGAATATCTTTAGAAAATGCCAGCAGACCAACCTTCGCAGACCCTGGAAGAATTTCCAGCCAGTCGATGGCAGTTTCTTTTGCAGCAGCCAGCCTGTTCGGATAGTAGTCTGTGTTTAACATGCTGCTGCTCGCGTCAAGCAGGATGACATAATCAACACCAACAGCCTGCTTTCCCTGATTCACTGTTATTGCACCCGTCGCTACCAGGAACAGCATGCAGACTATCAGAACCTTGATTATCAAGACACCAGGGCTCAAGTGGAACCGCTTGAAACCATGCACTCTCGCCAAAGTATTAAGGTTTCCGAAATGCAAGGCCCTCTTTCCCCTAAAGTAAATCATAACAAAATAAGAAGCAACAGTCAATACTACAAGAAGGACGAGCATGATGCTGTTCAGCACAGAGAAGTCAACATTCAATGCAAAATCCGAAATTCTAAGGCCTACGATATTATCACCTTCTCTGCACCCAATGCCTTTATGAAGCCGGCACCAAAGTCCTCGTCAGTACGAATCATGAAAAAAAGCTGGTCGTAATCATGAAACACACTCTTTATCTTCTCAACCTGCCTTTGCGTCAATGTAGAGTATTCCTCTCGAACCTTGTCCAGGTCTGTCAGGAAAAGCTTGGAATCGCTGCTGCCCTGCAAGTACATCCTCCCAACACCCTTAGGAATTTCCTGGTCGATCGGGTCCCTCAACATGATACCATAAACTTTAGTGAAATGAGACGAGAGTTCAGGAAGAAAGTGCTCTGGATTGGTATCGATGAAATCAGACACTATGAAAATAATCGACTCCTGCGCGTAATTTGCAAGCAGGTTGCGTATCAGTTTCGCCCAATTCTTGTCACCGCCATAATTATTCTTGTCAGAAACAATCCTCAACATCTGGAAGAACTCATTGCTCGGGTCTGTGGCAACCTCAACATTCTCTGAGTTCATGACCACAGCCACACGATCATCCGCCTGCGTGGCAGCATAAGCAAGGCTTCCAGCAATGACCGCAGCATACTCGTTCTTCGTGACATTAGTAGTGCCGAGAAGCATGCTGTCCGAAACGTCAAGGACAATGATGACATCAAACTTTCGTTCCTCCTTAAAGGCCCGGATATACAGTTTGTTTGTCCTTGCAAATATCTTCCAGTCAATACGACGAGGGTCATGGCCTGGAACGTACTCTTTGATCCTGTCAAACTCAAGACCCTTGCCAGACACCAGCTGATAGTATATGAGATTGAGCTTGAAATACTCCATAAGTTTTGTGGCATTGATGATGGTCTCTTTTATCAGACTATCAAAGTCATACATGTTGACCGTAATTGGATTGTTCTTCTTCTTTTTCATCAGCCACCCCGCGCGACACCTGTAAAACGAAACTCAGCTCACAATCCTAGCCCTGCTGATCGTAATGAGTAATCCTATTCAGGATTGACCTTCGCCAAAATCTCCTCAATAATCTTGTCACTAGAAATATTGTAAGCCTTTCCCTTGAAATTCAATATCACCCTGTGCCTGAGTATCTCTGGAGCCACGTGCTCAATATCTTCCGGCAACACATAATTCCTTCCCTTCATTATCGCAGCAGCCTTTGCAGCAATACCTAAGTAGATGCTTGCCCTGGGCCCTCCGCCATACTTGACGAACTGGATACCCTCAATCTTTTTGTTGGTGCCTCTAGTAGCTTCAATAAGGTCCAGGATGTAATCCTTTATCTTTTCTGAGATGTGAACGAATTTCACTCTCCGCTGCATCTCAAGAAAATCCTGCTTGTCGATAATTTTCTCGACTTTCTTCTCAGCGACAATGGACTTAGTAGTTGCGTTCTCAGTGATAATAATCTTTTCATGCTTCCTGGACGGATAAGGCAGGTCGATCTTGAACATGAACCTGTCAACGACAGCTTCAGGAAGCTCATACGTTCCCTTGTTCTCCAACGGGTTCTGGGTAGCCAATACCAAGAAAGGCCTGTCCAGTTTGAACTCATCCTTATCAATATTGATCTTCTTCTCCTGCATAGCCTCCATCAAAGCAGCGTGAGTCTTGGGAGGAGCCCTGTTGATTTCGTCAGCTAGGACAAAATTCGCAAAAATTGGGCCTTTCACCGTAACAAAAGTACTGGTCTTTGGATTGTAAATCTGCCCTCCAATTACATCGGCAGGCAGCATGTCAGGCAGGAACTGGATCCTGTGAAATGAGGTACCGCTCATTATATTAGACAATACCTCAACCAGCAAAGACTTGGCCAGTCCAGGAACTCCCTCCAATAAAGCGTGTGCATCACACATCAAAGCAAGCATGACTTTCTCGACAGTGTTTTCCTGGCCGATAAAGACCTTGTGAATCTCGCTGATAGCATGGTTTATTATGTCGGCATAACGTCTGACTTCAGCCTCGCTTAATATCTCTTCAGAAGCAGATTCAGAAGGCATCTTGAAATGAGTATCTGGATGGTGGGGGTTGACATTATAATTTTCTACTTTCTCATGCATGGGAGCCTCAGTTGTTTCCTCATCCTCTCCAGAGTCCATCTCAAATTCAGGTTTTGGAAAAAACTTCTCGTTGTTTGGAGGAAGGTTGCTCTGATAGCGTGGTTGAGGCGATTGTGATGGCTGATTTATAGGAATCTGTTCATGTTGAGGCGTGTCATACTCGTGTGAAGAGTGTAGATTGGAGTTTTGATGGACTTCTGCATGTGGCTTTTGCTCGGGCACTTCGTGATGTTCAAGTATCGCGTAAGTCTCAAGAACGCTGACTAGGCTTTCTTTTGTCTGGGACTTCCTGACAAGGTCAGAAAGCTTTGGATTGTTAAGGCTATGCAGAATC
>JAFGHY010000051.1 GCA_016929855.1 Candidatus Woesearchaeota archaeon | reverse complement strand
GTGGAAGAAAATCCGGTAAATCATGCCCTAGCTTCAAGATAGTCAGACATTGTCCAAAAAACTGCATTGCCAGACCTAAGTATATTAAGCGATTGATTAAAGTCTTCAGATTGTGTCATAATCACGTGAATATGCATATCAACAACAGAAACAGAATTTTTTCTGGCATGAGTCAAATGATAAAAAAAGGAAGACGGTTTTCTTATCACATAAAAATAATTATAGTCCATCAGCGGCACCAGAAAGTTTGATGATACAGGAATCTCTTCTATATTATCCTTTGGCATGAATGGAAAATTGTCAATAACGCTAGAATCATAATCAAACCCCTCTGCAATAAGAACTTTAAGAGTCTGTCCAGTAATAAGCAAGTAAGGCGCACGGAATCCAACAACAGGTCGCCCAGTAATATTTTCCAGAATACTCTTACACTTTCTCACTTCAGAAATCTTTTCATCTTCAGATAAGAAAGGAAATTTTGGATGGCTGTATGAGTGGCATGCAATCTCATGATTTTCTGCGATGGTTTGGACAATCTCAGGGTATTTTTCTGCAAATTTGCCTAGAATAAAAAATGTTGCTGAGATATTGAAATCCTTAAGAGTAGACAGAAGTTCCATTGTCTGTTCAGGACTATCGCCTAACTCGACATCAAAGCTCAACAGCACAGTTTTTGGCGCGGTGCTTGTAAAATGCATAATACCTGAGTAGATTATAATTAGAGTCAGTATGCTAAAAACCGTTATTAATAGCTTCATATGACCAGATAATGGAACAGCATATATAAATTTAGATAAATTCCTCTTCAATATCCTCTAAATCATCCAAACTGACAGTCTTTTCCGCATGAGAATCTCGTTTATCCTTGTCGGGCGCTTTCCTGACGCTTGCTTTTTCTTGGCTCTTACTGCCCTGTTTTTCAGCAGAACCTGAAATAGTACTGTTCTTGGAAGTCTCTTCCAACCGTTTGAGCTCGGCATTAGGGTCTGGCTTCATGTCAATTTCATCAGCGACAATCTCAAGCCTTTCGAACTGAGCATTATGATTAACCCTTCCCTTGATTTTAACAATGTTGCCCAAGAGCTCCATCTTCTTCGGCTCAAAAGCATCAGGAGACTCCCTAAACTTCTGAATGTCCTTGTCATTCATGCCTAAGCAAGTCTGGATCTGATCCTTCCACAACACTACCCTCATGTTGTTGCTGCCGTCATCCAGGAAAAGATTCATCACATAATTGTACTTAGGGGTGACCTCACCATGCTCAGGGCAGGAAATGATGCCCTCCTGAAGCCTGGCACGCTTTCCGCACAAGCTACAGACCTCGAAGAACCTAGGATCATACACTTGCACTATGGTACCAAGAACCTCCACGTTTCTGTCGGAAGGAGTGATCTCACTCAAAGTCTTTCTCTGAGTCGTCAAAGGCTTGACCTCAACACTCAAACCAGGAGGGTTAATCTCAATCCTCGTGCCTTGATTAAAGTGTACCTCACTCCGGTCATTGTTCTTCTTCACAAAAGCATTCTGAATCTGTAAGATATCCCCCTCACTCAAATCTTTATGGAAATCTGTCTGTTCATTCCAGAAGACAGCACGAATGATGCCAGAATCATCACCCAGCAAAGCACTAGCTACCTTACCCTGCCTGTTGTTAGTGTCAAACTCCCTAAGCTCATACTTCTTAAGGACTTTGGCATTAAAGCTAGCCCCCTTCATTCCAGGAAACAAAGAATCAATTTTGCAAGGTCCAGTAGCCGTCTCGAGCAACTTGACCCCTAACTCATTGGCAATTATGTGCGCCGCACCCTCCTCAGAAATAAGGCCTGACAGCTGTTCGAGCTTACTCTTGATCATCGCTCTGATATCTTCCTCCTTATACTCAGTCTCAGAGCAGACACGCTCAATGATCTTAGAAATGGGCATATCAATCATAGTTATGGCGATTTCTGATTAATTTATATAGTTTGTTGGTCTAAAAACGAGGTATTTGCTTTCTTAGCATAATTCCTATCTTAAAATACCTTGAAGCGTAAAAGTTAAATATTGTGTCCTAATTTCAATTATATGGAAAAAAAAGTACATTTTTTAGATTCTGAAGGCCATAAAGTATGTGGTATCCTTTCAAATCCTTTTCCTTCTGATGTCGTAGTAATGCCTACAGTAATAATTCTCTGTCATGGCTTTGCATCATCAAAGAACAATTTAACACACACAACATTAGTACCTAAACTTCATGAGGCAGGAATTGCATCATTACGCATAGATTTTTTTGGGCATGGTGAAAGTGAAGGAAAATTTGAAGACATAACTATCTCTAGAGCTGTCAATGATATTTTAAGTGCCATATCTTATCTGAAGAGTTTAAGTTATTCAAAAATTGGGTTGTGTGGCTCAAGTTTTGGAGGTATATCTTCCATCATGGCAGCATCTAAGACTTATAGCCTAGAATTCTTGGCCTTGAAATCACCTGTATCAGACTATTACAATATAGACAGATGGAATACCCCTGAAGAGTTAGCGCAATGGAAAACAAAAGGTAGCACAATTTACAAAACAGGGAATAAAAAACTTAATGTCAAATACTCGTTCTTTGAAGACATCGCAAACAACCAAGGATACAAGGCAGCAGAAAAAATAAAAATTCCTACGTTGATAGTGCATGGAGATAAAGATGTTACTGTTCCTGTTGAACAGAGTAGAAAAACATCCAAGATAATTGAAAACTGCCAGTTAGAAATTATTCATGGGGCAGATCACAAATATTCTGAACCACAACATTTCTCAAAGATGATGGCACTGATATTTAATTTTTTATTAAATCAAGCAAAATAATATTCATTCCAAAAGCTCCACAGGCATCCCTTCCAATAATGAAGGACTCGCGCTTATAGGTTTGGCTGTGGCTGTATTCTCATTAAAACTAGTATCTATAGCAGTGACTGCAACGTGCGTGTACTCTCCTGCAAGTTTGAAAGAAAAAGTCTCAGGAGAAACCTCTGCGAGCAGGTAAAGGTTATTCGGCGCCCTGAACTCACCATTACTTACATAGATCCTATATTTCAAAATATCCTTGCTCAAGGAAGGGGTCCACTGCACAACAATCTTCTTGCAGTTACTGTTCAAGTTGCACAAGTCACCACCATAATAACCCCAGAAATCCAGCGGAGAAGAATCCTCATATGCAGTGAAGAACACATCAGGAGGGGAGGTCGTGTCGAACAATCTCACAGCAAACTTCATCAAAGGAAACTCTTTCCTGTAAGTCCTTGACTCCTCGTCATAATACTCCAGCTCGTAGCTTGATTTTGCGCAAGCCCGAAACCATTCATCAGGAATACTGCATGCAGGCAAAGCTCCTGGGTTCTCAACCAAGAAAACCTGGCAGCCAAGCTTAGCCAGCACAAACTCATTGTAATCCTCAAAATGCTCGTCCAAACCGCCCTTGTCCATCTTGAGCTCGTATTTTTCGTTGTCAGACTTGTACTCGAGCTTCCTATAATCAATCACATCAGACAACGGATTTTGTTTAACAATAATAGGGGAAGGGATATTGAAGACCTTATTGTTGAATATTAATTTAGCATCCTCGAAGACAATATTTTGGTCTGTCTGAAGATATTCTGACATGCTGATGTTGTAATGGCAGGCAGTTTCTTCATGCTCTTCAAGCAACTGCAACCTTCCTAAAAGTTCGTTGTACGGTCCGGCCTCGAGCTCGCACTCGTCTGTGAACTCCAGACCCTTAAAATTAGATTTTTCAGTCTCAAAGCAATACTCGACCTGGTCGTCACACAATCCAGTAACTTTGCCGGCAAATTCCTCAAGTTTCTGGAAGTCACTAATAGGATATGGCAGTGGAAGGTTTATGTGAGGGTAGATCTTGTAAAAGCCCGCCTTGTTCAAGTCAAAACTCTTTACAGGCGGGACGCCCTTGATTTTTTCGTAGTACTCTGCAAACAAGTTAATGAACAAATGGTTTCCGCCACCAACCTCATCCAAGCAAATATCTCTCGTGTGCGGAGTGTACCTGAATAAGGCGAAAGTGGCAGGATTGCTGACGATCACAGTAGAAATGCCTGTCTTAGATGGTTGGTCAGGGCAGGCACCACCGTAATTGATCGGCTTGAATTCGTAAGGGTATTTCTTGACTTTCCTGGCATCCTCATAATTTTTTCGATAAGTCTTTGTCATGCACTCAATCTGTTTTACAAAACCAAGCTTTGCGGGATTGCACACGTTCTTGTCAGGGCAGCCACAACCTGCAATCCTGTCAATGTGATACTGGTCCAAAACTTGAGTGAGTGCAGAAGATTCCTTCTGCAAAGTCGCCAAAAGTACTATAGGGCTAATGCCCTCGCTGACTGCTGAGTCGTGAATAATCTCTGCAGGCTTCTTTCCCTCAAGAGTGTCCTTCAGCACAGTATTAGGGAAGCTGTCAATGAAAGCTTCAACCTGCTCAACAGTAATTGTAGTGTCTTTGAAGTCAGCATCACTGATTATGTAAGAATACTCTGCAAGATTCGGGTCAACAGTCAAGCTGCTGCCTCCCAAATCAATGCCAGAGCACTCCACCTGCAAGTTAGGGTTCATCTTGTCAAACTTGTCGCCACCGTATTTCTGCTTGCAGCTCTCCGCGCTGCTAGTCATCCTGAGCTTGTCAAACCACGCGCTGTGGAAGAAGCACAAAGGACTCTTTGCAGTATCTTTCATAGCAACGTCCTCCTCGCTCGTGAAAATCTTAAGGTCCAGATGAGCATCTTCACTGTAACCAGTATTGCCTGCCACACCTATGACATCACTCGTGCTGACATCAGCACCCCGTGTCGTGCTCACAGAATCCAAGTGGCTGTACATGCTGAACAGATTATCATTGTGCTTGATGACAATATAATTTCCGAAGTTGCCGCACCTACCATCACAGTGTTGTTTGCACGCAGAGTCGGTAGCGATACTGCACCTGCATTCACCCGTCCACTCTTCGCAAGTCCTGAAGACGGTGCCTGGACCTATAGGGTAAACTGCAAGGTCTACTGCACCTGCGGCATTCACAACACTTAGGTCAATGCCATCATGGAAATCCTGCTTACCTGACAATATCCTGTTGCCATAGCAAGAGCTCACCTGAATCTCATCCCAGTGCAATGGCAACTCAAACCCCAAATCAAAATCAGTCGTTGCAGAACCGCCAAGATTAGTAATAGGAATGTTTAAAGGCTCTTTTGCATAAAGCACAAGGTGAGGTTCAGGCTTGCCCGTTGATGAGTCCTTGAATGTAGTCGTGTCGAGATCCTGAGGAATATAGTTTGAAGAGTAAATCGCATAGGGCGCGGAAGCGCTTTCAATCCTGAACTCGTTCAAGAACTGCTTTGGGAACTCAGACTTGAAATCAGGAACGCAGTCAATCTGTCCTGACTGGCTCCTTGATATCACAGGATAAGAAAAAGTTGAGCAAGGATACTCTTCATCAGTTGGAGGGTCGGCGAAACCAGCATTCTCTGCAAGCGCCTTGTAAGTCTTTTCAATGGCATATTCACTGATAAGGTCGTTATACATCAAATAATTGTAGCCTTTCTCTATAGTTTTGATGACGAGAGTCTGCTTGACACCTATAACTTCATTCAAGCCTTTGGCATTGTCGCCTTCATAGCGCTCCTTCAGCTCAAAATAACCAAAAATCAGACCATACAGGGTGCCTAGCAATATAGCTATAGGTATCAGGTCAGGCACTGAAAAGCCCTTCTTGCTCCTTAATGGTCTTTGTTTTTTCATTTTCATCAAGCAATTATTTCTACTTTAGCAGCACTGCGCTCACAAGGCCCACGTGATCAATGAGTTCAACGACTATGCTGTGTGTCATCATCAAGTTTCTTTTAAGGTTCGCTAGGCAGTGCTGCACTACACTGCTGCCCCGTCCCAAAACATTTTTTGATTTCACCTTCATTGGCTTCCCACACACATGTAAATCACCAGGTTGCCGTAATGCTTGTTAGGCACGACGATAGCATTCACGTAACTCCCCATGTTGATCTTATCAGGATACTTGTTCATATACACTTTCTTATCATCATAGACAAAATTGTTAAGCACGTACTCAGTGCAGATTTCTTCAGGAAAGTCATCGAAATACGCGTGCTGGCACGGCCCGCCAGGCAAATCAGGCTGCACTTCAAACAACCCGCCAATAGGGGGATAATGCTTGTAATACCCTGTAAGGAAGCGCAGGTCATCATTCATCTGCAGGTTAGTGTAAAGTACAGGATTCGAAGGCCTTATGCCTTTGGTGCCATAGATGCAAGAAGAAAACCACACGTAATCATTCCTTTCAGGCAAGTACCTGCTGAGAGAATAGTTGATCTCATTCGCAATCCCTCTGAAAAGCTGGTTGTTGGCAATAGGGTCCTCATATGACCCTGCTTCACTGATAAGCCTCGCAAGAGTCTTGCCACCATACACGTCAGACCGCTCCTGCAAGCTGTAATGCATGATTTTGAAGGCATCATGATTGCCGAAATGGCTTTCAATGCTATTGGCATGTATCTCACCGCTCTTGCTGTACCACAACAAGCCCGCTATGACTATCACAACCCAGCCTATCCAAGCGATAGGAGTATAAAAATGGAAAGCGCCTTTCCTGCTTCTATGCCCGAACCTGAGTCCTTCCATATTTCTATGAATTTTCCTAGCCATTTTTTTTTATCCCACTATCCATTCAACTGCAAAATACTCATCTTCATGAAACCACCCTGCAGCAGGCCATCCTGATCCCTGAACCTGACAGGCAATACCTTATAAGTCTCTGTCACTCCGCCCACACCCTCAAGCACAGTCTTAGGATACCAGTCCTTATACAACTGCTCCTGATAATAAACGGTCTCACCCAATGCTGTGGTCTGGCCTGTCGAAGGATCAAACTTGAACATGACAAGGCTGATGTTGGCGGCAATGTAATTGTCCCAAGCATAATTTATTACCTTGTCCAGCATCAGGTTATTAGGGTTGCTCTTCAGTTCTGCAAGGTCTATAACCCCTAATTGCGGCTTGCCCATTTCATCAACGTAAGTGGCAAGCTCATAGTATGCCTTGTTCGCGAAAACCTCCACTTCAGCAGGCTTGGTGTTTATCCAATCCTGCTCGTATAAGTTTATCGTGAAAGCAAACAAGCCGAAGGCGATTACTATCATGATGAACTTAGGGATGTACATCAAGAGGTCCATCTCACTCCAGCCTCTTCGGGAAGCCACCGGGGAAGTAGTTTTCTTACTCACTGTGACCAATCCTCCAAGGCCTGTATGACGGCCAAAGACATCGCCCTCTGCATGTTGCTTTTTTGTGTGGCGTCAAGATTCTCATTTGACCAGAATTCCTTGCTACCAATGTACAAATTTATGAAAATAGTTTCATCCAATTTTCTAGTGTTAGCATTATGGAAGTCAAAATCCTCCCTCAGCACAGAGTTCTTCTGGAAGCTGTTGAACTGGTCAGGAAACCTCTCAGGAACTTTCTCCCTGACAAAGCACTCGATGCTCTCCTCTTGTTGAATCATTCCTGTCTGAGGATATTCGCAGACAAAATCGTTCTTCACACTGTCAGTGTATAACACGCGGATAATGACTTTAGCATTCCACTCCCTAACAGGACTTTCATCCTTCTTGAACCAGTTGTTCACAGAAACAGTAAGCCATGAAAGGTCAGGCTCACTTGGGATTGCTAGTAGCAGGCTGCCAGGCAGGCCAAGTTCTATACCCAGATTGAATTTTTTGCACAAGGGTTTTTCCTGAGCTTTTGTCTCGACAGTAAACTGCACTGTGTTGTCAGGCTGAGCTTCCCTCTTGAAAAGCAAAGAAGTAGGGTTCTCCAGCATTTCAGGCACGACTTTCACGTCAGGCAAATTGTTTGATGGACTCGTGTCCACTGCAAAAGGAAACCAACGCGGGGCCTTCTCAACAGCCCTGATGTTGTCTTCAACGCTCACCTTGTCATCCTGGACAAACAAGTTGATATTGAGGCCGGGCTTGACAAGGTAATACACGTACTCTGCCTCGCCAGTCCCTGAATTCAGGCTGTCAATAAGAAGTGCAGTATCCTTGGCATAATAACCCTTCCAGAAGATAGTATTCTCACCTATGTTGTGGATGGTGTGGTGAAAACCCCAGATTATGCCCAAGCTGATCAGAATCTCAACTACAAGCAATATTGTAGACGCTATCTGATTCTTTATAAGATCCTTCTCGTCCAACGCCACACCTCTTTATCCGAAAATGCAAAAATAACAAAATGTAAAATTCCCTAATGAATCATTATCTTGCTTAGGCTTTTAAATAGTTTGCGGGAGCTATAAAACTAACAATCTGTCACCTGGTCACATAATCTTCAATAAAAAGAAAATTCTACTTGTTGCTGTAAACCCTAGCCATTGCCGCAGTCCCAAGATATGATTGCTCAATGTCCTGCGCCAAGTTCACAGGATTCGTGCTGTCCATGCACGTCACCTGACAGTCAAGCAAGTAGTTGTAAGTGCAGACAGGAGTCGTGCCTGGCTGGCCGCTGCAAGGAGTGTTAAGCTCCTGATACACAAGATACATCGGGTCGATGAGAAGATAATTAGGCTGAGCAGAAGACCCGTCAATGACAGCACAATCCCTTTTTGCTTCAGAAAACGCCATGGCACCACCATATCTGTACCTGTACTCAATGACAAAACATCCTCTGTAGCTGCCAACAGCATTCTTCAAGGAATTTTTAATGTCAAGTAGGTCAATCCAAGGAGGCTCCTGCCCTGGCCAAGTGAAAGCATCACAACGTCCCTCTTCATAGCAGTAACCCTCCTCAGCACTGTCAAGCTTTTCGAACCTGAACTCAGCCTGAAGGTTCTGAAACTCAGGAATCTGGGGAGGTGTGCTGAAATTCACGCACTTGTTGTCATTAATAGGACAGATTTTATTCTGGAACAATGCCTTCTTCAAGAAATGTGCGGCATTAGTATGAGTTATCAGAATGCTTGTGGCGTCATCAGTCACAACCTTATTCAACATCAGGTCATACAGGCCGCAGCCCTTGGCAGGGGATGAATACATTCTACCCCGGTCATCCAAGGCAGGAATGCCGATGGTCTGCTCCATGCCGAAGAACTCGACAGGATGCAGGTACCACAACTGCTTCTCAAAGTTCATTTCAACAATGCTCGTCCCGAAGTACTCGTCAAACTTCTCCCCTGTCATGAGCTTCTCGCTAGCCATGAGCTTCCTCACAGCACCTTCCTCCGGGGCAGTGTAAACTGACTGCCAACCTTCGTTAAACACCATGCAGCTCCCGCCAAAATGGCTGAGGCTAGCAGGAGTCGGCTGCCAAGCAAGAACGCTGATAGTAAGAGGAGGGTCTGCTACTGGTGCGTTGACGCAGGTCACAACCTTGTCATCGACCTTTTTCCAAAAACCCTTATCATACTCATTGAGCTTGAAGTAATCAGTAAGTCCGAAGCTTCCTTTGAAGTCTGGCTTGCCACTGTACAAGCAGATGCACGGAGTAAAAGTCGAAAGGTCCTCTTTCTTTTCATAGCACATTGAAGGAGGAACGATGCGAAAACCGCCAGTGATGTCATAGTTGCTACTTTCACCGTCAGGCCACATCGGCCAAGTCCTGCTGTCGTACATTGATTTGAAATCACCAGACCTGAAATAGACTATCGCAAAATTGCTGTCCAAACGCATGGCAAGAGACTGTGAAGAGACTTCCTGACCATCGCCTGCCAAGGACTCGATAGTTTCGACAAAAAGCTTCAGCTGGTCCTTTGCACTATCCTTGTGCGTGTTAAGAACAATATTCAAAGACTGGATAACTATCTTAATCACAATCACAAGAATAATTAGAGTAATCAGCAAAACAATAATCGTCTGCAGGTTCATACCTTTCTTGTTCAATCATGACACCTCAACCCTAATCCTTGATTCTCCAAGAACATTACCATACTGTTCAGGCCCCTTTTTATTAGGGTCATAGTAGCTGTACTGGATGACATGCCAGGCATAAGTCATCTTCTCTCCGATATTAAACTCTGCCTTCACCTTCTTGGTGTTGATGTTCTGGTCAGTATACACGAAAGAATCCTCCCATAGCTCTATGCCTTGGTCAGCATCATACACCCTGGAGATTATGAAGTCTCCAGTCTGGGCTTCAGTCAAGCACGCATACTTTGTCAATTTCTCATTCTTCTTGCCCTTCGGCAGGCTGAAATCCACGTAAGGAGTGTTCTGGCATTGCGTCTCAGTTGCTTTCTTCAAGATAAGCATCTCTGCATCAGAAGCACAGCAGTACTTGCCATCGCAGTTGCCCTGCGAATATTCCAGACCCTGGTCAGGGCACGGCCTCGAGTAGCAGGAAGCCGAAGTGAATGCCCCGCACATGCCTGTCTGCTCAGCACCAGCCCATGCTTCGCTAATCATGCCCCAGCTTATCCAAATCAGCACAGCCATCACAATAGCTGAAAGAATCATGCTCCACATCTCCATCCCTTTCCTATTATGCAATAAGTTCTTCATTTTCATGGGAGCACCTTCAAAGTTATGGTTTTCTCATCCTCGATAATTCCAGAATCTCCTGCAGACAAGATAGTATTAGGGTCCATGTACTGCAAGGTGATAGTGACCTGGTCCTGGAAAGGAGTGTTCTTTGTCGTATCACTGGAAAAGTGAGAGTTGTACTTCTGAGCGTCAACATCAAAGTCAATGACAGTCAAGTAATTGTAAACACTGTATTCTGCAAATATTTTATGGTCTGCGCTGTTTTCGAAACTATACTGGAACTGGTTGTCCTGCAGACCAGTAACCTTAATCAAATTGACAGGGCTGATATACTGGAAAGGGAAAGAGTAGCCATCCCAGTCGTCTGCCTGGATAGGTACGATTACGCTGCTCCTGCCGATAGACTGGTCTGTTACGGCATTAGTGTTGAACGGGCTCGGAAGCGTAACGTGGAAATAGTTAGGCTTGCTGTATGTCGACGCGCGAGATACGATATTCAGCTCGACAGTGCAATAATCAAATTTCACTCCTCCAATAAGCCTTTGAAGGCAATTATTGAAATTATTGCGGTTAAATTTCAGGAGAATCTTCTTATCAGAAGCTGACTTCTCAGCGACAACTGCAGAAATGCTGTTAGGAGCCATCTCATAATTACCATTAGCATTCTTGAACATGAAAGTGAAATCAATACTGTCAATGTAATCCTGCAGGACATCAGGCTCCAAGAACTGGCTGTAAGGAATCTCAGCTACAACGCACTTATTAAAATCCTGGTAACCATTAAACTCTATAGGCTGTACACAATTTTCCTTCAAGGGGGAAGGTTCAGTGTCAGGGCTGTCAATGTTCACCCAGTCATTGCTCAACCTTATAGTGATAGTGAACCTCTCAGAGTCGAACAAAACACCCCTGTAATCACTATGGCTGAAAATAATCTGGAAGTCCTGCTTGTACTCGCCAAAAGGAAGGCTCTTGTTCTTCTTGTCATCAACCCACTTCTGCAGGTTATTCCTGTCCAGCTTAAACACAAGTTCCGCCACCTGACCCACCTGATTCTCCTATTCCGCTGATAGCAACATCACTGCCTTTAGGATGCACTTTGACAGGAATTGCAGTGCTGTCAACAATCTTCTTGTCCTTATCATAAGCAACGATGTCAAACTTGTACTCACTGGAAACACCATCCCCAACCAAGTCGTCGCGCATCGCGAACTTTAAGGAAGTCTTGTTCTTGCAACTGAATTCCTTCCGGATGTTATTACCTGAAGTGTCCTTGACCTGCGACTTTGTGACCTTATCATACAAGTACACAGCACAATCCCCTCCATAAGAATCTCCGACGCCAAAGAAGAACTCCAAATCATAAGACCTTCCTTCAACAAGATTAATCTCAGACTGGTCCAACTCATTACCGTCTGACGTGTAGACTGCAGAACGCTCATCAATCCTTGTGCTGTCAATAGTCTGAGGTGGAACAACAAAATTACCCTTGACAGTATGATCTATTGTTGAGGACTTGACAGGATTGCCGATACAGCAAACCATATCCCCAGGAGCAGACTGCGTCGTTCTCTTAGGGTCGTTGCATTCAGACATCTCGCGCATCGCGACCGTGCCTTGCTTCTTCAGTTCAAAACATTCACTTCGGGTAGTGCACTTTGCATTAGGAAGGTTAGTACATGTACCTGCATTTTCGGCAGTATCCAGAATCTTTGTCTTGATGAGATAGAAGCTTATCGCCATAAGGACTAGCACAATAACAACCATCAATATCATACTGAGCGTTATTTCAACACCTTTCTTGTTCAAAACATTCATTTTACAGCCAACCTGAAAAAGCAAATAGGATTTCAGTTAAACGGGTCTTCTGGAATAATTGGACAGCAATGCTGACCACCATCACATTGAACACCAGCAGTAATCTCATTAGTGCAAGAGTTGCTGGTGCAGCGTCCTCCGGCATCATAGCAGGAAGTCCGTTCAGGCAGGTGTCCAGCATACTTGAAAAGCAGGAATATCAGGACAACCAGCACAAGCAGGACTATAACACCGATTATCACAGTGTTCATCGTCAGCTCAACACCCTTTTTCGACTTAAGAAGCCTGCTCAAACTCATCATCTCCTAAATTTATCAATTGCCTCTTGCAACAGAATGGTGTCGCTTCAGGACAGTTAGTGCCTGCAATTTCTTTACCGCTCGGGCAGTTCCCGACGTAATCGACGCAGAATCCTCCATTGACAGCACAATCCTTCAAGCTATCGTCAGTATGTGTCAAGTTCCTGAACAACAGCACACTCAACACAACCAGCACGAGCAAAGAAATCACAGCTACGATGATGACATTCAATGACAATCCTTGGGCTTTCCTATTCACACAAATCACCTCACTAATCTATTAATGCATGTGTTTTTAAGGTTTTTGGTGCAAAAACAACAAAGTCAGGAGGACTTGGCGCACCCAAGCCAATCCCCTGCAAGTTTCTCCCACCTCTCCTTGCAGACAGGATGATCATAATCCTCCAGTGACCCACAGCAGACCTCCTTGAAATCAGACACCTTACAGCCTACCTTGTAAAAGTAAATCCATTCCTTCAGGTCTATAGGCTGGTCAAAGTACGGGTCGTAAAGGCATATATCCTTCTCCTTCACAAAACGAGACTCCACCACACAAGTAGGCTTGCCATCGATATTCTCAATCTTGAACTTCGTCGTATTGTAGCCTTTATTGCCCTTCTCATCAGTCCAGTACTGGTAAAGCTCCCGCGTAGGGTCGCAACCAAACCTAGCATAGGGTTCAGGAGCATCAGGAAGGATTGCAGGATGAGGGTGCAGCATATTCATGAACTCATCGCCATAGAATATAGCAACACCCACGATGACTATCAATCCCATGATAATTATTCCCCAATTGTCAATGACCATGCTAACCTCCGAAAGCCTGCCTAATAACATCGCCCAGAGAACTGCCTCCAGGCAAAGCATTCCCCCACTTGACCCGAATAGCTATAATCACGAACATAACTATCAAAGCCCCAACCAATATCAGCCAGAATTCCATGCTGTAAGCGCTTCTGGACTTCCACAATCTTTGCAAGCTTGAACCCATACAATACACCTTAATGTTATGCCCTGCTTTATCAGGTTATATATTTTTTGCTCAGGCAATGTCCTCTGCCTGGAACACCACGTCCTTTTCGCAACCAATCTCCAGGAGCACTTTAGGATCGTACTCGACAGTCAATGGAATAGCTGCCCACTCAGGGTTTATATAATCCTTCCATTTGTTCCAGCTGATATCAGCCATAATCCCGACAGCAGTTACGCCACCGACAATGAACGTCGCGGTGCCAGGAATCTTGATAGACTTGAAAGCGACCTGCAAGCCTTTATCCAATACCATTTTCTTTGCAGTGATTGTTCCTGCAGTGCCCGTACCAGTAATTCCAATTATGTTTGCGACATGCAGCCATCTTCTCATGGCATCCTGAGCCCTGCTCCCCTTCCCATACCAGAACACCGTAGCAATAGGCTTCTCAGTGTTGAAAGACATGCCTGTGCTCTCCAAATCCGTGACCTGCTCGTAAAGCTCCACATCAGCCTTGTCTGTGAAAGGTCGGAGCTCCCACAAATAGCGCGTGTTCCTGCCCTCAGGACCTTCAGTGTAAAGGAACTTCTCAAAATCCTTGATTTCTGCACTCTTCTTGAAATCAGTCACGTAGCATATGTTGCACATGACTCCCTCATCGTTAAACAACTTCTCAGTACCATTATGCCAGCGATTGTAGCATTTGACCATCTTGTCAGCGAGCTCAACCTTCATGTCATACTCAGACCCTGCATCGCTCTTCTCGAAAACAGTAGGGCAGCGGATGTCCACTTTGTTAGTAATGCCCTTTCCATTCAACAGAGTCTGGCTCTTGATAAAAAGCTCAATGTCCTGAGAACAAGTAATTTCATCAACAGTACTTCTCGTAGCATAATCCCACTCTTTAATTAGGGGGATGGCTATCGCCAGCAGAAGCAATGAGATAATCCCGAACACGATAATCTTGATAACCATCATCTTCAATCACGCCCTAGTAAGACACCTCATAGTCGCAGATCTGAGCACGCTCGGAATGCGGAATCAAAGCCGCTGTCATCACTGAATCACCGAAATTATCAAGCTTAGCCACGTCGCCATACTTCCAAAAAACAACCAAGTAAGTCTGGTCAGGCATGTAACGCACATCCCTTATCGGAATCTTCTTCTTCAAGGAGCTTTCCATGCTCTTCTTCCAGAAGAAAAGTGCGTAGTCTGCCTGAAGGTCAGCTCCCTTGGTCAAAAGCCCTCCGAGCTTGTCATCAAGCCAGTCAGGAGTCCAACGATCTCCCTGCGCAACAAGGTCTTCCCTCTTCTGTTCAGTTAGGTACTTGCTATACTCTTGGAAGTAATCAAGACTTGTTATGTTATGCTCGACAGCATACTCTAGCCATGTCACGTCCTGCGGAATGTACTTTTCTGTATTTATCTTGAAGCTCGCGCAAACAAAGCAGATGCTCTTGCCGCTCAAAACATTTACTGCATCCTTGCCGAACAGCTGATGGAACGGGTCGTAATTCCCGCCGCCAAGCTTGTACCAGCACTCATCAATCTCCTTTGCAGCCAGATTGTGCACGTAAGCAGACTTGAGCTCAGGAAACTTCTTCCCAACCTCTCTGCCATACTCATCAGTCGCGACAATCTGCTTTCCAGAATCAGCGCGGTCACTGAAAACACCCTTAACCTTGTCAATCCATCTCGAAAGAAACCAATCCTCCTTTGTCGAACGCATCCTAATCTCATTGTCGTAAACAGTGTAAAGATGCTTAGGACAGTCATACGAGGGCTTGCTGATATCAGTAATCTCCTTCTGAAGCTGGGCAGCTCTCACACTCGCATGGCACATCTCAATCTCATTGGCATTATTCAAAGATGCCACAGCCTCTCCAGTCCACAACATAATTACACCTGCTGAAATAACAAAAAGCACGCCCAACATAAGAGTCCTGACTTCGACCTCACCCATATTATAGCCTCACAACACCAATTTATATAATGCAAATTCTGCACACTATACTACTTAAATCCCCACCCGAACTTGATAGCAATAAGTATGACTGCCATACCTATCATAACACCCCAGATCACCCAAGGCAAGTACTCAATATCACCTTTCCTGTTCATGCCATTAGTCTTTGAGAAGATTCTATTAAAATCTTTTGGAAACAAAATTTCTTTAGGGTCAAAGTTCAGAAACAGCTTAATATCTTACTCGCAGATAGCAAGCCTGATAGCTGCCTGGTCGAACCGTTTAGGCCATAACGGAACTGGCTGAGTCTCGTAAGCGCTCCTCTGAGCACCAGGAGGGCATTCATTAGAACGGTTGTAAAGGATGCTGCCATCATAGTCCTCGATCACGAAATCAAAATGACTGCCCCACTCGAAAATAGTCTTATCGAGAATAGTGTCAGTGATGTTGGTCATGGCATCGCATGAAAATGGCACAGATATACTGTCGATTGTGCAGGAGATAATCGCATTATCGTCACTGCATTCAGGGATGAGGTACCTGCCGAGATTCCCGCAGGGCGTGTCAGTCTTGTAAAGGGCAGTAACCATGGAGATTGCCATCTGCTTCTCAACAGAACTGATTTCTATCTTCCTCGGCGTGAGCTGGAAGCTCAAATAAATAAACAGGCCTATCACTATAAGTATGACGATGACTGCCAGGCCCATGATCTCAGCCTGACAACGATTATTTTTTTCAACTTTTTTAATGCTGATTGCCGATTTCATTTTAGGTAAAAACATCAATCGTCACGACAGCAAAACCCATCTCGTCCCTTGTAGGAAAATATATGGCGATAGGAACGTTAGCCCTCACAATCTGGGAGTAACCGGAAGGCGTACTGTCAAAAACAATCATCCAATTCTTTTCTGTAAGGTCGAAAACTTCATCAGGATAAACCAAGGTAAGATTAATCAGGACAGGCCCGAATAGTTCAGAGTACAGCAGGTACAGTTCAGTATCATCCCCAATAATCTCAGTGAAACTCAAAACCTTCTGATAGTCATAACAGCTCGCATCAAGACTTCCATTCTGACTGCACAAGAACTCAGCCATGCTGGACAAAGTCACGACAGTAGCCTCCAAAGACTTAGTCTGGGTCTTCTGCACCTCCTGAGGAATGTTAGTGCTCTGCTGGTTCACAAAAAACACCAGGCTTATCACGACGAGAACCACGACTATCAAAACTATCGCGATAGTCTCGCCCATCTGAAGCTGGGCCTTTGCTGGCAAGTGCAGGTATTTCGTCATTATTGTTCTCCCTCAGTACAACTGCGGACAACTCGTCCTGAACAGGTCCTGGTTGGCAATATCAAGCCGCCTGTATTCCTGAAAAATATCTATTGGATTATTTGGATTGTAAGTGGGAGGATCTGCGGTTGCATCAGCAATATTTCCGAAGCTTGCAATTGGAACAGTGTACAAGTAGTCATAACTGCAAGGACCCTCTGACTTCAGGTTTTCAGAGCGGATTTTCATTATACGGGCGAAAGTATTAAGCCGTCTTCTTGTTTTTTTAACAGTGCAGTCAAAAATCTCTGCATCCTCGCTGACAATAGCGCCAATAAGCTCGTTCTCACCCCTGAATTTCACGTAACTTCTATCACTGAGAAAGTGAGTGAAAATAACATACCCTTCAAGCCTACTTGAAGGATTGTAATCCCGATCTATCAAAACAAGAACATATGTTCTTTTATCGCGATTGTTCCAACTGCTTCCGACATTAGGAAGAACAGCTTCCATATTTGTCATGTATGAATCAATGGGCTCCCCGTTATAATTGAAGCTTATAAAAATGAAAACATTACGGTCATAGCCTTGAGGTTTAATTGATAGAATTTCTGGCGTGAAAGGTGTAAGAGATGTTTTCGCTGTCTCAGGGAACCTATTCATTATCTGATAAAGCACTTGATTGCCCTTCAACTTCCACTCATCAGTGTTGTCATAGTTCTCAAAAAATACATATCTCACATCAGGGCTTGTTATGTACAACACACTACCCATAGGGAACGGCGTGGCAAAAGGCTTGCTCCACATTAACAGCTCATCAGTCTTCAGGCTCCTCGGAGCGAACACTGGCGCGAAAGGGATGTCCTGGATGCCCTGCTGGTCATCACCAACCCTGAACTGGCTCACGCCAGAGTTCGAGCACACGAAACTGAAAGTGGACTCAGGAATATGGATCTCCTTGAAGCTTTCAGTCGGGCTGAGGCCTTCCCTAACCTGATTGCCGATGGCAGTTTTGATCTTGTATGCGTTCTGAACGTCATTCACATCCTTCTGCTTCATCACAATATTGATGACAGTAGTGAGGACGAGCACTCCAGCAATGATTACAAAAATCCAGTTGAAACCTAAAGAAATTGCACCTCTCTTCATCAACATCAGATATCTGGAAGAGGCTTTTTATAATTATCGGGCAAAAACGACAAGATTGTGAGCTGATAGCAAGGGCATAATATTACTATGATTCATAATAGGATTATGGTGAATCAGGAGCCAAAGATTCTACCTGCACATTCCTTCCTCTGCCCCTCAAGCCAAGCTCGAAACGCCCGAAACTCGCGTCAATGCACAAAGGCCTGTCATTATACTCAGTTTCGTCAAGTATAATGTAGTCATTATAGCCGATAGGCTCGACTGTCTCTCCGACGACAAAAACATTGTTCTGCACCATGACTTTGACGCTGTTCGCGATTTGCGGATAGTCAACCGAATCGAAAGCAGTATTTGGGTTTCCGTCCGCAGTATTGATGTCGCCCCTGTCAACAAAACAGATCGTGTGAGCATTGCAGGGAGCACCCAGCAAGACTTTCTGATAACTACCGTCGCCCAAAGGAACAATAGCGCTCTCAACATCCTTCTTGAAAGTGATGAACTCAGCCTCGCAACCCCTGTTAAGAATGCTCCTAATGCTCTGGAAGCCGAAAACAACCAGAGCACCGATTACAAGAAGCGAGAAAATGTAAACAAAAGCCTGCTGGGCCTGGGATCTTTTAGCTATCATCTTCAAGTCATCGAATGTTAAACACTTTTTAATAATAACACTCATGTTGTTGTAAATTTTATTCTACGTTCTATTTTTCGAAAGTTTCAAACAGTTTCTTCCTCTGCCTCCTCCTGATAGCATCCTTGCGCTTGGCAGCAGTACTGCGCAGAGTCTCAATCTTCTTTTTCTGCTCAGGAGTCAGCTGAGGCTCAGCGACTATTGGCTTTGTTGGGTCGACAGTCTTCTGAGCCTGCTTGATAACTTCCAAATCTTTCCTGCCAATCTTCTCTTCAGAGGGCTTGAATTCTCTAGTAAATCCTGACAAATCAGTCCTTCTGCTAGCACCCTGCCCTAACGTGCCCTTATCCTGCTCACTGCCCTTGCTGAAAGAAAGGAAATCAGTCCCTCCCTTCTCCACATACACAATATAACCTGCACCGGCAACAGCTAACAAGATACCAATAATCAGCAGAATAATTCCTCCCCATGGCGTGCCTTGCGACTCTCCGTCACAATCTCCGGACAAGCAGTCATCGCCTGTGTTTGGGCGGGGGGTGTCATCATTAGGATAACTTCCTTGAGAGTTACTGCAGGCTTTCATGATATCATCGCAAATCCCTGACTTGCAGTCAGAATCAGTCAGGCAGGCCTTGCCCAGATCGCACGCATCACAAATACCACCACAGTCAACGTCGGTTTCAAAACCATTTTTGATACTGTCCTCGCAGCTCGGGTTGGCGCACGTCAAGCTTGTGCGGTCGCACCACCTGCTGAAGCAGTCAGCATCCTGCAGGCAAGTATTTCCGATGTCACAGCCGACAGAGCATGCGACGCCGCAGTCAATCCCTGCCTCCTCGCCGTTCTTAACGCCGTCGCTGCAGCTCGCCAGCTCGCAAGTGCCGTTGATGCACGAATTCGAAAGGCAGTCAGAATCAAAGTCGCAGTCCAACCCTGCATCGCAAGGCAGGCAGCCGTCACCGCAGTCAATGTCAGACTCGCCCCCATCAAGAATGTAGTTGAGGCAGTGGTCCGGTAAGTCAACAATAGGAATGAGTTCAGTATCACTGAAATTATTGGAGTTGAGGTCATATACCATATAGCAGAACCTGACACTGCTGTAAATTGTGTGGTTCTCTCCAAGGTTCTTAGGAGTGTCAATTTCGCAAGTCTCGTTATACGCACTCGTCCCGTAATTGTAAGTCGGGTCGCAACCGCTCTCGCTATCATGGCAGTTGACCCTGAAAGTCACACTCTCCTCGCTCATATTAAGGCGCGTTATACTGCCCGTCGGAGGGACAAAGTCGCAGGATACGCTGTTAGAATCAGTGGCCTTTATTGAGGCTGTTGCAGCAGTACCGACCTTGTTTCCCGCCCCATCAAAAGCCCAGCTTTGAATAGAATAAGTGTCGTTCTCAACAAGAACGTAAGGCACGTTAAGGCCGCCCCCTGAGCTTATGTTGTCCTCGAAAATCACGTCATTACCGTGCTTGACCAACACTTCATATCCTGCAAGGCCGCAGGTTGAATCCACTGCATCAAGCTTGGCGTGAATCCCTGTCAGGCTGCAAGTCTGGTCAAGCGCCTCAACAGTGTTGTTTGTCGGGGCAGTCCTGTCGATAGTGAACCTCACCTCCCTCAATGTCTCAACCATGTCCTTGCACCTGACCGTATAAGAGTAAGAGCCTTCGGCAAGAGTCTGGAACTGGTAAGTCCATTCATGGGTTATCTCGTCGCCAGCCATCTGCGCCCAAGTCCCTTCACTAACCTCTATCTGGCACCTTTCACTAGGCCAGATGTCAGTCTCCACAATGACCTCTGGAGTGTTGTCATCGATGCAGGTGCTCAACGGCTGGATAAGATTGATGGTTGGCTGGTTCTGGATGTGAACGACATGCTCGACACCGCGTTCAGTGACTGTATCCTGGGCCAGGTTGGTGCACGTGACAGTGTAATTGAACAACTGCGCATCATACTGAGTACTGAAGTCTGAATAGTTGATGGTGATGTTCGGGCTGAAAAGGTAGGCATTCCTCTTCTCACCATACGTCAAAAGCTCAGCAGGGTCCTGGCCCTCCAACCAGACAGCAGTCGGAGTCCGCGTTTCAGTGAAGTAGCACGAAACCCGGTCATTGCTCTCGACAGTCATGACACTATATGAGTCGAACTTATCGACAACAATAGGCGGGTCGAAGCTGACAGTGAAGTTCGACGGGCTCGGGTCAATCCCAATCTCGAAATCCTTGATAGTGATCTCTCCCTCAACGTTCACGCACTTCACGATGATTATATCTGGATTGTCAGGGCTTTCTCCTGTGTTCGTGTCATTTATGAGAGTATTCGGAGCCAGGCTGTTAATGTGATCTGCTATGTCAAAAGCAACATGGTAGTTGCTTGACATATCTGTGAACAGGAAATCAAGAGGCGGGTACGCGTTGTCGAGCAGATTTTGCGGAGGGCTGTCTTGGCTCGTGTAAGAGCAAGTGGCCTCATCGTCAGTCCATATGAGAAGGTCAAAATCTTCGTCAGTGCCGACACCAAAAATCGGAGAAGTCATGTTGACAGCAGTAGGTTCGGTGAACACCTCAAAAGTAACCCTGGCGCCTATCCAATCAGCCTCTTCCTGCTCTGTGTTCCTGAACCTGAACACGAGAGTGTAAGTGCCCTGCTGAAGAAGAGCTTGGTGAGGACCGTC
>JAFGHY010000050.1 GCA_016929855.1 Candidatus Woesearchaeota archaeon | reverse complement strand
CCTCATAGCCAGCGACGTAATAGAGAAGATACCAATTGTATTGAGAAAACTGTAATGTTTACCTATTTGTTTACCTATTAGTTGATGTTTACCTATTAGTTGAAATTACCTTTTCAATCTCTTCTTTCAATCCATCAACCGAGACTTTATCCTTCCCTTCTATGCGCACTCTCAATATGGGTTCTGTATTGCTTTTTCTGACAACAAACCAGCTGTCAGGCCTGGTAATACTTATGCCGTCCATCTTGTTGATACTGTCATTCTTGAAGTGTTTCTCAATGTCCTGCAATGCGACATCTGCATCTTTCACACGATAATTCAGTTCTCCACTGTTCGCGTAAATGTCAAGTTCAGAATGAATGTCACTCAGCTTCCTGCCTATCTTCTTCAGATATTCCAGTATCCTCAAAATTACCAGGTCAACATTAGCGGCAAAATCCAATTCCCTGAAAAAGAACTTCCCGCTCGTCTCTCCGCCTATAATGCAGTTATTCTCCTTAAGTGTATGGTATATGTAAGCGTATCCGACCCGTGTCCTGATCGGTGTTCCGCCAAGTTCCCTGATTTTCTGTTCGACAATCCTTGAAGTTATCAGGTCATGAGCAACTTTTTCATTTTTAGATTCTGGAAGGTAAGCCATGCACAACAATGCCAGCTGTTGTGCTGAGTACACATACTCTCCCTTATCATCAATAAAAACAACCCTGTCAGCATCTCCGTCAAAAACAGCACCCATATCTGCTTTCAGTTCTTTGACTTTCTTTTTCACAGTTGAGTGAGTATCTGGAATTAAAGGGTTAGGTTCGTGATTTGGAAAATTTCCATCGGGCTCAAAATTGATCTCTTCCAGCACAATATTCAATCGAGAACAAATCTCTCTGATAGTGTGTCCCCCACACCCGTTGGATGCGTCAACAACGAGTTTCATCCCGCTAATATCTGATTTTATTAATGAGCATATTTGTTTAACATAGTCTTCTTGAATGTCCCTTTTCTCGACTGTGCCTTTCCTGACTGCATCAACAAACTTGTTTTCATGAACGAGTTTTTCAATCTTGTCCAGACCTCTCTCATAGTTTATGAATATTGCGTGATCCCTGTTGAGCTTTATGCCATTATCCTGCTTGGGATTATGAGATGCAGTAATCATTGCAGAAGGAGGCATCTTGTTCATGGCGCAATACACTTCCAGTTCAGGAGTGGAAACAAAACCTACTGCAATGACATCAGCACCCTGGTCCAGACAGCCTTGAATGAAAGCATCATACAATGAAGGACTGCTGATTCTTGCGTCATGCCCCACAACAACTTGCTTGCAATTCAAAAAAGTCACAAAAGCTCGACCAACTTTGTGAGTAATTGATTCATCAATAGTCTCAGGATACGCGCCACGAATATCATATGCTTTGAAAATACCTGCCATCCAAAATCCACCTCAAACAAAACGCTGATATTTTTGATATTAGTTGTGAAGGTAGCATAGTGTTTTTAAAATTTGCTATATTGGAATAATTTTATATATTCCCTGCCTCTCCATCATAGAAATTAATTTAGGGGCTGTAGTGTAGCTTGGACAGGCAGCTTGACTGCAAAAAAGCTTGGAGCTATTATCACTCGAGCTCGGGGTTCGCAGAGAAAGGGATTCCATAAAATTCCTCTTCTGGGAAGCGGACAGCTCGTAACCCCGGTTCAAATCCGGGCAGTCCCAGTTCGAAGAACTGGTGGGTACACGGGCTCAAAGTGCTTCAGCACTTTGTTTGTCCGGGCAGTCCCATCGACTCTGCTCTTCCCATTCTGAGATGCGTATTACCTTGGGTAATACACAGTATTGAAGGTTCAAAGAACTGTCTGGATTCAACCGCACGAAGTAAGGTTGTTTGTCCGGGCAGTCCCACTATATCTTTCAATTTTTATATTAGTTAAGATAAAGAATACTCTTCGGTGGTTAATTTCCCAGTAAGTTTGTATATCATATTTGCCAGCTTTGGCAACCTGTGTTTCAACATAGTAATCAGGGGCTCGAGCATACCAAAACCGTGTTTTAAGCGTATCTTATTGAAGTTAGCAATCCGTTCCACTATCTTGCGGAACAACTCTGAAGCTTCGTGGTCCTGTGCCCTGATTATTGTCTGGTATTTTTGCAACGCCTCACCGATGTTTGCTGTCCTGAGAGCGTATTGCTCTGCAACTACCCGGCCTTTTGTGTGCGTCAAGTAATCAGTCACGGCAAGCAAAAGAATCTCAAGATTCCTGAAAAGGTCTATCAGTTCGCGGGCATTGCCTGTAGTAGGATATCCTTTTTGCTCGATACACTCGAGCCAAGGCTCTTCCTGTCGCAACCTGGTTGCTATCTTAGGAAACGAGGATTCTGCTAGAACCAGCAGGTTCTTTTCAGACTCTGCCAGCATCCTAAGGTTCTGCACCACCCTCTTGTTATGGGCGGATTCTGTTTCTTTCCAGTCAATACCTCCTAAATACTGCTTTTTCTGCAAAAGAATCTCGCTGATATTATGGTCCATCTGCTCGATATTCGAATGTGCATTGTTGACAAGATTTCTTATATTATTAATGTGAGAATTTGTTTCTTCAATTTCTTCATCCGCCATTTTATGTTTTTTTTGACTGCGTCATATTTAAGTCTTGCTATAGGACAAGCATAATTTTATTGTGCACAACAGCACAACCTTTAAAAACCCCCTTATTTCTCCAGGTCTCATGGAAATCAACATTCTAGAAGACAAGGCCCAAAAGCTCGTTTTCGAGCTTGTAGGAGCTGATCATTCAATGTGCAACGTGCTGAGAAAGGTCATGCAGGAAAATCCAAAGATAAAAGTTGCTACGTACAGCATCGCACACCCCCTGATAGGCATACCAAAATTCATTGTAGAGACAGAATCAGGCACAAAGCCCAGGGACGCTCTGAAATCAGCAATAATTGCTTTGGAAAAGATGAACAAGGACTTTACAGCAAAAGTCAATGCTGCTTGATCACTTAAAACTAAATTTTCTTATACTTCCTGAGAATGATGAATAGGTGGAACACTATAGGTGAGAGGAATGTCGTCACAAATGCCATGAATACAATGGCACTGAATATGTGAATGCTTATCAACCCGTGAGTACGCGCGATCTCTGCTGCTACTAATTCCATAGCTCCCCTGGAATTCATACCCCAGCCTATCATATTAGCTTCAAAGAAAGACCCTCCATAGCCGGTCTTCATAAAACCAATCACAGATCCAACCCATTTGCCTGCAAGTGCCAAAATTGTCAGAACTAAAGCAAGCCAGGGGTCATGGTACAATCCTGCAATGTCTGTGTGCATCCCGACCCAGATGAAGAAGAACAAAGCCATGAAACCAAAAGTGATTGTGTGAATCATATCATCAATCTCTGCCTCTTCGATAAAGCCCTGCTTCCCTTTCTTCTCCAATGCATATTTGACGAGAACGCCTGCCAGAAGAGCTCCAAGACTAAGTCCCAACTGCAGCATATTGGTAATAATCGCGATTAGAATCACCAGAATTATTGCAGCTGTAAAAAGGTCATATTTCTGCTCGTTTTCTCTGTCATGCAGGAAGGTCATGATCCAGGGGATGAACAACAGCTTCAGGGCGACAAGGAAGCCGAAGAAAAGAGCAAAATTTACAATAAACACTAGGAATCCGCCGCCGCTTATCTGCGCGCTGGTAATTATGAAAGAAAGTATAGCGATTATCAATATTTCAATAACATCATCAATGAGACCTGCTCCCGCAATTATTCTGCCGATGCGTGAGCTCAGAATCTTCTCTCTTTTCAGCAGAGCCAGCACGCCTCCTTCAGACGTGACACTCAACACCGCGCCCATTACGAAAGCAGGAAGAATTTCGTAGCCAAGCATCAAGGTAACGGCAAAACCAAGAATGAACGGCAGGAATGCACTGAAGAACGCGACGCTGAACATCTGCCTGCTGCTGTCCTTGAATTCCTTCAGGTTTATGCCCAGGCCGACATAGAACAGGAGGAGTATCAACCCCAAATTTGAGAGGCCGTTCATCAAGCCAAGACTGTCATTATTGAAGAAGAGATTTTCTACCCAGGGTATGCCCAAGTACATGCCAACCATTAAAGGGGCCAGCACCCTTGGTATGTGTACTTTTATGAAAAGTTTTGTCAAAAGATACGTAACCGACAAGCTGATCAAAAGCATGAAAAGTATATAAGTCTCACTGCCGACAGCCATTAATAATCATTATCCCGTTAACTTCATAAATTTTTTGGACTACGAAACAGGAGTGTAAAAACACATTCCAAGTAAGTTAAGATGAAACGGGCTTGCCAACCAAAATCTTTAAAAATCAAAGTCGTTGCCAGTAACAGCATGGGCAGAGAAATCGAGACTGAGACGGCATCACTTTTACTCCAGCTAGCCAGAAAAAGCGTCGAATACTATTTTGACAAGAAAGAAATCTCTGAAAAAGAACTGCTTCCTGTCAAGCACTTAAATCAGAAGCGCGGAGTTTTCATAACAATAAAGAAACAGGGAAACCTGCGAGGATGTATCGGACTGCCAGAACCGACTCAGCCATTATATCTTGCAGTGATAGAAGCTGCGAGAAGCGCTGCGTTTGGCGACCCAAGGTTTCCCATATTGATAAAGGATGAGATGCGCAAGATAAATTTTGAAGTGAGCATCCTGACCAAGCCTAAACTTCTTGAAGTCGACGACCCTGAAGAATATCTTGAACTAATAGAGATAGGCAGGCACGGTCTTATCCTCAGGTGCTCGGGAACGAGCTCGCTCCTCTTGCCTCAGGTGCCTGTAGAACAGCACTGGACTGTAAGCCAGTATCTGAATGCTTTGTCACAGAAAGCAGGACTCAGTTTCACAGCGTGGCATGATGAGAAAGACGCCCAAATCTTCACTTTCGAAGCGGAAGTTTTTACAGAAGTTGGCCAGTCGGGAAAAGTGGAGAGAATTCTATGAGTTTTCACATCGAATACAAGGAACTGAAGTCAGAAATTGACAATGATTTGCGGGAGTATGTGAGAAAAAAGACTGCTTCGCACAATAGTGTGAACAATATCTATGACATTATTGCAAAGAACTGCACAGCTGATGGCAAAAGACTGAGGCCTGTACTTTTCAGGAAAGCTTGCTCAGCTGTCGGAGGAAATATTAAATCAGCAAGGACGTTGAGCTTGAGCGTCGAACTTCTTCACGCCAGCACATTAATCCACGATGATGTTATGGACCAGGACATGATCAGGCGCAACCAGCCTACAATCCATAAGATTTTGTCTACTATGGTCAATCCAAAAATAACAGGACCTGTCTTTAAGAACACGAGCGTGCAGTATGGTGTGAGCATTGCGATCTGTGCGGGCAACGTACTGGTAACCTGGGCCTGGGACGTCCTAAAGGAACATCCAGTATTGCTGAATCATCTTATTAAGACGTATGAGGAAATCAATCAAGGCCAGATCATGGACTTGCACTACAGCAAAGCCAATCCAAGCCCTGAAGATGTATTTTCGATCTATGAGCTCAAATCAGGACGGCTTTTGCAGGCAAGCATCTGCATGGGAGCCATGCTGGGAGGAGCAAAACAGGAAGTCGTTGACAAGCTGAAGGATTTTGCACTTCCTCTTTCCCTGGCGTTCCAGATGCAGGACGATCTTCTTGATCTTAAGGAAGGCAAGGGCAGGGAAAAGTATTCTGACATCAGGGAAAAGAAGGCAACTATGCTTAAAGTAATAGCAAAAAGCAGGGCAAACCAGCACAGCAGAGAATTGTTCGACAAGGATCCGGGCGACGAGGTAGTGGCCAAGATTGCGGCGTTATACGAAAGCACTGGGGCTGTCAGTCAGGTAAAGGACCTGGCAGAAGAAAAGATTATAGAGTCCAAAAGGATTCTCGAAACAATTCCTTTGAAGGACAAAAGTTTCTTCGAAGGCTTTGCTGACTTCATGCTCGAAAGGAACAATTGAAGTGGTGCTTTTTTATTTAAACATCATGACTAAGTATTTCACTTCCACTGTTTTGATATTCTCTACTTGTATTTTCTGCTTGTAATTAAGATGGATTGTATTTTGTCTTCGACAAAATAGGTTCGGAGTAATCGGCGAACAATAATTAATTTGGGTTTTTGCCCGGCCAAGAATAAAATTTCAATTGAAAAAAAGTAGTTTTAAAAATTAATGTTACAAAAAGGAAAATCGTTAGTTATTGAATGTTAGTTATTGAATAATTATACATTTATTAATGTACAGTTATTAAAATAAGGTTCATCACTTGCCAAACCTCCTTTGGCGTCCCTTAAACTCATCTATGCAATCAATAAAATCCTGCTTCTCGAATTCAGGCCACATCTTGTCTGTGAAAAAAAGTTCGGAATAAGCTGACTGGAACGGCAGGAAATTTGAAAGTCTTTTTTCACCACCCGTACGGATTATCATGTCAGGCTCAGATGGATTGTACAAGTATTTGCTGAAAACTTCTTGATTTATCCTGTCAGGTTCCAGGGTTTTGTTCCTGATATCAACCGCCATCTTCCTGACAGCATCGATTATCTCTTCCCTCCCACCGTATGCGAACGCAAAATTAAGCCTGAAAGGCGTGTTGTTCATGGTTTTGGCCTCGATGTCCTTGATCATCTGCTGTATATCATCTTCGAGCAGCCGGATTCTTCCCAGAAACCTGATCCTGACCTCGCTGTAACTTTTATCACTGATAAACCTCTCATATTCGCTTCTGAACAGGTTCATCAGATAATTGAACTCAGGTTTTGGCCTGTCAAAGTTCTGCAAGGAGAACGTGTAAAGTGTCAATTCACAAATGTTCAGTTCCCTGCACCATTCCAAGAGCTGCTTGAATTTCTTAGCTCCATCCTCATGGCCTTTTTTTGGATCCAGTGCAAGTTTTCTGGCAAAACGCCGGTTGCCATCCATTATTACTCCAACATGCATGACAATGAAGGGTAAGATAATATTTATAAAGTTAATGTGAGCTGCAGAGAATACCCTCACTGAGTTGGCACAGCATCACTCCTCATCCTCATCCGGATCAAAATTAGGATACTGCTCCTTCAGGCAGTCAAGACAGCTTGTCCAGCCGTCATAACTGTAGAAGCTGTCAGTATAGTTCCCACACGTCGGGCAGATTCCTTCTTCTGCAATCCTTTCCCTCAATGGCTTGCGGTCCCCATTTATTTCTGTCTTCTCTGTGACAATGTCAAGAAGCTGAGGCTGCATTCTAAGAATGTCTTTCATGCTGATGAAGCCAATGACTTTTTTTCCATCCAGCACAGGAAGATGGCGTACGTCATTCACTTTCATCTCAATCAGAGCGTCGTAAATGTCTTTGTCGGCATTGATGGTTATCATGTCAGTGCACATGATGTCTTTGCATTTTGTTTTTTTTGACGACCTGTCGCGCGCGACAACATTCTTGACAAGATCATACTCTGTTATCATGCCTTTGACGTGCTTGCCGTCCTTGATCATCACACTGCCGACCTGCCTCCTGTACATCAATTCAGCACACTTCTTGGCTGAATCATCCAATCTAGCACAGATAGGCTTTGTCTTCATCGCTTCATAAACATGTATGCCAGTCCTCATCCCACCACCAAAAAAAAGGATGGGAGGACTTTTTAAAAAGCTTATGACGACAACAATGAACCGTAAGGTTTTAAAAGCCCTTGAATTTCTTGCGCAATAAAATTTCATGATATGCTACGACTATGTTCAAGATAAGGTTAAAAGTGTGAGGAACTCGTTTCTTTCTGAGTATAACTTCCAGCTTTCTACTTGTCACAATTCTGTTAAACACACAATCCGGTCTTTCTCTGTTCTTTTTAAGACTATTTTTTATGAGCGCATGTGTGCCTATATTTGAGCTCAGATTTGAGCTCAGATGGGCGTCGTTCCCGACCGCCAGGAACCCGGCTTTTTTTGGATAGTAATTTTTGGGAAGATGCTGTATACTATTGGGGAAATCAAGTCTTCTAAGCAATCCGTTGAATATCTTGAGTTTTTTCAGGAGTTTCACGTGCAGGAGAAGACTATCGACGCTTGAATTGGTTATCTCAACGCTTCTCAGCTTTTCAACTGTTTGTTTGTATTGTTTTTCTCAAAGAGCGTTAATTACGCCCGCGGGCTTGCGTGCAAATGTGTGCGTGACAAATCCAGGGATTCCATTTTTTTGTTCGGGTAGTTTATGGTTTCAGATACGTTAAACGAAATGCATTAAGATTCGCATCCGCATATACTACTGCTGAATGTGAGAAGATGACAATATCGATACGCTCTGCAGTGCTGTATTCCATTCCAGGAAACAGGAAGCATTCCTTGGGCTTCTCTGCAAGCATCAATTCATATGCTCTCTTGGATTCCGGTATATGTGCTCAGTGCAGATGACTGCATTGATGCCATTCTTTTTGAACTCCTTCCAAACCCGCCTGCATTTTTTTCTTGCAGGATAATCAAATCTGCTCAGATTAGGGTGAAAATGATGGTCGACACGCAGTTCCATGCAGACAATATGGTCCAACAGTATTTATTGTTATCCTTGAAACTGGATATAAATGGTCGCGGGCATGTTTAAAACCAAATATTTTTATAAATCATAATCTTGATGGCATCATGGAGATTCTTGGAGAACTGAAAAGAAGACACAGTGTTCTGGTGTTCCAGGACAAGGATGTTGAGAAGGAAAAGGTTGACGCAATGATTGAAGCAGCGAGATGGGCGCCATCATGCTTCAACAACCAGCCTTGGAATTATGTGCTTGTTTCAAGGAAAGATAGTACAAGGGAAGCCTTGGACAATTCACTGCCTGCTGGGAACAGCTGGGCTCATTCGGCGCCGTACATTGCAGTGGTGTGTGCTAGGGTCAGGGATTCCTGTGAAACAAACAGACAGAATTACTACATGTATGATGTGGGACTGAGTGTCATGAGCTTTTGCATAGAAGCAGAACACCAGGGAATCGGGACTCACCAGATGGCCGGTTTTGACGAACAGTCAGTTAGGCAGGCGCTTTCAATGCCTGATGAATACAGAGTTGTCGTGATAATTGCCTTCGGCTACAAGCAGGATCCGACTGAAGTTTGGGACACCCTGCACCCAAAGATAAAGAAAAGACTGAACAACCAGAGGGAAAGAAAATCTTCGGATGACAATTTTTTCTTTGAAAAATTCTCGAAAAAACACAAATGATAGGGTTTAATGTACTGAAAATCACTAACACTGTATCGTTAAATGCCTGTTAAGCTTTGCTTTATAAAATATAAGGCAAAATTTATAAAGCATGAATCATTTTGTAGTTGAATAAAATAACTCGTTGGGGGTGAGTTGTTATGAAAGGTTTAGGAAGTTGGTCTTTTATAGTTGGACTGATTGTCGCAATTATCGTTGCGATATTTGCCTACGACCCAATACCCAGCTGGGCAATATGGCTGCTCGTAATTTTGGGTGTAATCGTAGGAGTATTGAACGTGCAAGACAAGGAAGCTATGATGTTCCTCGTAGCCACGGTTGCGTTCTTGCTGAGCTTTATGGCATTAGGCAAAGTCTTCGCAACATTGTGGGGGCCAATCGGAGCATTCTTTGACTTACTGCAGGTATTCATCGCTCCAGCAGCATTCATCGTAGCTGTCAAGAGCCTTCTCTCGATAACCAAGAACTGATTGCAGATAAAATCAGATTTGTGTTGTTGAAGAAAGCAGTGAGACGCGTGCTTCCTTTTTTTCTTTTTCTTTATTAATCGTTCAAGAATTCTATTTCTATGATTATTGAAGTTGAAGCCAGACATATCATGACAAAGGAAAAATACCTGGAATTGAATCAATTTTTTCTGAAGAACGCAAAATTTCAGGGAGAAGATGACCAGTAACATGCTAAAAATATGGAATTAGAAGTTCAATGACTTATGTGCTAAAATGTAAAATATTAACTGAAGAAATAAATTCAAAAGTTATCTGAATGAATAATGAAATTCAACCAAGTGATTTGATGAAGTCAGAAACATGCTGCTTAGCCTCGTTGGCATTCTTGTATTGTTTCTTTGCAAAGTTAGGGTTTCCTTGAATCATACCACTAATTCTTACTGCATCAATTCTTACTGCATCATTTGAAAATAAACAGAGAATAGGTATGCCAAGCTGCTCAGCATATCTGATTTCGTAGCCAACACCTAATGAGGGCACGGTAACATCTGCAATGAATATGTCAGCTTCTTCTATCCAACGCATATCCCTCAAGTAAATATCACTGTCTGAAATGTTTTTTTCTCCTTCAATAGTCAGGTTTGGATCAGCAATATGCTCTGTCAGAACATCTCCAAAAACTTTGAGATATTGTATTAATTCAAAGTACACTGGTTGTAATTGACGTCCTGCCCTGATGCTGCCGCTAAAATAGATTTTCATTTTCAGTAATTCAGCATAATCTCTACGTCCTTGCCGAATATCATCTTCATGTTTTCGAAAATGGTTTCCTTGACAAAGATTCTCGGAGGTATTGACTGGCTGGCCAGGGCGTGCTCGAGCTCTTCAGGAGTAGACTTCTTCATCTCCTTGAAATGGCCTTCATCATCAACCTTTCCTCTTGTTATCTGCCGTTCATGAGCGTCAATGTCCTCAATGACAAACACATCCTTGCCCAATAGGATTATCTCGCCGAACTTGCTGCCGTATTTCACCCTCATTTTCGTGCGCTCGAGCTCCTTTATCCGCTTTCGCTGGATGAACTCGATGCACGCGTTCACAAAATCCCTTGTCCTCTTGTGTATGCGGCTCGCCTCATTCTTGGTAAGGGTTTTCTTTTTGTAATCATCAACGCCTTTCACTATTTCCTGAAGGTTCTTTATCTGCTCAGGATCAATATGCCCCTTGTCTATCAGGTTCTTCTGGAAGCACTCAATCAATTCAGCATCCTTTGCGATGTCCTCAAAACCCTGCAGGCGAAGTACATCCTTCACAGTGTTTATGGTGCTCTCGTAATCCAAAGTAATGTGCTCCTTCTCCTTCCCAGCCTGGATTTCTTCAAACAGCTTCTTGAGCCTTTCCAGGAACTTGTCAGCATTGCTTATCAGCTTGTCAAGCTCGCTCCCAGTCAGCTCCTTCTTTGTGCCGTGCTCCAGATCCTTCCTGATCTTGATGTTGTTCTCAAGAATCTTGACATACTCGTCCTCAAGTATCTTCTCCTTCTTCACAAAAATCTCCCGCAACACATTAGGCGTCTCCTTCGGAGTCGGAGGAGGCACACCATAAAGCATTAAGGCTGCCTGGCTTGGCGTGAGGATGGCATAGTAAGTGTCTTCCTGGCCTATCGCCCGTATGCTTGCCTTGATACGCTTGAGCATCTGGTCGCCTGTCGACATGAACATATCAATGGCTTCAGGGCTCGGCTTAATCTTGCCCATCTTGAGCAGCTGCTTCCAGGCCATGAAAATACCCCTGTCATAAAAGGGCACTCCATCCCTGAGGAAAGTGAATATAACCGGGTTCGCTTCCTTGATGTTCTCCCAGAAATCAGTCAGGATATAAACCTGGATATTGAGCTTGTTCTCAATGCCGGTCATTTTGCCTGCATCCAGGCCCATCCCGATGATAATAGCCCTAAGCTTGTCTTTCAGCTCGACACGGGTCATCTTCTTAACATCAGTGTCGTCAATGACGATGAAAACGTCAACATCACTCTGCGGTGTGGCCCTTCCCTGTGTTAAACTGCCTGCAAGAACATATGAGACTATGTATTTCTCGAACTTCTTCAAAACCATGGTCTTGTGAATCTCAGAGATCTTGATGGCAGCAATTATGCCATTATCATACACTGGCGCGCTTAAAGAGATAGTCTCGATCAGCTCGTACTTGCCGTCAAAGCAGGACTGCCAAACCTCACTGATGAGGACTACGTCAACCAGCATTTCCTTGTCTATATTTTTTGCGTAACCGTCGACAATCTTGATTATCTTATCCTTCAGCTCCAGCTTGTTAAGTTTCTTCGAATCGCTGTCATCGATAAGCACCATTGCAGAGATTTTGTTTTTCAGTTTCTCATCTTTTGGTGGAGGCAGTAACGCCACTGACATGGTGTAAGTCTCAAACTTTGCCAAAACTTTGTCCTTCAGCTTTTCAATTTTCTTCTTGATCTCCTCAAGTTTCTCTTTAGTGCCTGGAGGAAGATTCTTCAAAAGCTCTGCCTCGCTGAATTGGGCCTGGGCCTCTGAAACAGCACCTACAGTCGAAGCAGATAATGATTTTTTTGAATCCCCTGATTTTGGCGTTTTTTTTGATTCTGGCGCAGTAATTGTTTTTGCCGGCTGCTTCTTATCAGCCAGAGTAATAGAAAATGATGGTTTTCTTGCTTTAGAGGGTTTTGCTTTTGCAGTATTACCTGATTTTTTTGTTTTTTTCGCCAATTGAGCACCTCACAAAAATATTCAGTTGTGTTTGCTGAACTTTGGAACAAGTGTATGAGAGGGTCTATATAAAGATTTATGACAAAAATGTCACAGTAACGCAGGACGTTGTTGTCACTTGTGTTTGTGCGAGTCAGTATGTCATGTTAGGCAGTGTGATGTTCACATATTGCACGTGTCCACTTATTGCACATGGCACTTGTATTCTTCACAATAGAAAATCTTGTCGGTCCCTTCATAATCGTCAGGAATACAGTCAAGGTCAGTGTAGCAGTCCTCTCCTGCCTCCCCGAAAACAGTCGCGACAACACGTTTATCATACGTCGTGACTGCCACGCGCTTGAACTCACCCTCAACCTCATACGTGTAAAGGAATTTGTAGCCCTTGTTCGCAGGCAGAGCATCCACCAACTCAATGTTCGTTGCTTTGCTGTTCTTGAACTCGTCCCTGCTTAAAAGGTGTGTGCGAGCCAGTATCTGGGCGTCATATTCTGTGATTGTCGGCTCTGGATTGGCTTCTGCAAACTCATCATTTTGAGTATCAGTTCTCAGGTTATCGAAATCATCTCCTGGACTGAGAGTGGTATCAGTATTGCCTCCTGTAGGAATCAAGACTATAATCAGAATAGCTAGAATGATTAGAAGTACAAACCAAGCGAATTTATTTGATTTCTTGTCTTCCTTAACCTTGACTCGTCGGACATTGCTAAGGTCCCTGGTTTCCTCCAGCTTGACTACAGCAGGCTTTGATGCCTTTGTGTCCACTTTTCGTTTTCTATCAGTCTTAGGTAAAGGTTTGCGCTTAGCCATTATAACAGGGGAGGGAACAGGGATTATTTAAATATAATGGAACTTTTGAATAAACTAACGGAACCCATAATTCTTGCAAGGCTTTTTGTGAGGGCTTTCAACCCAATGATTGACACATTTACTGCAAACATGCAATATTCAGACAGATAGCTTTATAAAGGAGCTGCTTATCCTTAAGGTTTCCGATGTGAACCATGCGGATGCCCAAATCGAGGCGTTCTACACATCACCACCATCTGAACATCGTGCAAGCAAAGTTTTGCTTGAGGGAAGGGATTATCATTGATTTTCACTTGATAGTTTTCTTAATAAATCAATGAACAAGGAATCAAAGTCCTAATATAATCCTGGAGTATAATCCTGGAGTCAGAATGTACACATCTTCATGTTCGTACTCAAATAAAATTGAGTGCCTTGGGAATGCATACATATACGCTTACTTTTTGTTGTGCAACAAAATGTTGTAAATAACGCCCAATTTTTGTGATATGCGACCATAAACGCAAAATCCAAGGGATAGATTACTGAACTATTGAGCGGCATAGTGCCAAAAGCATTAGGCAAGTTCGAGAGTTCCCGTTGATCCTGCGGGAGGTTGCTGCTATGGGGGTTCGACTTAGACATGCAAGTCTTCCAGCAATGGAGGCGGAATGCTCAGTAACACGTCGTTAACTTGCCCTATGGTCAGGAATACCTTCGGGAAACTGAAGCTAAACCCTGATATGAGCTGGCCACTGGGATGTGCCAACTTTGAAACTCGTGCCATAGGATAGGACGGCGGCGGATTAGGCTGTTGGCGAGGTAATGGCTCACCAAACCTATGATCCGTACGGGCCTTGAGAGAGGTAGCCCGGAGAAGGACACTGAGATACTGGTCCTAGCCCTACGGG
>JAFGHY010000049.1 GCA_016929855.1 Candidatus Woesearchaeota archaeon | reverse complement strand
CAGTTCTTGAAATTACAATTGTTCAAATTTCATTTCTTCAAATTAGAGTACCAAAATCATGAAAACCTTTATTAACGGGCGATATGATAGTATTGCCATGATAGTTGGGCTGGAGTATTCAGAACACCACAATGACCTGAAGAGCATTGACATTGACAGGATCAACCACAGCAGGCACTCGTGGATAGATGTCATACAGCCGACCGACAAGGAGAAAGAAGTCCTGGCCGAGAAGCTCAACATCCCGAAGGAAGAGCTTGAAAGGTGCCTGGACCCGCAGGAGAACCCATCGATTTCTGACATTGAGGATTACCTGAAGATAATCTTCCAGACGCCGAGCATGAACGGCAAGTCAGTGGAAACCGGAAGCTTCTGCATCCTCTTGAGCCACAGCAAGATAATCACTTTGAGGAGCGAGAGGTATCAGGCAATCGACAGCTTCCACACAGAAGGCCACGAGCTTCTCAAGGCATACCTTAAGAGCGACCCGAGCTTCCTCCTGCTGAAGCTGCTCGAGCATATAGTCAGGCAGTACAACACATTGTTTAACGATGTCAGCGAGGCCATAGACAAGCTGGAGAGCAGGGTCGTGCAGAAGCCGAGCAAGACTACGTTAAACGATATACTCAGGGTCAAGAAGACCCTCATATATTTCCAGAAGTCCGTGCACGGCAACCGTGATGTCCTCAGCGGGCTTGAGAAGATGAACAGTTCTCATCCGAAGCTCAAGCACTGGAAGAACTTCCGCTACCTGTACCAGGACGTGAACCAGCTCTACGAGACCATCAGCCTGCACCGCGACATAATGACAGGAACTATCGACATCTACACTTCTGCTGTCAGCAACAACTTGAACGTCATCATCAAGAAGATGACTGCTTTCGGCGGACTTATTCTCGTCCCGACCCTCATAACAGGAATCTATGGGATGAACTTCGAGCACATGCCTGAGATAATGTGGACGTGGGGTTATGCGTTCGCCCTGGGCTTGATGGTGGCAAGCGTGATCGTCATGACAATCTATTTCAAGAAGAACGACTGGTTCTAAAAGAGATGTGTCTCCATTTCATTTTTGTACTTTTTCACTATTTTGCTTCTTTCCAACTCGCTTTTTTCTTACAGCCAGTTGCCCCAGGACCGCACACACTATCAGATACGCAATTACCGCCGGCAGCAGAATGTGAAGAAAGAGCGACTTGACAGTCTCAGAATAATATCCTCTGGCCGTGCATTGCTGCTCGCAGCTCAGTATCGGATGCTTTGCAGCCACAAGGTAGTATTCCTCTCCTGAAAAGTTCTTCCATTCAGCGCCTGGCGTGCCGTCATAAGCCTTGCAAAACTTCTGCGTCAGGTTGCAGTTGAATGTCATCAGGAGAAAAGAATGGTACAGCAGGACAATGATTATTGTCAGGGCGATACGCCATGCTGTTGGTTTTAGCATCCTCTTACTGAATTGTTGCATGCATTTGATTCCATTGCAGGCATATTTAAGGTTTTCGATGACAAATTTTTATAAATACAACTCAACTTTTCAGCATTGCGAGACATTATGGTCGAATACAACACTGAGATAAAGGAGCTTGAGAGGGAGATAGCTGAAACAAAGTACAACAAGCGCACCCAGAGGGCTATAGGACTGATGAAGGCCAAGCTCGCCCGGCTGAAGGAAAAGGAGGAGGCCAGGGGAAGCAAGAAGTCTGGAGCTGGCGACGGCTACCAGGTGCGCAAGACAGGCGACGGCACAGTCATACTGCTGGGGTTTCCGAGCGTCGGAAAAAGCACTCTGTTAAACAGCCTCACTAACGCTGAGAGCGAGGTCGGCCATTACGCCTTCACTACCTTGACAGTCATTCCCGGATTGCTCGACTACAACCACGCGAAGATTCAGGTGTTAGACGTGCCCGGCGTCGTGAGGGGCGCCGCCCTCGGGACCGGCAGGGGCAAGGAAGTCCTTGCCTGCATGCGCAGCGCTGACCTCTGCCTGTTCGTAATCGACGCCCAGTATCCTGAACACCTGAGAATACTGCAGAAGGAAGTCTATAATACGGGCATACGGTTGAACCGGCAGAAACCTGACGTCAAGATAAAGAAGAGGGCCCGTGACGGCTTGAGCATCGCAAGCACTTGCAGGCTGACAAGACTAGACAGTGAGACCATCGCTTCAATATGCAAGGAGTTCAAAATCAACAACGCGGACATCGTCATCAGGGACAACATCGGCCCTGACGAGTTCATTGATATAATCCAGGACAATAAGATATACATGAAGTCCATTGTCGTGATTAACAAAATTGACCTGGTCAGCGAGGAAAGATTGAAGCAGCTGGTGAGGAAGATTAGACCTGACCTCTGCATCAGCGCCAAAGAGAAGCAGCACACAGAAGAGCTGAAGGAGCTTGTGTTCAACAGCCTTGACCTTATAAGGATTTACATGAAGGAGCCGAGGAAACCTGCTGACATGGATGTCCCTCTGATAATGCCTCGCGGCTGCACTATCAAGCAGGTGTGTGAGAAACTCCATAAGGATTTCGTGAAGAAATTCAGGTTTGCCCGCGTCTCTGGACCAAGTTCTAAATTCAAGGATCAAGTCTTCAAGCTGCCGCACGTGCTTAAGGATAGTGACGTGCTGGAACTGCATATTAAGTGACTGCTTTCTTTTCAATCCTTTCCTTGTTCCCAAAGATCTTTGAAGAATTTCTTGTAAGCTTGTGCTATATGCTGGGATTGTATAACAAATGCTGTAGGGACTTCCTTCCATATTAGTATTGCAATTTTATCACTCCAGACCTGCAATCCTGTCGGCAGGCTGTAAGGGATGTATTTTACAATAATGTTTTTGTCATATCCTGCGATGCTTCGGATTCTGTTGCGACTGTCTTCTTGGCAGAGCAGTTTGGTTTTTATTCCAAGATTTCTTCTTTTTGTGTCGAATTCCCTGAAGAAATAGATTGCTTTTTCTGTGTATTCATGCGGTTGCAATGTGAATCCAGTATAGTCTTCATTATTTTGTTTCAGGTAGTTTATGATTTCGTTGTATAACGTTCTCATTCCTTCCAGGTTCTGGTAGACTTTGGCTTTTTGTTGGTATTTGGATAGTTTTTGCTTAAGTTCTATCTCTGGTATGAGCTTTTGGATTGATTCTTTTTCTTCTTCAATTTGTTTTTTCCGCAAATCCATGTATTCTAGAATCTTTTGGGGGCCTGCTGCTTCAAAGTGTCTGGTGTTGGATTGGATTACTTCTGCAATTAGTCCTTTTTTGGAGAGCTTGTCAAGAATGGGATACACTTTTGCTGGGGTGATATCTGCGGCTTTGGATAAGGGTCCTATTGTTGTAATCCCCATCTCTAGTAGTGCAAAGTATACCTTGACTTCTCCTTTTGTGAATCCAATTTGTTCTAGAATCTCTGTGTTCATGCTTTATGTTGCTTTTCTGACTATATAAATCTAACCATTTTATCCTCTTTGGGAGGAAATAACTATTATATAGGTGTAATCACCACTTGATAACAACAAATATTGTTTGGAGAATGTTTAGGAGGATAAGAATGGCAGAAGACGATTTGGGAGCTGCAGAATACTACAGGAGTGCATACAATCAGGACTGGTTTCAGGAAGCTCATAACCGCTTCACAGAAGTATGTAGAGGATATCCTGTTGAGTTTGACCAGTTAGTGATAGATTCTCTCCCCCAAAAAGACCATGTCCGCATACTGGATATTGGCGCGGGTTCCGCAGACCAAAGGGTAAT
>JAFGHY010000048.1 GCA_016929855.1 Candidatus Woesearchaeota archaeon | reverse complement strand
GAAAGAAGGCAAAGAGCTCAAGAAGATAGAAAAATACGCTAAGAAGGCCGCGGGAAAGCCCGGTCCAGTCAAGAGAACTTCCACGAAAAAATTAAGTACAGTCAAAAGGCAAAAAAAATAGGCATAATTATAAATCATTTATTCCACAATTTCTTAAATGCACAAAAACTTCAACATTCCCAATTCTATAACATTCTTCAGATTATTATTTGTAATACCTTTAGTGTACTTTCTAGTTAAAGAAATGAGGCTTTACGCGATTGGCCTTTACGTTCTGTTTCTCCTTTTGGATCTTGTCGACGGATACCTTGCACGCAAGCTCAACCAGTCAACAAGCTTCGGAGAAATATTTGATTATATTGCAGACGTTGCATTCTGTGCGGCAGTGTTCTTGGTTCAAGCGATAATGGGAAGAATATGGTCTTGGATACTATGGCTTTCAGTATTACATTACGTGATTATGCTGGTCTTAATTTTGATGAAGATGAGAAAGCAAGGAAGGTTCGAGAACCACAAGTTCAAAAAATTCAGTGCACTGGTGCACTTCGGTTTCATCTTCCTGCTGATAATCAATATCTACAATCCAATCACAACACCCTTATTCATTATTCTGTTGCTATGCATGTTCTGGTACGACTTGTACTACTACACTCACGACGCGAAAGGAAAGAAATAGACTTGTATTATTATTTTCTCAATTATCTTTCTTCTCAAGAATCTCTTTAGCTTTCTGCAGGAAAATACTTTCTCTAGCGACATTGAATCTTCCGTAGTAGTTCGCAACCTTTTGCGTTTGAACAAGATTCACTGCCTTCTCAAAATCCATCCACTTGACAGTGTCTCCTCTTTTTCTCTCTTTCTCGTCAAGATTTGGTTCGCCAACCTCTTTTAATTTCACAATATAGCAAAAAGAGATATTCTTTTTTCCAGGCTGGCCCTGCCCTTTCTTCTTCCTATACTCAATCACCGCACCAACAGGGCTAACCATCTCGAAAGTGCAACCAGTCTCTTCCTTTATCTCCCTAACCAGCGCCTGCTCAAAATCTTCTTTTTCTTTTAAAGTACCACCAGGAAGCTTGTAATAATCATACTTGGCAATGTACATCAGAGCAACTTCGAACTTCTCATTCAACATTACTGCTCTTGCACTTTTGGATTCAATCATAGGCACATCTCCTGAATCAGGAAAGCCAATCTCTTTTTCGTGAATCTCTGAAAGGATTTCCATGAATATCACCTAGTTAAGCAACAATTCATTCATTTGTTGTTGAGTAAATAAGTCTTGAGCATATTAGTTTCACTCGTACCTCAAGCTCTCGACGGGATTCTGCTTGCTCGCCTGAATGCTTGGAGGAAGACCGCTCAAAGAACCCACAAGCAAAGCAAACGCTAAACAACCAGCAATAAGCCACCAAGGAAAGTAAGGCCTGAGTGAAGCATAGCCTGCAGCAGCGGCTGCGGCACCGCCTGCCTTTGAGACGAGATAACCAAGACCAATACCTATGAGGCCTCCAGCCAAGCCCAGCATGCCTGCCTCTAGAATGAACACAAACAGTATCTCTTTGTTCCGGGCGCCGATAGCCTTCATAATTCCAATCTCTTTAGTACGCTCCACAACAGCAGTATACATAGTGTTCATGATATTGATGCCCGCGACAATAAGGCTGACGAGAGCAATAATAAGAAGGATTCCTGTGATGCCGTTTATGATGTTAGAGAAAGTAGCGACAGCCTCCTCAAAAGTCTGAACAGTGAAGGTTTCCTGACCGCTCTTCTCGCCCCGGTACTTCCTGAACTTGTCCTCAATCTTGTCTGCCACAGCACTGGCGTTCTCTTCCTCACCGACTCTGATCGCAATGTAACCATACTGTTCCTTGACCCCAAAAATCTCCTCAAAACCATCAAACGTCAGGTATATGTTAGAGTCATCACTAGGGTTGCCAATCTCCTCATAAATACCTACAACCTCAACTTCAACACCATTCACGTGAAGCTTGTCACCAAGCCTGACTGCACGCTTAAAGACCTTATCTTCAATACCATAATTGTAGCCTACAGTAGCCTTCAAAACGTCACCGTCCTTTAGAGTACGGCCTTCCAGGAGATCAACAGTTAACAGCTGCTCTACCATCTCAAAAGTCTCATCAGTAGGCAAACCCATAGAATAAACGTACTTAATCTTTCCAGAATCCTTGAAGTAAACTTGAGAACTCCTGAAAGTCATACCTGCAGCTTCCCCAACACCATTGACTTTCCTAATAAATTCCAGTTCATTCTGCGTGAAATAATCCTCTTCTGACAATGCAAAAGCAGTCTTCGGCTGCATCATTATCTTGTCAGTACCCATATCCTGGGATAATTCATCAATGTAATGCCTGACACCCAGGCCGAAGCTTGCCAGAGCAAATATTGCCATTACACCTATAAGTATAGAAAGCATGGTCAGCCATGACCTCAACCTCCTGTGCAAGAGGTTATTCAACGAATACTTAACAAGGTCCAATTTCATTTTATTCCTTTATTTTCATCATATTCTTTTATCTGGATTCTGACAAGGCGTCAACAGGATTCATCTTAGCAGCCTGCAACGCAGGCAATAGTCCTGCCAAAGTTCCAATAATGAACGAAAACAATAGGGACAGGATAACAAGCATAGGAGAAACGCTGGCGCTAATATCAAGCCCCAGATTAGCTCCGGCAATAGCCGCCAGTCCATAGGCCAGACCGCTTCCGAGGATGATGCCTGCGATTCCTCCAACCATCCCCAGCAGGCCGGATTCGAGGAAAAACAGCACAAAAATGTCGCTGTTCCGGGCGCCGATAGCCTTCATAGTACCAATATCTCCGATACGTTCGACCACGCTGGTATACATAGTGTTCATTATTCCGATACCACCCACAACTACTGAAATAAGGGCGATGATGTACACAAAAATATTGATTGCAGAAAGTGTGCTCGTCAAAGTCTTGACTGCGTTTTCAGGAGTCTCCACAGAGAAATCCTCTTCGCCAACTTCTACATCCCGCTCTTTCCTGAGCACCTTCTCAATATCCTGCTTGACAGCCTTCATGTCAGCGCCATCCTTCACTTTGGCGACAATCACATCATACTCGTCATCGCCGACTTCAGAAAAAATTTCTCTCATAATCTCTTCATTCATAATTATAGTTGTGTCAACAGCGAAGCTTCCCTTCTTCTCCAGCACGCCGACAACAGTGAAATCATGGCCTTCAATCTCAAGCTTGCTCCCGACCTCAACCCGCTTTCCAGACTCGTCATTGTCCTTAAAGCTACTGCCAACCATTATTCGAAGAGTGTCTCCATCCTTCAAAAGCCTGCCCTCATCAGTCTTTAGATCCACAATGTCATAGACAATCTTCCTTTCCTCTCCTGCGGGAATGCTCGCGATATAAGTAAATCCTCTCTTGTCGTTAAACAAATAATCGCCTAACTGGATGAGCCTGCCGAAAGCCACGTCAACACCATTCACGCTGTTTATACGGTCCAACTGCTTTTGAGTCAAAGGATTCACAACACCAGTGCCTGGAGGGCCGTTACCCGTGCCGCTGGCCATCACAGTTATCACATCAGCATCAACAATGTTGAACTGGGCAGTCACAAAATTACGTAGGCCTTCACCCAGGCCTACCAAGCTTATCACTGCAGCTATTCCTATGATTATGCCAATCATTGTTAGGTAAGACCTGAGCCTTCGCCTTTTCAGGTTGAAGAACGAAAGCCGGACGTAGTCTTTTATCATCGTAAAACAAAAAGCAAGGACCTGCTCATGCTAAAGGTCCTCTTGTTTGTCGCTTAACCCTGTCTCCTCTTTGACTTCTTCTTTCTGCGCCGCCACCAAACGAATGCTACAATAATGACAACAAGTATGACGACAAACCAGACAGTTCCTGTGCTGCTCTGGCTGTTCTGGGGATTCAGCTTGACAGGAAGCTGGAAGATTTCTGACTTAGGATTATTCAATGAATCCATGTAATCGACCTTCAATGCTACTGTGAATTCCTTCTTCATCGCTTGGATGTCATAAGTCACAGTCTCGTAATCATCACTGTCAATATTACCTACGTAAACCCTATTGGAAGGGGAGAATAGTTCATAATCGTCAGATTCATCTGAGATTTCAGCAGTCAGAAGCTTAATCTCAGAAAGCCCTCTATTTACAAGCCTAATTATCATCTGACCTTCCTGTTCAATACAACATGGCTCTACACTATCAATATAGGCATCCAAGTCAATATCTGCATTGATGACAAGACCAATCTCATCGTTCTTGGTGTAGTCATTGCCTGTCTCGTCACTGTACGTCAAGGTTATTGGAAGCTTGTACACGTCGCTAACAGCGTCAGGCTCGACTACAATCCGATATTCTGCAACAACAGTCTCATCAGCTGTAAGCTCAGGAAAATGCCTTTCCTTACTGCTAGTCATGTGAGCAAAAGGAAGCTCGCTGGTTGTAGAACCAAGAGTCCTGGTCGTATCTATTGTTACAGTCAAATCTCTCAATTTTGAATCGGCAAGATTCTTAAGGTAAAGCTTAATTGTCGCTTCCTTGCCCGGACTGACCGACTCTGGGCTAATTTCTATTCTGCTTATCTCAATGCTCGCATCATTTGTCAGGATATCTATGCTCAACTGGTCAGATTTGGAAGTCTGGGCCCCATCAATCCTGTAGTTGACCTTCAAGTAAGACGTGCCTTCCTCAGCATTCTTATTGATTCTTACACGATACTTGAGAAGATATTCTTCCTGGCCCGGTACTGCAGGAATATTTATGATACGCTTGGATGCATCCTCGACACTGAAAGGATAGCTGTCCGCCATCTCAAAGATAACATTCCTGGCTGTCACAGAACCGTCATTGTTCAACAGGATATACACGTCCACGACATCACCCGGCTCTGCAGGATTCGGCGTGTATCTCAAGAGAGTAGTTGACAGGTCAGCATTGTCAGCCACCAATGTGTTCAGGGCAAGACTGGGCACGGCCAGCATTGCCAAAATCATTGTTATCATTTCAATCAAAATTGTTCTGTTCATCTAAAGCACCTCGCGCTTCTTTTTATTGTCGACAATGGCCCCGTCAATCAGGACTTCAACACGGTCAGCTTTACCGGCCACGTTCTTGTCGTGCGTTACCATTACTATTGTTGTACCCTTATCCTTGTGCAGCTGCCTAAGGAAATCCATGACACTTGCACCGCTCTTCTGGTCCAAGTTTCCTGTAGGTTCGTCTGCAAGTATGACTTCAGGATCAGTAGCTAAAGCTCTTGCGATTGCGACACGCTGCTGCTGCCCACCACTAAGCTCATTCGGTCTGTGGTCCATCCTGTCCCCAAGACCCACCATCTGCAGCACGTCTTCTGCCCTCTTCTTTCGCTCGTCAACAGGCATGTCCTGGAACAATAAAGGCAGCATGATATTCTCCTTGGCAGTTAGAGCATTAATAAGGTTGAACTTCTGGAAAATGAAGCCGATCTTCTCTCCCCTAATTGTCGCAAGGTCGCTCTCTGTAAGGTAGCTAATGTTCTTTCCTGATAGGAAAACATCACCTTTCGTAGGGACGTCAAGGCATCCTATCATGTTCATTGCAGTGCTCTTCCCGCTCCCGCTAGGGCCCATGATGCTCAAGAACTCGCCCTTATAGACCTTGACATTCAAGCCTCTCAAAGCATTGACCTTGACCTCTCCCATATCATATATCTTCCAGACATCCTTGAGCTCAATGATAATCTCGTCTCCCTTCTTCCCTGACTTCTGAGCAGTATCACTGGCTGTTTTATGCTTTGAATCTTTTTTCTTCCTGCTGATTTGTTTGATCTTCTGTATCATTTTATGAGGAACTCCATCATCTTATTCCAGCGCTTTTTCATCTCAATAATCTGCTCGTAATAGTCCTTAAGGACCTGTAATTTCTCTCTATCTTCCTTGTTAAGGTTCTTATTTTTGTATTTTTCTATTATTCCAGGAAGATTCTGGATAACTGGATCCATATACTTTTGGTGCATGATGTCCATCTTTGCCTTCACGACTTTATTAAGGTCTTTGTCCATCTGGTAATACACTTTTTTGGAGCCTGGTTTCTTTAACCTTTGCACCTGGCCTGTAGCCTCGAATATCTTCATTTTCATAGACACTGAAGAATGGCTGTAGCCTGTTTTATCAGCAAGCTCTTCTGCTGAAATCTCTTTAGGAGTTATGTATATCAGAGTGAACAGCTTGCTCATCAGGGTATCCATTCCTAAAGACTTGAATATCTTAAGGCCAAGCTCCATAAAATCATTTTCAATATCTGACAATGGCATCATCTTGGTTAAGTTATATTTAATATTTTTAGTATTTATTGAAAGTAATGAAAGTTAAGTATATAAATGTTGTGGTGTTAACAGAATTTGCATATCTCTTTTGCAGTACCGGCTTCAAGCATCATGTTTAAGTATAAAATCCTCATCCTTGTAGGTATGCAACTGAGAAGCCTATCTGATTTGGCAGAGTACAAGGACAGAGAGCCAGACTCCTATGCCCGAGTCTTTGAGCTCGCAACACCAGGCCTCACTCACCTTAGGCAGGGTTTTGGGTACAACTTCTGGGAACTAAGCCAAAAGATTCCGACTGAAACCTACATCAGAAGCCAGTTTTATGGATTCTGGGGAGAAGATGCATTGCCTAGAGCTATGCAACTGCTTTTTGGATACCTGAATGAAGCAGTGTATGAGTTACAATTGCTGTCAACGCATCCGACAGAATGGCCTGCACAGACTCTGGCAGACCAGGTCAAGATAGAGATGCTGGTCAGAGGAGGGTTTGTCAGGCAGTTCGATGAAGGTCTAATACCAATAGAAAATCTTGTGCGTTTCATGAAGGATTATGAAACCACAGGAAGAGACTACAGAAGGTCCGGCCTCACGACTCAAGCTCATGCTGCAGGTGAAGTTGTGCAAATCACTGCAGGTCACGCAGGACAAATGAGGCAGAACGCATTCAGACTGCTGATAAAAGAAGGTCAAGAAGCAGCTGACACGTATCTCAAAGGCATGAGAGTAAAACCCCACATAAGAAGAAAGATGATTGATGAGTTAAATGAAGAAATTGATGACTATCGGGGGGAAAATATAGGGACTGTCACTTCAAGATTCGAAAGAGAGGTGGGAAGAGTTCTTGGAGAGAAAGGAATATTTTATCGACGACAAATTCCATACAGTAAAGTCACTGGCACTGAAAGGCAGTACAGAATGGACTACCTTGTAGGAGACAATGTGATTGAGGTGGTTGATGTCGAAGATGATTTCATTCATACACTAGCATACTGGAAAAGACTTGAAGAGAAACAAGAACTTGCAGAACAGGCAGGACTTGGATTTATCGTAATAGCAAATGACACGGACTTGCAAACAAGCATGCAAGAGCTCCTCATACATACAGAAGTTCCTGCAGAACTCCTAACCAGAATGGATTTTCGAGAAAGACCGATGCTGGAAAGACTCGTCGAAACAGTTACTCAGCCACAGAGTCTCAAAAGAATAATCCACTTCTGCGACAACGTGTTCATGATACCGCATCTGCGACGAAGAATAGCATGAAAAGAAAAATAGGGAGGAAGGGAAAAGCCTCTGGGGAGACTTGAACTCCCGACCTGCTGCTTACGAGGCAGCCGCTCCACCACTGAGCTACAGAGGCAACAAAAGCCAACAGGCACCAACTAAAGTTTCTTCTTTATGTCTTCCATGCTCATGGAAGATTGGCAATTCATGCAGACAGGATGGCGCTTGCCCTTCTTGTCCTTCACGTAGGTGCCGACAAGTTTCTTGAGAAATGTCTGCTCAACCTTCTGCCCGCAAATGTCGCATTTCATAAGATGTTGAATTTTTGTTGTGTATTTAAATGTAATCCTTAAAATTCGCACTCAGATATTAAATATTTTGTACTAGTAATAGGGATGGATTGCCTTTTCTCGAAGAGAAAAGGAATTCTCAATCTACGCAGCCCAAAAACTGCTGGCAGATTTTTGGGCTGCCTATTACTTTTGTATCCATTAAGTTTGTAGTAGTACAGAACCTAATTGTTATAAAAAAAGTCTCTGCAATGCCACGCTCACATCATTTATTCATGAGATGAGTGGCACAACTATGCTATATGTTCTCGCTAAGTTGGTCTAAAGGTTCACTAGGTGGCATTGCATACAAGAAAATCATCAAACCTCACTTCAAACCCAACTCCTTCAGCTTCCTGTGAACTGTCTCATACCTCAAGCCACACCGCTTTGCAACTGCACTTATCACACCATTACACTCTGCCAGAAGATCTCCAAAATATAGCGTTTCGAACTCCTCCACAGCATCCTTCAAGCTTACAGACTGGCCAGGAAGGCCTTCCAAGATTTCCTCCGACAACTCGTCAATATTCGAGTAAAGATACTGCACCCTTGTAGGACTGATGTGATCCCTGAACTCATCAATACTCTCCTCTACAGCGTGACTGACAGCGCGCATCTGCAAGTACGTGGGCCTGGTCATTTCTTTCCTTATAGTATAAGCATCAACCCTGCTCTGCCTGACGATTCTGTGGATGGAACGCCTGTCAACCCTGCTGATTTCGGCCACACGTGAAATATTTCCCTGATTTTGGATAAGAAGGCGCTGAAGATACTCAGACCTGAAAAGCCGTTTGGCCATCTTAAAAGGCATCATAGTATTGACAGGAATCCCAAGCAGGTCACTGCGCCTCAATTTCTCAGAAATATCATACGTCAACTCAGACATCGGACTGCCCATGAACTTGGTCATGACATAATCAATGACAGGAGTAATCTTATCAAGAACACTCTCTTCAAGCTTGGTTGGTCTGGACCCGAACATCTCATGAAGAAATGAACACCAATATATAAAAAATATTACTTTTTTGTCACACTCAGTCTTTACTTTTCTGTGCTCTCGAATAAATTTTTTTGCATCCTTTATGAGGCAGGAGGGGCGAAAATAAATCATTAATCCTGCGACCAAACATCATCTGCAAAGAAATAATTTATCTACCAGGATAAAACCTAGCTGTGCTGGAGCACCCGCTCAATATCTTCCCTTCTCCAGCCATCACGCTCAAGCAAGATTTTAATCTGAGGCTTGGTCTTGCCCTGCCTTAATAGGTTAGCGACAGAAGTGCTAAGCTCTTCCATATCCCTTCTGACAACAGGCTGTTGCAAAGGCGAAGCCTGCTTCTGTTGAGCACCTGGTAGCGGTGTGGTTTTCTGCTGAACCTGCACTTTTGGCGCTGGCTTGCTGAAAATCCCATGAGGATTGGTATGGAAAATGGCTGCATTGATGTCCTGTTCCTTCCAGCCAGCAGCCCTTAATCTTGACTTTATCTCCTCATCCTTGAGGCCAAGGTCCCTTGCCTTGACAACAAACTTCTCAGCCTGCTCCAAATAATTCTTCTGAGTTGAGGCGGCTGAAACGACAGCCATTGGCTTCTGCTCCACCACAGCACCTGCAACTCCAGGCGATACTTGCTGCTGTTGGGCCTGCCGGCCAGCTTCTTCATGATGCCTGTGGAACAATGGGCCAAGCACGTGGTCGAACTCATGTCTCACGAATCCCAAATACGCGAACAATCCAAGAGTAGCAATCAGAATCAATCCAGCGATAGCATACATGAACCAAGAGCTTTCCAATATCTTTTGCATGAAGCTTGCAGTTGGTTCTTCACAAGGCGAGCAGATGCCACCGCAGTCCACGTCAATCTCATCCTGGTTCAATATACTGTCAAAGCAGGTTGGCTCGGGAGGTGCAGGCTCGTCTTCCTCGGGTGCTTCATTTTCATTAGTGTCAGTATCTTCGGGTTCGTCATCATACAATGGAACAGTTCCTTTCTGTCCAGTAATCGCGAACAAGCTATATCTTGTGGTCGTTGCGTTGTATCGGTTGTAAACGTTATCAGTCTTGTACCAAGCTGTGGGAAGCTCCTGCCAAGAAGTGCCTGTATAATGGTACATCCTAACTTTCTTGTAATCAATATTGTTCTGTTTCATCCAGGATTTTGGGACCTTGAACTCAATAACACCCTGTTCCACATAAGAAACGCTCGAGTCAATATCAAAGACCTTGTACAACTCATAAGCGGGCTTCTTCTCCAGAGTGGAAGGAGATACTTCTGTTACCTGGACTGTCGGAGCCCGCCTAGACCTTATCTTGACAATCACTTTCTCAATATCAAGGTCAAACTCGTTTTCGTAACTCTGAAGCGAACTGCCTCCGCTGCCACCTTTGCTGAATAGCGGACTGCCTCCTTTGCTGAACACTGGACTGCCTCCGTCATCAGGCACTTCAGGAGCGACATAAGTATAAGCATTCTCAGAAATGTTCTCTTCACCATCAGGATTAATTACAGTCACGCTGACAGTCCCTGCAGTATGAGCAGGAGCCTGCACGTACAATTCAGTATCATTAAAGTATTCTATTCCTAGGGCGGGCGTGGTGTCGAACAACAACTCAAGTGAATAAGGTTCACTACCATTATAGAATTCAGTACCATATACATAAAGCCACTCACCTCCATTTGTTGAACCAACAGTAGTACCTAAACCAGTAATATTTGGGGCTGGTGTATCGTTTATGTAGTAAAAGCCAGTCTCTAATAATGCTTCTATAACTCCATCACTGACTTTCACATCAACACCCGCGGCAACATGAGCAGGAGCAGTCACATTAAGAATGGTATCTGATAAGTTCTGAATGTAAGGTGCAACCAAATTGTCAAATTCAACATTGGCGTATGAGTTAAAGCCAAATCCAATAATTGTTACGTTTTCGCAACCGTCAACTAAACAATGATTTGGTTGAATGCTTTGTATTCCCAAATTTGAATAAGTTATTGCTGTTGCAGTATTTTCTCCATATACAGTATTGTTTATGCTTAATTCAATAGTTCCTGGGTTAGTAACGTAATCTCCGCTGTCTGTGAAAGTAATCTGCGTGTTTGAAATTGATGCGCCCGGAACTGAGGTATCATTAAGATATACTTCAATTTCAGGTTCAATAAAATTAAAGCCTTGTATGGTAACGTCACCGCATCCTTCACTAAGAGAACATTGTGAAGGTTCAATACTTGAAATGAATGGAACGGAATTAAAGTCGAAAAAAACTGAGTCAGAACTTCCAGCATAGTCTGTGACTGTTATTCGTGTGTTCATTCGACGATTAACATTGCATTCTACTGGGAGATTTATTGTTATTGTCTGGCCGTTCCAGGAATATTCATATCCTCCACTTCCTTCTTCATAGAAACAAATCTCATCCGCCCAAGAAATACACGCAGACCCGCTGCCGCTAAACAAGGGAACATCTAAGTAAATGTCATAACCACCGCAATACGATCCGAAAGCACCGAGATCATAATCCGTATCAACATGTTCAATACTAATTTGAGTTGTTTCAGAGGTGAATGTGAAACCACCGTCAAAGGCAGGAGGAACATCGTTAAACTCCTGCACACTATACTCATTATAATCTGCAGGAGGCACTCCATTATTCCAATGCTCTCTTAGCAAGAAAACACTAGTACTGCCTCCATCGAAGGGTCCCATACGTGCATTATCGCAAGCCAAAGGAACTGGGGGAACAGTAATGTAACTTCCTGTGTAAGAATTACTCTCAAGATCTAAAACAAGATCTGAATCATACATATTTGGACTGTATGATAAAAGTGGAGAATAAACACAATCACCTGCTGAATTAGTATACATCCAAGCAATCTTATCAGCTAAATAACATTCTGTACCATCATAATTCGCGTTTGTATAGAACTGCTGCCCTTCCTCACAAACACCATAAGTGTCTCCACCAGCGCAATTTGCACTGCTAAAAAAGCCATCGGCATATGAGTTAGTAATACTACAATCAATGATGTCCGGTTCTCCGAGTGTAAATGATCCTACACTATTATCTGCAACATAACTAGGATTTCCTCCACCAGCATAAATTGTCATTCCCTCCAAAAACAACTCCTTACCAATGCATGAAGTCTCTATTAATGAATCTGCTAAAATCAGATTTTCTTGATATGTGCCAGAACCACCAATAGGGCTGCTTAATGTAAAATACATATTTTGTATAGTACACTCGGCGCTTGTGAAAGAAAGTTCAACATTATTTGCGACCGAACAGTCTCCAGTGTAAGTAAAGCTTAAATTAATAGATTCTCCACTATCACAACCATCACTAAATCGATTATCTGCACAATTAGTCCCTGCACTTATGCTTGCACTTGGAACAACGCACTCACTCGAAGTGCAAACGCCTCCAACAATTACATCACTTGGATTGTCACAGCACATGTACTTTCCATTATAATCATCCCACACAAGATACTCTCCTTCATCATCACCACAGCATTCTATAGTGGCTTGATCAGAATACTCTCCTACATTATCTTCACCAGCCATACTAGCTTCCATTTCTCCTGGAATAAAGCATATATCATAGTCATTCCAGTCTCCAACCTGAAGACCATCACACTGGTAGGCGGCAGTTTTTGGGCCAGCTACAGATGCAGTATCGCAGTCAATCCAAATCGAACCCAAGTTATTCACAACATTATTATCACAAAAAGCAATATTTTTCTTGCCAGTAACAGCTACTAAATCAGCACGCCCGTCATCAACAGGTCCTCCAATTATTGAATCAACAACAGTACCGTCAACAACACAATAGTCATTTTCAGGAGCACAGCCAGTCATAATTTCCTCTGCAATACTGCAATCATAACCATCTGCGAGATTATCGCAGACCAAACCACCACTCCCACTAAAATCACAAGCAGTATTATCGCAACTATGAAACAAAACAGTCTCTTCTTCTATAGGACAGATTATTTCTTGAAAAGTGAAACCTCCATTAACATTTTGACTATCACTACTAAAACTGACTCTTTGAGCGTAACTTATATTTCCAGAATCTTCCAGTAAGTATCTAATTAAATGAAAGTTTGTTTCTCCACCAGCAAAAGCCCCAATTCTTTCCTCACTGCAAACGACAGGAAGATTATCAAAAGCAATAGGAAAAGATTCAATGAAATTATTGCCCGAGTAGAAATTATGTATCCAATGAAAAACCTCAGGTTCATCATCAACAAATACAGACACTACACAACTTTCATCAGAATTTGACAAAGTCCAGATTACAGCATCAACAATATCACACTGACTCCCAGTCAAGGTAACATTCGCGTATAACATATCTATTTCTCCACATGTACCAAAAGTATCTATCTCCTCACAAGTACCATCAGGAGGAAGACCAGTAACCCAAGCTTCTTGTACTGAACAAGAATAACTAGCAGGTTCGCCAGCAGTAAACAATCCAGACATACTATTTGCACTTGTATCATAACCAGAAAACAAAAACTTTGCTTCTTCAATTTCCATCTGTTTACCTAAACACTCGTAAGGCACCGTAGGTATACTATCCTCCCAATCATACACTCCAACTCCCGCACCAAGTTCACCATAGTTCAAGAAGCCATAACCTTCTGCAAAAGTACAAGAATCATCAGATGCTTTTAATGTAATGTAAACTGCTTGGGCGTCATAACAACCTTCATTATAATTGATTTCAAAAGCAATACTTTCTCCTGGATCACAATTATTTGTGAATCCTTGTGCATTACAATTACTTCCTTCATTTAGTGTTATCGAATCAAAAATACACGGAGGGGGTCCACTATAATCACAACTGTGAGCTTGAAAGTAATGAACTGTATCAGCAGCATTGTGGTTTGGCATGTAATAGAGTCTATTATCAACATATTCAATATCTGAAGGTGAAGTCTGAAATTCACTGAAATCTGTTGTACTGTAACTTGTAACAAAATTCAAGTTCGCGTCAAAAACATCAACATACGCATAAATTCCATCAGTCCAAGTAACATAAACAAAACCGTAATCGTCAATGGCAACACCCTTTGGAATATCATATTCCGAATAATAATAATCCTGACTTTCTTCAGAGGAACCGTCAATACTAGATATAGATATTTTTATCAGATCCTCTTCGTGAGCTACTGTTCGATTAACAACAAAATACAGTATGTAATCATAAGTGCCTGACTGGCTTTCTGCTGCAGTTGTTGTTCGACCTTCAACATCCCAAAGAACTGCATTATTAGGTGTAAAAAAACCTGTGGTTAGATAATTGACCTGAGAAGTCAAGTCAACATTGCTGACACTAGGATCCCAAGTACTGGAATCAATATTTGAAAGGTCATAAATACAAATTCTGTGATAAGATTGCAAAGGTCGCTTTGCCATAACGAATAATTTATCATCAACAATCACAATCTCATCAATATTAAAGTTAGAAGAATCACATTCAGTTCCAATAGTAAATTCTGCAACGTCCCAATTACTAAAATCAGTTCCGGGATTATTAGGACTTGTTGAGGCATAAGGGCTAATAAACAAGATTTTATCTTCGTGAGTTCCAGCAACGAGCCAGTTATTACTGGCGTCCTCCCAAGTTTCTAAAGGAAATTTTGTGTCAATAACAGTATTTAATGTACCCGCTGTTCCTGATTCACCAAACCATAATAATGTGTCAGTACCTGCAAGTTTTGTTGTCGCAAAAGATACGAATTGATAATTTTCTTTCCAAACAGCAATTTGAGAATCTTCATAACTACCATATAAGTAGTATCCAAGGTCAACTAAACCACCATAACTAAATCCCAGCGAACCAGATGCAGTATTACCACAGCAAATATTAGGGTCAGATATTAGCTGATAACTATTTCCATAGAAATTCATTATTGCCTGTTCATGAAATTGATCATCATTACCACAGCATCCAGGACTTAATGGAGGATCAAAATCAGGGTCAAAATAAGGAGTCCATAATCCATCATTTGCTGCACAATTTGAAGCTGAATCATCACCTGGTCCAGGTGGACCATAAGCCTTGCCAACTACAGCTTCTTTGCATCCAGAAAATGCAATAATCAATGATACTAGTATAACTATATTTACTACTAAACCCGCCCTCTGCATAAGTTTCATGCTAGTCTTTTTCTGGACCCATTTATTTATAAAGTTATTGAATATAATTAATAAAAGAATTTGAGAATAAAAACAAAAAAATCATGCTGATTTTCTATTACATGCATCAGGCATTAGCTCAGCCGAACTTGAAGACCTTGGACAAGTCAACCTTGCTTTCCTCAAAATCCTCTGCAGGTCTGGAGCTCTTAGGATTGCTCGGCAGTTCCATTGTCTTCTCCACCATCTCCTCTTCATCGTCTTCTCTATCCTCTTCTTCCCCGGGAGATTCTTCTTTTTCGAAACTTTTTGGACTGTCATCCGCCGTCGGTTCTTCTATCTCATCACTGTCGGACAGGAAAGGATTCTTTTCCTCAGACGCATCATCATCAGTATCATGTTCAACAGGCTGTTCCTCAGGCTCTGCTTTACTCTCTTCGTCAGGCTCTTCATTCTGCACCTCTTCTTCCCCAGAATCCTCTGAATCTGCATCATCCTTGTCTTTATCATCCTCTTCATCATCCATGAAATTATGCTTTTTGTCATCTGAAGGCGTTTCGTCCTCATCCCAATCAACAGGTTCTTTATTGTCATCCTCAATAGGTTCGATATCTTCTTCTGAATCTGTTTCAGATTCAGGTTCCTCTTTGACAGTATTTTCATCAGGCTCTTCATCAGAGGATTCTTCAAGTTCCTGCTGAACTGGTTCTTCATCAACTGTCTCCCGGTCTTCAAACTGAGTTTCATTTTGAGTTTCATTTGCTGGTTGCTCTGGTGCTGATTCTTCTGTTGCTGGTTCTACTGGTTCAGAAGATTCTCCTGCTTCATCGTAGAGTTCTTGAAGACTTTTCCTTACAGATCCGGTTTCACGCGCGCTGAATTCTTCAGGTGATTGCGTAACCTGCTTTTGAGAATGGATTGGTTCTGGCTCAGGAGGCATCGGCTTTTCCAAAGGAGGGAGGCCGTCATCATCTTCCTCGCCTAGACTGCTCAAATGCTGTTCAGCATCAACTTCAAAAGCATCCTCATGGACGCTTTTTTCGTCAGGAACGCTTATCTCAGCGTCGCCAGAATCTTCGTGAAATACTTCAGAATCCTCTACCTGTTCTTGCTCAGGTTCATCTAATGGTTCTTCTTGCTCTTCTTCAGGCTCCACCTGCACTGAGGCAGGGACAGTATTTGGTTCTCTAACTGGCTCTTTAACGGGGCTAGGAGGGGTTTCTTGTTCTGCAGGTCTTGGCTTTTTCGCGTACATCGTAGCTCTTTCCTTATTCGCATCAAAACTTTCCTGTACTCTTTCTTCAGTCCCTGTGATTTCCTGCGCCATGCGCATTGCTTCAGTTTCTGATGCTGCCAAACCCGATGCCTTCAATGTCGCTGCCAGTGTCTTAACTTTGTCAGTATTGTCTTTTGCTTTTGTAGGATTGAAATTTGGTAATGCCATTTGCTGTCCCTCTGCAAGGTAGATGACTCAACATCCCAATAGAGTCACTTATATATTAGTATACACTTTACACTACCTTTATTTAAATGTTTTTATTTTAGAAGGACTATTTTCAGAATTACTGCTCTAGAAGGGCACAGTCCTTTGAAAACCGCACAAGAAGATAGTATCCTTCTCTTCCTGCAATATGGAATTCACATCGAACATCTGTATTATGAGCAGTTTTATCCTATCAAAATGCTGACTTCTTTTCAATACAGAAAAAATATACTTTTCGTTGCCAACCCTCTTCATCTCCTGAAGACCTTTTTTGATATCCTCAAAGTTATGGATTGCAGTCAAACTCTGCACAATACTAAAGGAATTATCATCAAATGGCAGTTTTTCTGCCATGCCCACAAGATACTTACCCTTCCTGTCATTCTGCCGGGCAACAGCTATCAATTCTTCGCTGGGATCAACACCCGTACGCCTGCACTTCCAGAACCTCGTTGAGATGCCGCTGCCACACCCGACATCCAACAGCGTTTCATTGGAATAGATATCAATCTTCTTAGAAATCAGTTCAAGCTTCTTTGTCTGCTCTGCTTCATGCAGTTCGTCATAGCCTTTAGAGATTGAGTTGTAATAGTCCATAAAGATTAAGAATGGTGTTTCTGTATTAAATATTTTGATTAATACTGAAGCATATTGTGTCTTTTAGGGTGAGGTCTTTGGTTTAATAAACAATTTTTTTACAGTAACAATTAGTGCGGTCTTGACAAAAAACTCGTTGAATTTGTTCGAGCTTAGAAATACTACTAACTTACACTTTGGTAATCTAGTGGGCCTGCCAGGAATACAAACTCATTCCATTCGTTTGAATCCGAACAGACCAATAACTTAATAGGACTTAGTGGGCCTGCCCGGACTCGAACCGGGGACCTCCGCCATGTCGAGGCGACGTCATAGCCACTAGACTACAAGCCCGTTAAACAAACTTCACTTTCTGTTCAAGAACATCTCTGCCATTGCAGCGAAAGCCGGTCTGGTGATGAAAACACCAATGCTTGCGCCGATAACAGTGGTGATGGCAAAACCCTTGAGCAAGCCCGCCCCAGCAAACCACAAGGGAATCATGGCGACAACAGTAGTGAAGTAAGCCGCCATTATGATAAAGAAGGCTCTCTTCAGCTTGTCCTTCCAGCTCATAGTGATTCCAGCTTCACCTCGCAGAGTTTCGTCCACAATCACAATCTGATGGTCCACACCAGTACCGATTGCGATGATTACTCCTGCGATAGCTGCAAGATCAATGTTCCAGCCGATGATGGCCGCAAAGCCGAAGATAATGAGCGCTTCAGACAACATAGTAATAATCATAGGAATGCTTATTGCCAGCTTCCTGTAACGGATGAACACAACAAGCACGACAGCAAGAATTGCAAACAAGCCAACGTACATGGCATTCTGGATGAAAGCAGCTCCAAGGATAGGACTGATCGCGTCAGTCTTCACAATATTCAACTTGACAGGAAGACTTCCGGTCTGCAAGATGCTCTGCAAGTTCTTCATGTTCTGCAGTGCAGTAGTTACAGCTGCCTGCTCGCTAGGACCAGTACCGCTTCCGCTGATCTGGATTCCTGTGGTGGGCTTTCCTCG
>JAFGHY010000047.1 GCA_016929855.1 Candidatus Woesearchaeota archaeon | reverse complement strand
TGGCCATGATAAAAAAGGAATATGAGTTTTTAGATTTCCTACAAAAGATAAGTAGACGCGATAATAAAGATGAAAGATTGAAGATATTAACAGAACTGCTCAAAAAGATGAACGATTACATTCATTTAAACGAATATGATAGTTCAGATGATGGAAACTTATTGGAACTGTATTGTGGGGATATTTGGAAGGATCTTGAAGTAGAGAAAAACGTTACCCAGCTTATGATAAGATTCACAGAGAATCGCATAGTTGGTTTTACAAGCTTTCATAGAAAGTTGCAAGAAATAAATGAGAGTGATAAGCATGAGTTGTCTAATTTGGCTAATGAACTAGTGATGTTTGATAAATACACCAGGGAACATTTTTTTAAATTATATTATGGATTGACTCCGGGACGCCAAAAAATCAATTCGCGATGATCTCTTGTGTCTGCTGTTTGTGTTAACTGTCCTGTTCTGATGATTGCGTTTTAGAACTTGATTTGCGCGAGGAAGTTACGTTATTGTGACTTGTATGTATATTTGTATGCGAATGCAACTGTTAAAAGCACAATATTGAAAAAATCAGTATCGGAACAAGTTTGACTTTCATGATAAATTTCCTGATGATTTTATTCACTCTACAATGCTTAGAATGCGAGAAGATTTTATAACTATTGCACTAAGCCTGGTTGGAAAGCCATTCAATCTGCTCTCGGTCAAGATCGAGGAATTCAGAAAGTCGCTCGCCTTCTTTTTTGTTGTTCCTGAACACTGCGCGCAAATATGGCAGGGTGTCCTGCATCGCCCTTTTCCTGCTTGTGTGAGTCTTCTCACCAATCTTCTCTGAGATGGCTTTTTTCTTCATGTTCCTCTGGCTTGCCATCCATAATTTAAGTATCCTGGAGGTCGGCTTGTATTCCGTCATGGTCTTGTATTTCTCGTCCTTGGCAAGAGCGATGCCTGCTGACAGCAAGTCATAGCAGTAGACGTAGAACCTGTAGTATTGCCATCTCATTATTCTTCCCTTGAACACGTCTGCCCTGCTTAATGCTTCGAATCCTCTTGCAAGGTCTGCTGGCTTTGTGTATTCTTTCGGAAGGTTCTCGTCAATCCACAGGAATATCTTGTCAAGGTCCTCGTTCACGTTGTCAAACACTCCGAGGGCAATGCCAGGCTCTGTTGTTTTGAACACTTTTATCAGCGCAGGGATTATTGCTTCAGTTCTTTCCCTGTCGCCAAGCTCCTCAACATCTGTTCGACTGATTTTTTTGTTGGTTTCAGAAAGGCTCTGCAAGTCATTTATTGCTGCCCTCATATCACCGCCTGATTTTCTTGCAATCATTGACAGTGCTTCTTCGTCATAATCCACTTTTTCTTTCTGGCAGATTTTCTTCAGGAAAGAAGATATGTCTGCGTGAGGTCTCTCGGTGAACTCAACCAATACGGATGCTTTCCTTAAGCTCTTGAGCTTCTCAGAATAAGGATCATTCACCACAAGGATTATCGGATATGTGCTGCTCTCTATTAGCTTTTGCACTGCCTGCACCCCTCCTCTGTCCTGCCTTCCTGCAATACCCTCGAGTTCATCTACGAGAATCAGTTTGCTCTTGAAAAAAAGACTCATCTGCTTGGAAGCATTGCCTACCAATTCGTTGATAGAATCAGCGTTCCTTGAATCGCTCGCGTTCACTTCCACTAACTCAACTCCTAAGTCATGGGCAAGAGCATACACTGCAGAAGTCTTCCCTCCTCCGCTGGAGCCATAGAGCATGAGAGCCTTGCCTTTCTTGAACTTTGAGATGAAGTTTCTTATCTGCTCAATGGCCTTGCCATGGCCTGCTATGTCAGAAAGGGTCTTGGGTAAGTATTTCTTGGTCCAAGGGATGAAATCATCAGGCATAGCAGAACGAAAACAGGCATGTTTTATTAATTTTTGCCAAAATATGATGAAGCCCGAATCATTTAAATATTATGAGTCATTCCCCATTCTAAAAAAAGGTTAAAAACCACAAGGGGGTGGAAGATGAGAAAAGGATTTCTAGGAATATTATTAGTTGCCACGGCATTATTGATGGTCTTGGCAGTAAGCGCAGCAAAAGCGCCAAAGATGTGCACAACGATACAGAGTGGTCTTCTGGAAGCATCAGATGGTACAATAATAACCACAGGCTTTGATGAGTGGGGTTATAACTACGAAGCCCATCTCTTCAACGGTTATTACTGCGACGCGTACAGGGATGCAGCATGGTGCCAGGATTGGGCAGAGGACAGGCTTATCATGAAATGGAATGATGCCTGGCTCAGCAATAAGGACTGCGATGGAGACTCATTGCTTGATAGGCACTACGGCTTTGACTCGTACATTGGCAGCGGAGCATGGCTTACAAACCACCAGTCAGGAAGCTATGAAAGCTCAGACACATGGATATACACCATGTTCGAGAAGGACCCAGCAACTTGGATGGTAGTCGAGGGAGGAGCATCAGGCACCTTGACATACAAGTCTGATGACAGCTTCACTTTTGAAGCAGCAGGAATGACAGCAGGAGTCGAATACGCCTTGATGTACTATCCTAATCCTTGGCCAGCAACAGGATGCATGGTCTTAGGAACAGTGACAGCAGATGAGTTCGGCAATGTCGCCATGATTGGAAGCTTTGATTTTGACAGTATACCAATAGCTGGAG
>JAFGHY010000046.1 GCA_016929855.1 Candidatus Woesearchaeota archaeon | reverse complement strand
GACCAGTCGCACATTTCGCTGGCGTGCTTGGCATTTATCTTGTTCTCAACGCGGTTGTTCTTGTCGAAGTTGGAGAATTCTACCATGACTGCTTTCAGCTCTTCGACTACTTCGTCGTATGACTTGTTGTATCTTTCTATGACAAATATTCCTGGATTCTCTTTCCTGAGCATTGGCTTGATGAAACGGCCGAACCCTGCTACGTCAGAGGTCACTGCAGGCACGCCCATCGCCCCGCTCTCCAGCGGAGTGTAGCCCCATGGCTCGTACAGGCTTGGGAAGAGGCCGAGATGGCTTCCTGCAATCGCATCATAGTATGGCAGGTTGATTAGGTGGTCGCTACCGTCAAGCATCACCGGGTAAAGAATGACTTTAATCTTGTCGTCCTCCTTGTTATCCAGGCCAACCTGCCTGCATTTTGTGAGGATTGGGTCGGATTCCTCATGGTCGATGTTGTGAGTTACTATTAGTGGGTTTCCCTTCCGCTTGAAGTGCATCACGTTCCTTTCAATCTCATCGATGAAATCCTTTGTGAATATCTCTGCTTCCATCACGTTCTGCTTGGCGATGTAATAGTCCACAATTCTTCTGAGGATCTCGTCTGATTTGAAGTGAACAAAACTGCTTATCTGCCTGTAATAGCTTTTGTTTTCCAGAAGCTCTGTCTTGATTCCTTTTGTCTCCATAGGTATCCAGAAGAACATGCATATTGACCTGTCGCTGTCTTGGGCTTTGAGTTCGTCATTGAGGCGTGCAAGAGCGTCAATTATTACGTCCATGCCTTTATTCTGGAACTCATATCTTGCAACTGTGAAGAAAATCAGGTTGTGCTCTAGGTCAAAAGAGTAATATGGGAAGAAATGGTATGTTATGAATTCCCTTATCCTTTCCAGACAGGTGTGGTGTTTCAATGATGTCTCTTCTATGGTCGGGAATCTCTGGCTGTCCAGTCCGTTAAGCACGAGCACATCAGCTTTTCTTCCAAGAATCTTTTCTGCTTCGATGCTAGTTATTTCTGAGACTGTCGTGAATATGTCCGTGTTCTGCGCTACTGCCAGTTCCATTGTGAACTTATCTTTTATGTTGTGCTTTTCTGCTTCTTTGTAAGGCTCTATTTTAGGCAGTATCGAGTATAGGTCATTTCCGCTTCCTGCAATGGACCTTCCGAGTATTGTGGCGTGCGTCGTGAATACTGTCTTAATTGTGTTGTTGTGCATCTTCAGATAGAGTATTGCAGAGCCTGCCAGCCATTCATGCCCATGCATCACTATCTTTTTCTCTCCATACACGCCAGAAATTTGCTCAAGCAGCATGCCAGCACACCATGCCCAAATCATAGGTTCCTCAAACTCCCATTTAGAGAGCAGACTTTCAACAGCAAACTCATTCCAAAGGCTGGTCTTTATCTCATCCTTGAGCTTTAGGGCATTTGTGAATTCAATAAGAATGACCTTAGGGTCTCCACGAATCGCCCAGGACCCGTAATGGCAGACGATTCCCTGATGAGCCAGGTTGTTGAACACTTCCTGCATCTCATTCGGCGGCTTTTCCTCCTTCAATTCTATGTCTGCCTTGTCCTTGAAGTACGGGCCTATCAAGATATAGTCTGGATAATGCTCCTGCATCCTCTGGACCTTGCTCTTGATGACAGTATTTATACCGCCAACCTTGTTGCAGACTTCCCATGACACTTCAAAAAGAATGTCTGCTTTGGCCTTAACGCTCATTTCTCACCTCTTTTTCCTCATCCTCTTTTTTGTGCAGTTATTAGTTATTATACAGTATTTTCGTTAAACGTCATCCTACAAAGAATCCTCTGACAATAAACCCGAGTACAAAGGATACAATGACAAATATTGCGAGAGTGACTGTTGTTTTGATGGACGGCAGTCTTTTCAAGGGTTTGAAATCAGACACTGCCTGCTGTTCAGCATACATCTTATCATTAAGGTCTCTGTCCTTGAAGTCCTTCTTATTCATATCTCCTGCTCGCCTAGGCTCATACTGTTTTGGCCCATGCTCTGATGGATTCATACCCTCCGTTTCAGCTGTTTCTGTTTCTACTGCCATTCCGGGAGGCATGTACTCTTCCTCCTGCTGGGGTCGATGTCCTGGCGGTACGAACTCGTCCTTGCTTCCGTCAGCTTCATTGTTCTCGAAGTGAGGATAGACTTTGTGCGGGGCAAGCATTCCAGGATCTTCCTGCAGTACACCTTTATCAGACCCGTAGCCTCCGGGAATCTCACTTAATTCTTGCTCGATACTCCTGTCAAGCTCGGTCTCCTCATCGTCTGAATCAAGCTCAAATCTCATCCTTCCTTCTGAAGCTTGCTCATTGTAGAAACCCTTGTCCATTTCCCAGCCAGTATTGTGCGGGGGTATGTATTCCCAATGCTCGCCTCTGATCTCTTCGTTACTGATTTCTTCGTTATCAGGGTTATTGCCCCTGTCAAACATAGGGGGTGCTGTTGGTATTGTTCTCGGACGTTCCTCCAATTTGGGTAGTCTTCTGAAGATGTTCAGTTCTCCTTTCAGTTTGTTGAAAGTGCCAAACATCCTTTTGGGAAGACCCCTATATCCTAAT
>JAFGHY010000045.1 GCA_016929855.1 Candidatus Woesearchaeota archaeon | reverse complement strand
GTACAGGAAACAACAACCTAAACCAGGGTGTCTATGACATAGAGAGAGAAGGATTCCACGAGGCCGACAAGATATTGGCGGTCAGCAACTTCACACGCGATAAGGTTATCAATCACTACGGCATCAGCCCTGACAAGGTCGTCACATGCCATAATGCAGTGGAGTTTAACGACAACGACTTCCACTACCACAATGATGCCAAAAGGGAGAAAATGGTCTTGTTCCTCGGTAGGATAACCCTGCAGAAAGGACCAGAGTACTTCATCCAGGCGGCAAAGAAAGTCCTTGATGTCAATCCCAACGTGAAATTCGTTTTCGCAGGCAACGGGGACATGGAAGCGAGGATGATCAATTATGCAGCAGAATTGGGCATAGCCCACAAGATCCTGTTCGCAGGTTTCTTGAGAGGGCCTGATGTTGATAGGGCATACCAGATGGCAGACCTTTACGTCATGCCGAGCGTATCAGAGCCTTTTGGCCTGACTCCTTTGGAGAGCATGCGCAACGGAACACCAGTCCTCATAAGCAACCAGAGCGGAGTCAGCGAAGTAATCAATCACTGCCTGAAAGTCGACTTCTGGGATGTTGACAGGATGGCAAACCAGATGCTGTCAGTACTCAATTATCCTACACTAAAGAAAGAGCTTCAGCACAACGGGTCGCAGGAGATCAGGAAGTTCAGCTGGAGGGATCCTGCCAGAGTATGCATCAACGCGTACAATGAGGTCAGGAGCAAATAATAGTCAGAAACAGAATAATCAAGAGCAAAACAGTTGTGGGGGTAAGTGTCCAATAGCAATACTATTTGGTACTGGAATTGGATAGCCAAGTCGAATAATATTTAACGCAGAAAAATTGCATCAATCTGATGTAAAATATGGGTGAAAAATTGGTATCAGTATGCTTTTATTTTCAGGTGCACCAGCCATGGAGGCTTCGCCGTTATACGGTGTTCGATATAGGCAACAACCAAAATTATTTTGACGAACAAAAGAACAAGGAAGTGCTCCACAAGGTAGCAAAAAAATGCTATATCCCAACAAACAACCTGATGCTTGACCTTATCAGAGAGCATAAAGGTAAGTTCAGGATATCCTACAGTCTCAGCGGTGTTGTGCTCGATCAGTTCGAGAAGTACGCGCCAGAAGTGCTCAAGAGCTTCCAGACCCTGGCAAAGACCGGATGCGTGGAATTCCTGGCAGAGACCTACTATCATTCTTTATCGTATCTTTACAGCAAGGAGGAATTCAAGGACCAGGTCAAGCTGCACAGCAAGAAGGTCCAGAAGCTCTTCGGCCAGATACCTAAAGTATTCAGGAACACGGAACTGATATACAATAACGAGCTGGCCAACTTCATCCAGGGCATGGGATTCAAGGCAATACTCGCAGAAGGCGCCGACCACATAATGGAAGGATGGAAGTCACCCAATTACGTGCACACGCCAAAGACTGCAGGAAACATGAAGCTCCTCCTTAAGAACTACAAGCTCAGCGACGACATAGCATTCAGGTTCGGCAATAAAGGCTGGAAAGAATTTCCCCTCACAGTTGAAAAGTACGGGCAATGGATAAGCTCAGTCAACGGAACCGGTGATGTGGTCAACCTGTTCATGGACTACGAGACATTCGGCGAGCACCAGTGGGAAGACACAGGCATATTCAACTTCATAAGATACCTGCCCGGAGAGCTCCTGAAGCATCCGGACAATAATTTCAAGACAGTCAGCGAAGCCGTCCAATACCCTTCAAGAGGCGAGCTGGACGTCCATAACTTCATAAGCTGGGCGGACATCGAGCGCGACCTCTCAGCATGGCTGGGCAACAGCATACAAAACGCAGCTGCACGCGAACTCTACAATATCGAGAGGATGATAAAGCTCTCGAACGACCCGTTGCTTGTGGAGGCATGGAGGAAGATGACAACATCAGACCACCTGTACTACATGTGCACAAAATGGTTTAACGACGGCGACGTGCACAAGTACTTCAATCCTTACGAAAGCCCATATGAAGGGTTCATTGCGTTCATGAACGTCTTGAATGACATGGTCCTGAAGCTCAAGCTTAAAGGGATAAAGGTTGACGGTAAGGAAGCAAAACTGATAACTGAAGCGCCCTCAAAAGTTTTTGAGAAAGCATTGAAGGCAGAAGAACCTGCAAGCAAGAATACAATTCAGACTGAAAAAAAATATGACAAGACAATGACTTCAATGATTTGAAATATCAATGACTTGACAGATAAAACCTGACAAATCATGATCTGTAAAATGAACGACCGCTTTGTGAGGTGAGTGAAAAATGGCACGAAAAGCAAAGACAGCAGTAAAATCAGCAGAAAAAAAGACAACAGAGCTGATAAAGACAGCGAAAAAAACAACAAAAAAGGCAGCAAAAACCAGGGTGCACCCGGAAAAGAAAATCGCATCGAAGACAGAAAAAAATGAGACTGTCAAAAAAACAAGCATGGCAAAAAAACAAAATAAAACAACCAGCAAAAAGATCTATGAAGAAACAACACCAGAGAAGTACTTCGTCCTGTGCGACGGAAGGTCAATCAAAAACCTCAAAGAACTGGCTTTGATGATGGATGAGATAGAAGACCACATCTTCCACCATCACGTCACGCACGACAGGCATGACTTCAGCCAATGGGTCTATGATGTATTCAAGGAGACAGACCTTGCAGAGCAGATGCGCCAGGCATCGAACAGAAAGGACACGCAGTTTGTCGTGTTCAGGCACCTGGTAAGAAAGATATAGCAAAGCGATTAGCAAAGCGATTGCTGGAGAGGACAAGAAACCGAGAAGGTAACAAATGATGATACCGCCATTCTACTTCAGAGAAGGCCCTGTAGCAAATAATGTAAGTGAATTACGTGAGGTTTTGCAGCAGCTCGAGCCAGGCCAGATAAGCCAGTACGTGAATTATGAAAAGAATGATTTTGCGAACTGGGCAGAGCACGGCCTGAAGGATCCTGAACTGGCAGAGAAGCTGAAGGCGGCACTGGAGCCGACTGAAGTGATGAATGTTCTCAACAATGTATTAGGAT
>JAFGHY010000044.1 GCA_016929855.1 Candidatus Woesearchaeota archaeon | reverse complement strand
TTACTGATTGCTCAATCTTCTGTCAATCTTTAGATTTTACTTGTGATGACCTGAATACTGTCGGATTCTCTCCTTTGATAGTCTTGTATAAGTCTTGCAATCTTTTAAAGTAGGATTCAGGTATTGTGCCGTGAATTGCATTCAATGAAGTGACCAGCCTTCCGCACCTTTCTTCAGGGCTTTCCGGCCTAAGGTCTCCTGGCCTGCCTCCTTGTATTGCAATTGCGCACTTGTCAGATATGTCTACCTGGCCGCTGGTGTAATGTCTTGACTGGCTGAACAACAGGATTGAAGGGTCATTCAGTTCAGGGTCTTCGTAGAATTGGCCTCTTCTTGTCTCTCTAACCTCTAATTCTAGATGCAAGTTACTCAAGTCTTCCAGCAACCTCCCTGCTAAATACTCTAGCTGCTCCTGACTTGGCAGATACCACCAGATTGCTACAGAAGCCTGCCTTATAGGATTTAATTCTATCACCTTGCCCATTCTTCTTCCCTCCTAGAATGAGGTGTTGCAATATTATTATTTAAGGCTTGCCACAAATTGTCAGAAGTCATGTAGTGTGAGAAATTTCACTTGGTTTCATTCACCTGTAATTCGGGTCGAGATTGTTCATCTGCATTGCTTTCTTGACGCTCATGTTCCCGCAGTTCATGCACGTGAAGAAAGGCCCCCACTTGCCCTGCCTGAGGTCCAGCCATTCACCGCACACGCATTTAAGGTTCTCAAGCGTCTTGTTCTGGTGGTCCTTGCAGACTGGAATCCCCTGCGGGTTCTTTATATAGCATCGCTTTCCGCAAAACGGGCACTCGTCAATCCTCGATTCGCCGTATACTCTTCTCTGCCCCCAAGCCATTATGATCTTTATTATGAAGTTGTATTTAAGGTTTTCTGGCATTGACTCCAATAAAGCCAGTTACTGCCCAAACCTTTATAAAGTGAAGGTATTCCTAATAGAATTAGAGAGCATAATCAGTGATGAGAGAGCACTTGTTACAAAACAATATTGATTTTGATCATTTCGCTTTTTCTAGATAAGTGCTATGGAGAATAAAAATGAATAAATTTGAACAGTTAGGTATTAGTAAACAATTAAATGAAGCAATATCATGTTTAGGGATAATTGATCCTACAGAGATCCAGGAAAGGTCAATACCTTCAATCTTAGAAGGTAAGGATATCGTTGGAGAATCAGCTACTGGCTCAGGCAAGACGCTCGCGTTCGGCGCAGGCATAATCGAAAACGTCAATCAAGGGCAAGGCATCCAGGCACTGGTTCTGACCCCTACAAGGGAGCTTGCAGAGCAAGTCAAAGAGTCACTGCACAGTCTATCCAAACAGTTAAGAATAACTGCAATCTATGGCGGGATGGCAATGAACCCTCAGATTGTGGATTTGACAAGGGCAGAGGTTGTTGTCGCCACTCCTGGCAGGATGCTCGACCATTTGCAGAGGGGAAATATAGACACATCAAAAATCAAGATTGTTGTTCTTGACGAGGCTGACAGGATGCTTGACATGGGATTCATTGAGGACGTGAACAAGATAATACAAACCTGCCCAAAGCAGAGGCAGACCTTGTTCTTTTCTGCCACGATTTCAGAAGAAATCAAATACCTTGCTAAGAGGTACACGGCAAACGCAGTGAATGTCAGGGTTAGGAATCAGGTAGACCCTTCAAAGCTGAAACAGGTATACTTTGACGTGCGCAGAGACATGAAACTGAGTCTGCTCACCCATCTATTGGAGCACGAGAGTTCTGAGTTGGTGCTCGTGTTCTGCAACACCCGCAAGACTACGGATTACGTCGCCAAAAACCTAAAATTGAATAATGTTGATGCGACTGCAATTCATGGTGGATTGACGCAGAACAAAAGGTCTGATACTATGAAAGGATTCAATTCTGGAAAGACTAATGTACTCGTGTGCACTGACGTCGCAGCCAGGGGCCTGCACATCGACCACGTCACTCACGTCTACAATTACGAGATTCCTAAAGATTCGAAAGATTACGTGCACAGGATAGGCAGGACTGCCCGAGCCGGCGAGAGCGGAAAGGTCGTCAACCTCCTTTGCGATGCTGACCACGGAAATTTCTCGCACATAATGCGGGACTATGACTTCAACATCAGGAAGGAGAACATGCCGCAGATTCAGAGGATAAGGACCGTTGTGTTTAACAAAAGGCCAGGCCAAGGAAGCATGAGAGGATATCCTAATGGTCGAACTGGAAGTAGTGGAAGATCCTCTTTCAGAAAAGGTCAGAGATACTCTGGTGCACAACATCATTCAGCATCTTCTGATGCAAGAAGACCGTCTAACCGCACGTCAAGAAGAGAACGAACAAGCTATAATAATTGAGAAAAGCCTCTTCCGAGATTTGAACTCGGGACCTTTACCTCGTTGGAAATTGATTGATTTCTCAGCCAATCTTACCAAGGTAACGCTCTACCGCTGAGCTAAAGAGGCGATAGGCTTTTGGGGAGAGATTTGATTTTTAAAGGTTTTCAATAGTTGGAAGAAAAAGATAAAAAAAAGAAAAGATTCTATTCACAGCTGTGCACTTCATTGGGTATCGGAAGGTAGGCTGTCCTTGTGTGCTCGTGCTCATTGTTGAACCACTCTATCCTCAATATCCTGTTCTGGCCGTCCATCGGGAAAACCTTCATCTGAGGGTAGATTATCTTCTCGCCTACGTAGCCGTAGTTGAACATGACATTAGGTTGGGTTCCTACCTGCACGTTGTACACTGGGTCTGATTCGTCAGTGTAGAGATAGAACTTAGGGAACCAGTCCATCTTCCCCGGCTTTTTCTGGTCAATCTGCAAAATGATATACTTTAGTTCCAGGTTGTTGTTCTTTTCGAGGACATGAACACATTCATATTCTATCTTGACGAGCTCGTCTGTATGGATGCATTTCCCTTCTATGCAGACTTCTTTAGGGTCGCAGTCTATGGTCTTTTTGCACTCGCCTTCTCCCATGACAAGTTGCTCCTCGTTAGGAACAGTCTCTGTTTCCTGCTCTGTCTCTTCTTCAGCAACTATACCCAAGGCAGCCTGGCACTCGTCAAGTGTCGCAAAAGTGATTTCATTGTCAGGACCGCAGCCACTGCCGCATTCCATGTACGTACAATCCGGCCTTGAATACATTGGCACGCAGACTGCTGGACACTCTTCATTGTCGACCGGCATCGTGTCATCTTGCATTGCCTGACTATCGTCCTCTCCCGGTCCATCTGTTGTAACAGGAGGTTCTGCTGTTTCGCATCCATAAAAAATAATAACAAATACCAAGATTATTCCCAAGATAATATGATTCGATTTCATAAGAGTTAGTTAAGAGGTGAGGGTTTTTAAATTTATGTGTTGACTCTAGGAGATTTTCTTGCTGACAGGATAAAATAGTATACAAAATGTAGTATTTCCTACAAAAACCACAATATTTATATTGTGCAAGCTACTAATCCACATGGGGGTATATGAATGGTTATATTATTTGACCAGTATAATTTTCCTGAAGACATTTTTGAGATACTTTTTGCCACAAAACAGCAGGTCATCGTAGCCAGACTTCTGGTCGAGGAGATGAAGCTTAAGGACAGTGTGATGGGCAAGAGCGAAATGAGCATGTTCGCAACAGCTTTGCATGACGGCAAGCTTATTGAGTACAATGACCATGCCGGCCCAGTGCCGATCAAGAAGAAGGAGAAGCTGTCCTACAACAAACGCCAGTTCTATGACAGGATCCTGACACCAATGAAGACTATGGGCATAATCGACTATGACATGTACAAGAAGAACTACCGCCTGAGCGAAAGGTTCAACAAGAACATGATGAGGATAGGCCTCATGTGGCTGCAGGAATTGAGAAGGCCGCCTAAATTCTAGCTTTCAATATTTCCAGTTGCTAATATTTTCTGTCTAAAATTGCTTGACGCATAATCCCTATTGATTCATCCTTGACCGCAAGAGAATTCACCTTATTTATCTACTTCTTTTTTTCGGCAAGCTTCTTGGTCACATCGATAAATCCGCCGCAGTGTTCGCAGGCGAACCTCAATGCCTGGACTCCACCTATGCTTTTTCTCTTGTAAGGCGTCGTTGACCCGCCTTCTTTTCTGCAGTGCGGGCAGGTGTACATGGCTTCTGCGTTTAACGTCGGTTCGAACTCTGCTTTCCCGACAGTGTAATTGCAGGAAGGGCAGACGTACTCTGTGGCTCTTATCTTTACCTTTCCCTTTTCAACTGGCTTGCCCATCTTTGCTTTCTTGCATTTCGGACAGAGTGGCTTGCTCACCCAGCACACGACTTTTCCATTGCCTATCACTCTTCTTGTAAAATAGAAGCAGTCATCCATTGACTCCGGCATTGATATGGTCATATTATTTCACCGCACATATTGCATCACCTTAAGCTTGTCCTTGCAAGTATTATTCAAAGCCTTATTTATTAAGGTTTCTAACCGGGTGCCTAATATTTTCAGGCAATCACGTTTAGAAGTCTGAACAATTTTTTTGAAAGCCTCTTTTTTAAACTTTTTGATAGTGGAGTATTTATTTTGAAATGCCAGAATGTTTTTAAATGAATGAATGAATTAAGGCTGTATGACAGAAGCAAAGGTTGAATCAGCGCCGGAGATCATCAAGGGTGAAGTCTGCCCTATTTGCGGAAACAAGACCTTGAGCCTCATGGAAGCAGAGCGTGAAGTGCCTTACTTTGGGGTCTGCTACCTTTTCTCGATGGACTGCGAGCACTGCAAGTACCACAAGGCAGATGTGGAAGCGGCTGAAGAGAGAACTCCTGTCAAGTACACTTACGAAATCAATAACGAAGATGACATGCGTGTGCGCATCGTGAAGTCCAGCTTCGCTACAGTGAAGTTCCCTCACTTGGGAAGCATTGAGCCCGGCGAGTCATCCAACGGCTATATAACAAACATTGAAGGATTGTTAAACAGGATTAAGAACCAGATAGAATCAATCCAGGAGAATGAGGATGATGCTATCATAAAGAAGAAGTGCAAGAGCGCTTTGAAGAAGATTATGAAGGTCATGTGGGGTCATGAGAAGCAGAAGCTCATCATCGAGGACCCGTCAGGAAATTCTGCAATCATTTCTGACAAGGCTGTCAAAGGAAAATTGTGAATTTCTCAGCGATTTTGTCAGCTTCTGTTACTTTTCTTGGCATGCCTGGCACATTGCCGTGGGCTGGCAATCATCTGATTCAATAATTTTTGATTCTGCGCAGGAGTTGCATTCCCATGAGATGCTGTTTGATGACTTGCAGTATATGGCAATATTTGGGGTTAAAATAGCATTGCCGGTTATGACTAGGTTATCGTTTCCTGACTCGATGCTTATGCCGTACGTCTCTGCCAGCAGGTCGTTGTTGATGATTTCGTGCCTGCTGTTCGTCACGTTTGCTGTATTGAGGACCTGCACTGCTGTGCTTCCTGATATTGTGCTGTCGTTCAGTTCCAGAGGAGAATCAAGACCTTCGCCACCGTAGTCTTTTATTATGAATCCATTGTCTTCGCCGGACACGAAATTGTCGATGAACGCGTGATCGAATGCCTTTTGAGGATGCTTCCTTGTCTGGAAATAAATCCCGTCCTGCAAACTGTGTATCTCATTGTTCTCTACCATGATGTCTGCTGTCAGCGGAGGGGTGTAGATTCCGAACCTGGCCGCCTCTATGTGATTTCTGTTGATTGTACCGCTGCCCGCAATAATGCCTCTGTCATAACCGAATATCATGTTATTGCTTATGATCTTTTCTCCTGCAAAGTCGTTCCATCCCACAAGGCCCTGTATGATGCCTGCAGTGCTTAACAGACCAAAAGGATCAGTTATGTAGTTGTCCGAGATGTTGTACCTTAATGCTGTCGTCCAGATTGCATGCGTAGAGTTCATTATTGTGTTGTTCAACGCCTTGAAATCCTTCAAAGGCTGAGTGAATATCTCGTCGCCGGCGCTTACTGCCCTAAAAAAATTCTTGATGACGCAATCCTGTATTGATGCGTATCCTTTGTTCTGGTTCATCATGTTCTTGAAATGAAACCCAATTGTCCATCCTTCAGCTCCAGGCCCCACTATCTCTGCGCCGTCCATGCACCTGATGGACATGGGATACTCGGCAGTGTTGTTCTTTACCTCAACGACAATCTGGTTGACAAAGTAGGTGTAAGGGCATATTTCAACATGATAGCTACCGTCTTTCTTGACAAGCTGGCTGTCATTGATGACAACATTGCCGTGCATGTCCTTGAGCTCATCCAGGTCTGTGCAGTTGCCCTCAGGCTGCCTGTGCTCGATGCGCCTTATTGCGCTGCCCCATCCTGAAGATGGTAAGGCCCATTGGGCTGTAGAGACCGTCACTGTATCCTGGGTTGATTGCACGACGAGGCCGTAATCCTCCTGGACGAGAGTGTCTGTCTTGAGAAGGCTCTTGTATTTGCCCTCGCCGACAAAATCAGAAGAAAGGTCCATGTGAGACTTGTCCTGAGAAATCCTCGCTTCACAGCCTGAAATCATCATTGCAGCCACCACAATACCTAGAAAAACCAGTGCAACCAATCTTTTATTCCCCACAATCTCACCCTAATGCAATTATACGATAGTCCATCAGGTTTATAAGGATTTCTGTTAAGCTCCCCAGAACAATGTTCGACACTGGTAGAAAAAATCCCTGCCAACGGCAGGCCATTGCCAGAACCCCATTGCACTGGGGTTCTGGAATTTTCCCATGACATCTGGTCATGGGCATTTGCTGAACTTTGTTCAGCTTCAGTTCTGGGAACAACAAGAGAACAGATATTAATTATTAGAATTATTATTAATTAGAATTATTATTAGAATCATTGGCAATAGACTTATTGCTAAAATACTAACAAATGCGGGGGAGGGGATTCGAACCCCCGAACCCACTAAGGGACAGGATCTTAAGTCCTGCGCATTTGACCAGGCTTTGCTACCCCCGCAAGATTACATGAAATACTGCTTTAAAGGTTCGATTGGTCTTTATAAAGATTATTTTATCCCGAGATTAATGTATTCCCAGAAGACGCTGACCGCGTCATTTATGCTTTTTGGGTCGAGGTTCTCTGTCTTATCGTCAAGAGTATCTATGTAATTGAAATAGTATTTGAAGTCATCGCCATACACCCTCACAACATCGTAGCCTTTCTTGTAGTAGTATTCATCCTCACTCCAGCCGACGATGTCTGGATACACTTTAATCTTGATGCCTGCATTCTTGCCTGCCATCTTCAATTTGTCTGCTACGTTCATGTTGATAGGCCAGTAATCCGCACCTTCATATACGCTGTGGAGGTTTGTCGCTCTCCTTCCGACGAAAGGCATATGAAAATATATTCCTGTCCCGTTGCCAGTTGCGCCTACATACAATCCTTGCCTGCCTATGCTGTCAACGACCAGCACATCTTTCACACTCCAACCAATTCCTTCTCCTGTAATCCACTTGTCAAAAACATACGCGCCACCCCATCCAGTCTCTTCCTCTCCTGAAAATACAATGATTGCACAGGATTCCGGCGGGTTCCCTGCTTGAGACTCCTGCTTAATCTTTTCTGCCAGGAGCATAAGCGAATAGACTCCTGCAGTGTTGTCAAGGCCTGCCTCGCTCTCCTGATTGTGCGGGGCCTTGTCATAGTGGGCTGACAGGACAGTGCAGTTCTTGTCATCAGGATACCCCTTTCCAGGAAAAGTCAGGACAAAGTCTGACATCCCTTTGCGCCATAGAATAGGAAGTTCCTGATACTCCAAATTCATGTCCTCGTCAAGCCATAACTGTATGTACGCTTTTCGTTCAACATTATTTTTTGTGCCTAAACCACAGAGCAGCTGATATTGAGAATCAGCGCAGTCAACAGTCTGTTTTGGCTCTCCCCGCATCATGCTCGACGTTACGCCCGCCCATGAGAACACGTAAGGTATGTTGGGCATTATTGAAACAACCACTGCAACAATGATGACGACAAGAACTATATTGCGTACTATCATCTTGTCCTATTCGATCTCACTTTATAAAAAGTTAATGGATTGCCAGACTGTATGGAAGTAAGCCAGAATGTTTCTCTATTTCCTGGAACACCAGTTCTTCGAGAGGAATACTTGCCATGAACTCTATCACTGAAGGCATGAACCTCTCAATAATCCCTGGACTGCTAGCGAATACAATAGACTTTCTCAAAGGGACTGCTGTTCCGTGACCATCCAGCATGTGCTGGTCTTGATAGTGTTCTCCGACGACCACAAGGTGGCCGTCAAACATCAGGTAGTGGAATTCATTGTCACTCTCTACTGCCCTGGCTCCAAAAAAATTTGGCTGCGTCTGCATAGCGTACAGAAGACGGTCGGATGCTTTATGGAATGCC
>JAFGHY010000043.1 GCA_016929855.1 Candidatus Woesearchaeota archaeon | reverse complement strand
TTCCTACCATAAAAATAAAAAGCAAAACCACACTAAAATATCCTGCGATAACCTGTCCAGTGGTTGTGGAAAGAATTCCGGAGAAATTATTTGTTTTGTTCAATCCACCTGCAATACTCGCAGTCTTTAGAAGGTTGCGGGATCGGGAGTTTTAGCAGTTGAACTGCGTTCCTGAAGATAGACTCAACGTTCTTTATGATGTCCATGATTCAGAAAAATTCTTCACATCTCGCTTTCCTGCATGTAGTCGATCACAATCTCAATAATCTTTCGTATGGTGGTTGAGCAATTCTTGAAGCTAATCCTATCAATTATTTCAACACTATACTTGCGTATAACATCGCTGATAAGAGCGTGTACGAATGACTGTGTCGCTGAATCTACTCCTTCAAAATTCAAATCGACCACAAGGAGAAAAAAATCATTATTGAATCCTTCGATCACCACTACAAAATATACCTTTAAAAACAACCCCCATATCCAAAAAACAATGAAAAAACTTTACGATGCGCTAATAGAAGAAATACTAACTCACAAGTACACTAAAGAGCAATTAATGAAACGCAAAGTTGTGCTATGCGGACAGCACAAAGCTAAAGAAATTCCTACAGATATCGCCTTACTTCTGCACGCAAAACCAAGCCAAGTCAAGAAACTAGAGAAATACTTGGCCAGCAAACCAGTAAGAACTGGCAGTGGAGTAACAGTTGTAGCTATCATGACAAAGCCCTGGAAGTGCCCCCATGGCACGTGCACAATGTGCCCCGGCGGGAAAGGCTCATTCTTCGGAGACGTCCCCCAGTCCTACACGGGCAACGAGCCCGCCACAATGCGAGGCATGCGCAATTTATGGGACCCGTACTTGCAGATATTCAACAGGCTAGAACAGTACGTAGTCCTCGGGCAGAGCCCGGAAAAAGTCGAGCTGATAATAATGGGCGGGACATTCATAGCAATGCCTGCCAGGTACAAGGAAGACTACATCCTCAACACGTACAAGGCAATGAACGACTTCAGCAAGGAATTCTATACTAAACAAGGCGATTTCAGGATCCTCAAGTTCAGGAAATTCTTCGAGCTTCCCGGAGACATCCACGACAAGCAGCGCAGGACAAGCCTGCACAAAAAGATGCTCGAGCTGAAACAGAAAGGCCATGACAAGACAAACATAGAAAAGGAAAAACGCAGGAACGAAACAAGCAACATAAAGTGCGTGGGTTTAACAATAGAAACCAGGCCTGACTGGGGGCTGAAAGAGCACGGTATAGAAATGCTGCGTTATGGCACGACAAGAATCGAGTTAGGAATACAAAGTGTTTACGACGACGCCCTGCACAGGATAAAAAGAGGGCACGGCCTTGCAGAAAACATAAAATCCATCCAGGAACTGAAAGACCTCGGCTTCAAGCTGAACTATCACATGATGCCCGGAATTCCAGGCATGAGCAAGAAACAAGACCTTCAAGGATTGAAAGAATTGTTTAACAACCCAGACTTCAGGCCGGACATGCTGAAAATATATCCGTTGATGGTCATGCCGGGCACAGAGCTTGAAAAAGACTACCATGCAGGAAAGTTCAAGCCCATCACTACAGAAGACGCTGCAGAAATAATATGCGAGATGAAGAAGGACGTGCCAAAATACTGCAGGATCATGCGAGTCCAGCGCGACATCCCAACAAAAGTCACTGTTGACGGCGTCAAGCTAACAAATTTCAGGCAGTACATCGACCAGCTTATGCAGAAGAAAAAATACAGTTGCCAGTGCATACGCTGCCGTGAGATCCGCGGTAAAGAAATCAAGGAAGTCAAGGAAGAGACAATAGAATACGACTCCAGCGGCGGAAAGGAATACTTCATTTCATTGGTGAGCGAAGACAACATCATAGGATTCCTGAGATTGAGGTTTCCCGGCCAACAGCTAATAAAGAACATCACACCTACTACAGCCATAATCAGAGAGCTCCACGTGTACGGCCAGGCAAAGAACATCGGCGACAAAGCCCTGAAAAATGATGTGCAGCACAAAGGCTTCGGCCGACTCCTCATCGAGAAGGCAGAACAGATTGCCAGGCAGAACGGCAAGGACAAGATGATCGTGATAAGCGGAGTCGGAGTGAGAGAATACTATTATAAACTAGGGTACAAGCTGGAAGAACCGTATGTGGTGAAAACATTATGACAGCAAAATTCAGAGACTGGTACAACAAACTTTACGAACTACCAAAAGGCAAGGAAGCAACATGGAGGCCTTCAGCCTATGCCGTAGTAATCGAGAATGACAAAATTCTTTTAATACATGGCAAGCAGCACAAGATGTGGACCATCCCTGGCGGCGGAATGGAGATCACAGAGACAATGGCAGAAGCCTGCGAAAGAGAAGTGAAGGAAGAGACAGGATACAACATCCGACTGCAAGGCGACCCGGTCTGTATTGTCGACGAACTTTACTACGCGGCTGACGAGGACCGCTACTACCATACTTTCGGCATCGTATTCAAGGCAAATATTACCGGAGAGAAGGAAGAGCACGAGGACTCATACGAGACTGACAAGGTGGCATGGGTTAGCCTGGACAAGCTGAAGGATATAACACTGCCGCCCCTATCAATCAAGATATTCAAGAAGATGGGAATACTAAAATAGCACAAAATAGAAACTGCAAGACAACAGTCTTTAAATACCCGTAATACCAATATTTTCTTGTTCCTGAAGCCCTGACTTTAGGAATGGAAGTGACGACCGACAAACTCAACAAGCACGACAGGTACGTTGAAGAGCTTTGCGACCTAATCGAGGGGGATTACGACCATATTTCTAAAAATGTTCTGCTGCATTCAAACGACAGGCGAAGACGAGTCATCGGAGAGATAGACGTCATAGCAGTCAAGGACCACAAGTACGACGTCTACGAGGTCAAATGCTCGCCAAGGTTCGTGAAGACCCGCAAACAAATCCAGCGGATAAGAAAACACGTTCCCGTGAACAAAGCATTCTTCTACTGCGGAATGAGCGGAGTGATAGTGGAAATATGAATGTTGCCTGAAAAGAATTTACACCCAAATCTATATAAACCCCTTTTAATCTCGCTTTATAAATGGGAGTGAAATCTACACTGAAGGACTGCTGGACTGACAAGTTCAAGAGATTCATGATACTCTTTCTAGTGCTTATAGGAATAATACTATTTGCAGTCGAGTACGGACAAGCTGAACCGCCAGTTCCTGTCGCAGACACAGACATGGACGTGTACTTCCTGCACAGCCCGACCTGCCCTCACTGTAATGCCCAGAAGGAATGGCTGGAAGAGATAAAACCTCACTATCCAAACATAAACTTTGTTGAGATTGACATCACAAATCCCAGCAAGAGGGATAGGATTGTGAAATTGTACGAACAGTTCGGCGTCCCGCAGGATAGATGGGGCAGTGTTCCTGTCGCTTTTATTAGGGATGAATACATAATCGGATTCGATAATGCAGAAGGGATTGGCAGGCAGATTGAGGACAAGCTCGCAACATGCCAAGCCCTGACGTGCAACGTCACAGAAGAGCAAGCCCTGTTCCCAATAGAAGGCACAGAAAATCTGATTTCTGATATTCCAGAGACAGTCGATGCAGGAATTTTCGGCGAGATCAAAATCCAAGACTTCTCGCTGGGAGCATTGAGCATCATACTCGGACTGGTTGACGGTTTCAACCCTTGCGCAATGTGGGTGCTCGTGTATCTCATCGGACTCATCGTCGGCCTAAAAGACAGGCGAAGAATCTGGCTGTTGGTAGGTACCTTCATACTGGCATCAGGCATATTATACTACCTCTTCATGACCGCATGGCTGAACGTATTCCTGCTGATAGGATTCTTCAGGCCCCTCACGATAATCATCGGAATTTTCGCGACAGGATTCGCCCTTCTCAATCTAAGGGAAGTCTTCATAACCAAAGGCCCCCTCGCATGCAAAGTCGGCGACCTTGAGAGCAAGAAGAAGACAATGGACAAGATGAAGCACATCGTCTACGCACCGATGAGCATAGCCACCATGATAGGCATCATAGGCCTGGCATTCGTCGTGAACAGCATAGAGTTCGTATGCTCGTCAGCAATACCTGCAGTCTATACTCAAGTACTTTCGCTCGCTAACCTTCCAGGATGGCAGTACTACATTTACATCCTTCTTTACACGTTCTTCTTCATGCTTGACGACCTGATTATTTTCGGGCTCGCAGCATTCGCAGTCAACAAAGCAGTAGGAGACAGGTATGCAAAGCACTGCAAATGGATCGGCGGATTCATAATGCTGATACTAGGTATTGTGTTGCTTTTCTTTCCAGGATTGCTGCACTAATTGAGAGTTAGCTTTTCTGAATATTGAATGAATTCTTTCTTGACGGCAGACATCCAAACTCACCATGTTCGTTTGTCCTGCTCGGCATCCCGGATGGGGCAACCCCCGCCTCGCCTGCGCCAAGAATTCAATAGCAACTTTTTGAATATTCAAAAACTACAAGATTTCCTTGACCTTCTCCCACACTAGCTTATGGATTTCCTCTATAGAAAGCAGTTCTCCGTGGGGAGCGCACTCGATCAACGTGCAATAATCATACATCTCAGCCAATTCAAGAAATGCCATCTCTGAATTCTTCAGGTGTTCTAAGTTGTTTTCATGACCGTCCATCTTCTGACCTTTAGTGTAAGTACGATTCTTCTTCTTCATGATAAGCTGCTGCGTCTGCTCAGGAGTCACGTGAAGCACGATGCACAAGTCAGGCTTCGGCAGACCCATCATGTCATACTCTACGAGGTCAAGCCACTTCCTGAACCTATCACGCTCCTTCTTGTCCTTAATCTTCCCTGCTTGATGACCATGATTAGCTGTCGTATAACGGTCCAGCACAACGACATTCCCCTCCTCAAGCCACTTCTTGATTGTGGAGCTGTTCATGTACCTGTTCCACGCGTAGAAGACACTGGCCGCATAAGGATTAAACTCGTCAGGAGGGCCGTACTTGCCCATCAGGTAATCATCAACCTGCCTGGCAGTGACCTCTCCATGCCGGGGAAAGTCCATCTCCTTCACACTGTAGCCTTCATCTGTCAGGCGCTGCTTGAGCCTTGCAGACTGAGTGGCCTTGCCAGTCCCGTCAGTCCCTTCAATGACAATAATCTTTCCTTTCTTCAACTTAACAACCTTCAACATAACAACCCTGTTTTGATAATGTCTGATGATTAACTAATAATATTTAAGCTTTGCCTCAAACCACATCGCCGAGCTTCTGCAGCCTCCTCAGCTTGGCAAACATTCCTTTGCTCTTTATCAGTTCCTTCTGCGTGCCATGCTCGACAATCCTACCGTTCTCCAACAGAATAACTTTGTCCGCGTGCTCTATCGTCGAGAAACGATGAGCGATGATGATCAGCGTCACCTTACCCACAAGCCCGAACATGGACTCATGGATGAACTTCTCGCTCTCGCTGTCCAAACTTGATGTCGCCTCGTCAAACACAATAATCTTAGGTTTCTTCAAAATAGCCCTTGCGATAGCAATCCTCTGCTTCTGACCACCAGACAATCGGATACCACGCTCGCCGACCAGAGTATCGTATCCCTTCTGGAACTCCATTATGAAATCGTGAGCGTGCGCCATCTTGGCCGCCCGGACAACATCGGCCCTGTTTGCCTTCTTCACACCGTACGCAATGTTGTCAAGAATCGACTCGTTAAACAATTCCACATCCTGGCTGACAACACTTATGCCTTCCTTCAGATTCCTGAAAGAATAGTCCTTCACACTCCTGCCGTCAATAAAGACATCTCCTCTGTTAGGATCAAAATGCCTCAGTAGCATCTTCACAAGAGTTGTCTTGCCAGACCCAGACCTGCCCACAAACGCCACAACACTCCTGCTCGGAATCTCAAAACTGACATCATTCAAGGCGCCCTTCCTGCTGTTCTCGTACCTAAAAGTTACACTATCAAACACGACGCTTCCTCTACTGATTCTGTGATGAGAGCCTGGATTGTCATTGACCTTCGACTCAGTAGACATGATGCGCTTGAACCTCTGGATGCTCGGCTCTGCATCCTGAATCCTGTAATAGACCCTGCTCAATCTCGACAGGTTGATGTAGGCCTTCTCAGACAACGTAATCACAAATACAAGCGTGCCTGCAGTCATGCGCATGTCAAGCATCAAGTACACTGACAAAGCAAGAGTGATTAGGCGCGCCACATTGACGACACTGTCCTCCAGCAGAAGGCTCCTGAGACCTATTCTATTGCGCTCCTCCATGGCCTGAACGTACTCGTTCATGTAATGGTCTGACTTCTTCAGCTCCTTCTGCTCATTCCCGAAATCCTTGACAGTCCTTATATTGGAAATGGACTGGGTAATCTTACCGGCAAATACATCATGATAGTGATGGAACTTCTCTCTCACCGTCTGCGTGAGCTTGCTGTCCCTCATGAGAAGAGCTACGAAAACAGGCGCGAATATGGCAAAGCTCAATCCGACGGGCCAGCTCACCCAAAGCAGCAAGAACAATGTGAGAACTGCCTGGAACATTATGGGGAAGAAACGCTCGTTCACGTTAAACAGCAGGTCGACAAGCCTCTGCCCGCCCTTGAGCACCTTGTTAATCAGGTAGCCTGTGTTGTTGTTCTCGTGATAGTTCAAGTCCAGGTGCAGCAGCTTGTGAAATGCCTTCCTCACCACGTCAGCCTCGCTCTCAACAATCCTGACAATCATCACCTTCCAGGCAATGTATTCAAAAATGGTCATGACGAACAGACTGGCAAAGTAGCCGAGCACCAGATACATCAACAGCTGAACAGTAATGCCGACTGCAGGGTCATAAACAACAAGATTGTCAATAATCTCCTTGAAGATGTAAGGAGGGAATATCTTGACGACCTCAAACAGAAAACTCACGATCACTGCCTTTATGAACAGGGTCTTAATCTTGTCAGACAGCCTGACAAGGTCCTGAACCTTATCCTTGACTTCGACAAATACCATAGGATTCACCCCATAACAGTCCGGGATTGAAAATCGTTTAAAAAAGCTTCGGACATTGCACAACTTTTAAAAAACCTCAAGATAGACATAGAATAACAATGAAAAAAGAAAAGCTAAATGAAATATTCCACACGATAAGCCCTATCCTGATAAACGCCAAGAAGACCTCAATCACAGTTGGACTGTCAAAACGCTTTCTCCTGTTCCAGCTTATGAACCATCTAACCCGTAGAATAGAGGACGAACCATACCTAAATTTCATCTCAGTACTGAAGAACTACAAGATACTCGGAAGGTTTTTGAACGGGCACATAAAAGACCTGTACAGGGACAGGAACAAGAGCTACTTCAAGAACTTCTTCATGGACAGAAAACTTTACGAGCTCGTCAAACAGGACCTGGAATGGGTGTGGGAAAAACACAAGGACCTCAAGCTCACCATAACAAAAAGAGGAATCATAATATACGACAACTACGAGCCGAACAACTTCAACGTCCTCCTGCTCACAATACACTCAGGCACATGGCTGCCAAAAGACATACAAAAAAAACAGATAATGAGCCCTGAAAAAAGACGGCTTGAAGAGGACATCGACACCCACAAGCTGTATTCCCCGTTGGTGCTGGACAAGAGAGGCATCTGGATTGACTGCAAGAACTCCAGATTCGCATGCGACTACAATCGCGGACCAGAAACTGCCATATACAAAAACAACTCAGAACGGTTCGTGAAAGAGCTATGGACACAAGAACTGACTGGCAAACAGCGCAAGGAGCTCATGAAAGGATATGCTGAATTCTACTTCACGCTCGGCCACCTCATAGAGACATACAAGTTCAACATCATATTTGACGGGCACAGCATGCGCGACACCAAGACAAGACCCATGATGAGCTTCGGGACACACTACATACCAAAATTCTATATGCCAATAGTCAGGAGCATGCAGAGGAAGCTCAACAACATGGGATACGAGCCAGTCAGACTGAACGACCCGTATGAAGGAGGCTACATTCTCAACTGGATGCACAAGCGTTACCCGGAAGTCTTCACGTTTAGCATGGAAATCAACAAGAAACTTTACATGACTCGCGACAGAAGGAAGACAATACAAAAAAGGATGCGCAAAGTATCTGAAAATCTCCAGCAGATATTCGATATCGAAGACGAGGCAGACGTAATAAAAAAAGATTAGATCCTATACAAGCTTAGGGATTGAGAAAAGACATTGAAGATTCAATGCAAAAAAAAATTTCATGACAACACTTAAAAAGGACTGTCCACCACCATGAATTTATGTACCTGCAAAGGTACTAGAAAATGCAAGTCATAAACATAACAAAAAAGCAAAGCAGAAAAAGACCCTTAAAGATTTCTCAGACAGGCCTAGAAACCGAGATGCACATAATCAAGGACAACGGGAGCCTGTCATACAAAGGATTCGACCTGTGCAACAAAGTAAAGGAAAGATACCCTTTTGTGAATGTCGAAAAGGAATGCGGGAAGAATATGCTAGAGCTCGGCTGTCTGCCCAACATCAACACGTACAACCCAGCACTCGAAATCATAGAATCCATCCAGGCAGTCATCAATACTGGAAGGGGCTGCAAGCTGCGCGTGTATCCATTCGGCACATACCCTGGCCGGACCAAGACAAAGTTCACGCCCAGCCCTGACAGCAAGTACAAGATACAAGAAAAGATATTCGGAAAGGACAAGTTCGCACTAGCCACAAAAGCAGTCGGATTCCATCACCACTACACCCTGCCAAAAGGAGTATTTGACCATGAGAAGAAAGACCTCAGGCTCCTGATGGACAGCAAGCTCAAGCGCAGCCTGATGAACTGCTACAACTTCGAGATTGCAATAGACCCTATCCTGACCCTCCTCACGCAGTCAAGCCCATTCTTTGAAGGACAGGTTCTTGCAAAAGACTCAAGACTCCTAGTGTACAGGGGAGGAAAGAAACTCAACTATCCAGGGATGTACAATGACCACCAGCAGTTCGGAGGACTCCCTCCATACAAGCAGACAGAGACAGACCTGATAAGGAGCATAAAACGGCGCCAAGCCAGGTGGGAGAAGCTCATAAGGCAGGCAGATCCTAATGCAGACCCAAAAACCCTTTATCCTTGCAAGCTGGACATAAGCTGGAATCCAGTCAAGATAAACAAGCTTGGGACGCTTGAGATGAGAGGGATGAGCATGAACTACATGAGCATCAACCTCGGGCTCAGCGCACTCATCAAGTTCTGCCTGAAGAAAATACAGAGGGAATTCATTGAAGTCATACCTGCAGACAAGGGAATAAACGAGCCTTTCAAGATTAAGAAAGGCATAATGTTCATACCTCCCCACACTTATGTCCGCGAAGAACTCCAGAAGGCCAGCGCATACCAAGGATTCAAGGATCAAGCATTGTACGAATACACCAAGAAATGGTACAGGTTCGCCAAATCATTGACACCAGAATTCTATTACCCTATACTCAAGAAGATTGAGGAGATGATAGACAAGAGAAGAAGCGTATCGGACGAGATGCTGACTTTTGCCAGGAGAAACAAACTACTCGACAATAACGGCAGGCTTTCCAAAAAAGGAGCCCGTATCATAGCTTTGGAATTCTCAGAAAGATTCGAGCACGACCTTGTAAAAACAAAAAGAATCGTAAAGCAGATAATGACAGTTCACACCGGAAACCTTGTAAGGTAAGCAATACTTTTTTATACCACCTCCTCTACAGTACAGATTATGGCAGGTTCAAGCATATTAAAAGAGGTACTGAAGTTCTTAGGCCAAGGCGGTGTGGACAGCATCAAGAAGAAAGTAGACACCACAGTCGAGCAGACCAAGAAGAAGGTCGAGTTGATAGTGACCAACGCACTGAAGATATCTGCTGTTTTCGTGATTGTCGTGGTGGGTTTCATCTTCGCACTGGTGGGCGTGTCAAAATACCTCAGTGAAACCGTCAACGCACTCAACCACGGGTTAGGTTTCCTAGTCGTAGGAGCAGTGCTGATAATACTCGCCCTGATAGTCAAAGGACTCTCACCAAAATGAAGAATTTCATAAAACCTATATTCACGAGGCTAAGGTCGAATAGGACCTTCAGGATGAGCATATACCTGAATAATCTGAAGAATACTGTAACTGTCAAGAAGAAAGCAGACCAGGAAAGGCTCTACGAGCTGGAAAAAGCATTCAATAGGGTAAACATCAACCGCAGAGTGCTCTTCAGCTTCAGGGTATTCTTCTACATCCTCCTGTACGCTTCATTGATAAGCACATTCCTGCCAGTGACGCCATTGGTAGAGGATTTCATCAAGAAATACTTCTTTGCCGTAGCAGGATTCATAAGCACAACATTCTCTGCACTTGTAGTGTACATTCTTACCAGGTACATCGACATATACATGGAAGACCTGCGCATAATAACAGCCCACCAGATAGCAATCTACGAAGACTACGACAACAAAGACAACACAAAATTCAGGGAGTTCCTGGAAAAGATGTTCTAAAAACCATATATGCTTCACTTGTATTGATGTGGCTTTTCTGCCATAAGAATATCTTCCAGGCAAAAGCAAAACTCAAAACGACCCATCTGAGTCAAGACCTTTTTCTCACTAATACCTTCATGCCTGCAGAGTCTGGCACACTCGGCCGCATCAAACCGATGAGGCGCATCAGGTTCAACAATAACAACGGCATAACCAAACTGTACAACCAATTCAGCGTACGGACGCATCTCCCACAAACGCGTGTTTGTATTGTCAACAACCACGCTTTCAACCCCAAACTCTAATGCCTCTCTCACTCTTTCAACATTCTGAGCATGCTTTTCATTCATCTGGGACTTGTCAAAAACATAAACCCCGTCTTTAAGCCACAAATCATCAGTTGAAAAAATCAAACCTCCAATCTCATTGGCAGAATAACTTTTTCCACTCCCAGACCAACCTCTCATCAAATACAAGGTTCCCTTGGAATCCTTAGAAGGTCGTAGTAGGAATTGCATGCTAACAGAAGTTGCACAAATATTATTTATGCATTTCTAAAAAATATAATACACTAGCCAAACACCAGCAAACCTTATAATAAAAAACATCTTCCGTGCAGTCAAGATGCAATGCCCAAAATGCGGTAAGACCAGTTTTGCACTGTGCAGGGACCAGGATTGTCCTTTAAAGAATGAGTTCTACAGGCGCATGACATTCAACAAACAGGCAAAGCAGGATTTTTCTGGACAAAGCCCCAACCTTTTTGTCGGCAGGCACGGCTACCCAAGGGTCAGGATGGGCGTCTTGAGCAATGAAAACCTTCCAAAACTCGTGGACAGCCCCCGCGTGTGGAGTCAGCAAAACAAAACAATACAGGAAATAATAGACATAAGAATGGGACTCATCAACAGCAACTTTGAAGCACACATAAAAAACCCGAGCAAAATCAGTTCAGACCAAGGCAGCAAGTACACTGATATGGCGCAAGAAGTGGCAATGTCCAGCGACAATGTTGAAGTCGAGGTTGGACTGTCAAAAAAACCTCATTTGAGCTTAATACTAAATTCTTTTGCTGCACCGCAAGGACCTGCAGTACAGCTGAAGAAACTGCGTGTGACTAACAATCCAAAAATTCCGAAGCTGGTAGAAAGTGCAGTCAATGACGACATAAAATCATCTGATGCCATGCGAATGATGTATAAACGCAATATAGACGAACACTACCTAACAAAACTTTTGAGCGGGGGCACGCTCGGCCTACAGAAGAACAAAATACTCGTGCCGACAAGGTGGAGCATCACTGCAGTGGACGACACGATCAGCAAAGGATTTGTCAAGCAGATTAAGAACTATCCTGTCACGAACTACATGATGTTCGAAGGAGGTCATTTGGGAAATCATTATTTCATCTGCATGTTTCCTGAAGTATGGAGCTACGAATTGCTGGAGATGGTGGCACCCAAACAAGAAGGCCCTGCCAAAGGAATAGTCGAAGAAATCTGGACTGACCACGAACCATACAAAGGCCGCTCCTCGTATGCCAGCAGCACTCAAGGAGGATACTATGCAGCCAAGCTCGGCATCGTCGAGAAACTCAGCGAGATGAAAAGGCAGGCCAGCGTTTACGCATTCAGAATCGTGACAGACGAATACTACCAGCCTCTGGGAGTGTGGGTCGTAAGGGAAGCAGTCAGGAAAACAATGCAGCAGCAGCCAAAACAATTCAACACAAAACAAGAACTGCTCAAGCACTTGCACGAACAGATACAAACAAGATTCAGTTTCAACCCAGCAGTATACACTGAACGCAGCATCCTCGTCAACAACCTTAAAAGTCAGAAAAAATTGTGGGAATACTGAGTTTGAAGAGCAGCAACGCAACAAATCATTCTGGACTTGAAATAATTTTAATGGATATTTTATTCCAGACAGTCCAAAAATCTGCCAGCAGGTTTTGGGCTGCAACCACTCCGACCTCATTTTCTCGAAGAGAAAATGCAATCCATCCCGGTTACTAGTAGGAAAAAATAAAATGTGCAATATCCAAAAGTTCATTGCAATACAACGCTCACACTATCTTCTCTAATTATTACTAAAATGAGTAGGACAACTACGCTATATATGATAGTATGAGCCGATATTAAGGTTCACTAGGTCGCATTGCATAAAAATATGGAGAAAATAACTACACAATCGCAGTGTATATCGCCAGATAGCCCTTGGCCGCCAATTCGCTTTCCGGCTTCAAAGGCTCAACCCACACAGCACCAGATTCAGCATAAGAGCCGATGGACTCCATTATGTTCTCCTCATTCAACAGCTGAAGAATAGTCAGCTTACTGCCATGAATTATCAAATCAGGATTATCAGCACGGCCTTCAGTGGTCTCAATCTGGTTGTCAACCACCTGCACTGCAAAGTAAGTGTTGTCATCAGTGATATGCACTTCCATCACAGGAATCTCGTCGCCAAGAGGAGGTTCGTGAAGCTTGTAAGCGTCAATCTCATTCAGCAAATAATCGACATGCTCGGGCTCGGGCTCGAAGTTCTCGACAACCTCATCCAATTCTTCCTGAGCTGCCTGCGAAGATTCTTCAGAACCGCCAGGCCCGCTTGCATCCTGGCCTGCACCGAGACTGACATCCCCAGGCAAAGCAGGAGTATCAGGCCTCTCAACATCAGGCTTTGACACGAAAACAGGATTGATGACAAACAGGTAAGCATATGCCAACGTGAAAACCAGCAACAAAAAGACCACTGTCAGGACGTTCCTTGTAGTGTGTGCGCCCTTCTTCAGCTCTTTAGGCTGCTTGTGCTTGCCCACAGTGAGTGCAGGAGGGATATCACGCAAGCCAGCAGAATCAGTCCTTTTCGCGGTAGAACCTGATCTAATAGAAGATCCGCCCTCCTTATCACCATCAATAATAAAAGACACCTCTTTCATATCAACAACATATTCAAAAGTCCTATAAAAAAGTATTGGTTGGTTCAAAACAACTTAGAATGACTACAGTAGAACGGATGCAATTACTGATTACCTGGTGAATGAGCAGGATTAAGCTTATAGAAAAGATGATTGTCAACAAACTCATCTGCAAGCCTGAACGCACCATGAACAACCCCTTCATATAAATAGCCTGACTTCTCTGCAACCCTCTGACTTGCAGAATTATCAACATGCATACGAATCTCAAGCCTGTGGAGGCCAAGCTCCTCAAACGCAAACTTCTCTGCCAAAGATATTGCACTGACAGCAAAACCTTTACCCCAATATTCTTCAGCAATAAAGTATCCAATTTCAGCAATGTAAGGCCTTTGCTGGTCAATCTTTATCCCAATCCCTCCAATGATTTCATCACTTAAGACGATAGCATAGTCGTATGAGATGTTTCGTTCCCTATTCTCAACCCTCTTCTGAAGCCATTCAATCTCATCCTTCAAAGTCTTGGGCTTTGCCGAAAAGAAAACAAAATTAGGATTATTTAGTATCTTAAAGAACCTTTCAGCATCCCCCGCTTCCTGGAATCGCAAACTTATATCTGACATAGCACGAAGTGGCAAAAACACCTTTAAAAAATTTGCTGCAAAATTTGCTGTAATTCTACACGCATATTGATTGTGACTAAAGAATATATTAAAGAACACATATATTAAAAAAAATACACTGAAGAATATAATCTACAAAAGCAGTTAGTCTCACTCACTTCCTCACTATTACAACCTTCTGGCTCAAACTGATGTCAATCATCACGACAATCCATATGAGCAGCAGCAGGCCGAGGAAAATGTAGCAGCAGTACAATCCGAAGATGTTGCCCAAGGTCTTTTCCTTAACATCAAGAACCTCCAAGGTCAATACAGAACTGTCAGTCACACCGCCTTTGCCATCATCAGCAGTAAAGATTACCTGACGGGTACCATGCCAGTTGTAGTCTGGCGTGAAAGTCACCTTGCTTCCTGAAATTGACACGTTAATGTTCTCAACAAAAGTTGAAGTGTATGACAGACTGTCAAGGTCAGGGTCCTCAAAATAATCATTCAAGTCCATGACATGCTGGTTGTCCTCGAACCACTGGATAAGCAGAGGACCATCAGCCAACTCGACGTTCTTGGGTTGAAAGCTTGGAAAACCGTTCCAGCTCAATAGTATAAAGGCAAGCGCAAATACGCCCAGCATGAGCATCCATCTGCTGAAAAGCTCAATGCCCTCCCATTTCCTGCGCTTGAAAACAACCATCCCCTTTGCGAACGAAAAATTGTCGAACTTGTCCCTAAAAACAACAAGGATTGCGGCAATTGTCGCAAGCACGAAAATTATGAGGCCGAAGATGCAGTTGGGATGCTTGCTGAACATCAGCCTGACCTTGCTCGCCAACGAACGGTCAACTATGTCAGTGAACAAGCTCTTCTCGTACACAATTGGACCATAATCAGGGTCCTCGATCATGAACACGATCCTCGACAAGTATCTGCCATAATTAAGTTCAGCAACAGCATCGGCATTCTCAGGCATAAGGTCAAGGGACTTTGTCATTCCAGGACCTATGTTAAACACCTCATCTAGAGTTGAAGAATCCCAGACCTGGCTGTCCATGTAAACCCTATAGTCACCACCCTTCAGGCCGTTGTGCACGAACTTGACAGGAACTTCAACGCCCTTAAGCATGTTCTCCTTCAGCACCCTAACCTCAACAGGATCTAGCAGTACATCATAGCATGACTGTGGCGACAAGCTGTTCAGCACAAGACTTGCCTTCCCGATCAAGCCGGATTTCTCGCTCGTCGTGAAAACCTTAATCTCATAAAGCTCATCAGTGCAGAGCGCATCGACAGACAATGTCACAAGAGCCTCCTCTCCAGGAGAGAGCACCACAAACTTAGGGCTCACGCCTACCTCAAGGTCACTCTGCGCATCAACATGAAAAGTGTCAGTCACACTGCCCGTGTTTACGACCTTGACAGCATACTCATGCTGGCCGCAACAGACATCAGCATAGTTGGTCTCGATATCAAGCTCATGATCATAGCAGTTCTCGACAGTATAGTCGACCTTCAGCTCCTTGTGCATATCACCCAAAGCACTTTCTGCTTTGAGAGAGAGTGAACTGCTTCCCTCAACCAAACCAGAAGGATTGAATATCAGGCTGCCCTGCCTGGTCTGGCCAGGATTGACACTCAGCTCAGTCAGGTCCGTGCCGGCATAGCTTGGACCGACGAGGTCAAAAGTGTATGTGTTCGCGATACGCGCGATGTTCTTGACATCAACAGGGACTTCAGTCACGACCTTCGAGCACACCTTCAGAGTGCCGTCATCAGCCACCTCCATTCCTCCGTTGTTTAACGTCATGCCCAAGTCAGGCAGACTCATTGTGAAATCATAATCCCTGATAATGGTCAGGTCAAAGTCCATGAGGACAGACTGGCCAGTAAGCTCAGTGGATGCCATGAAAGGCATGTCAATAACACCGTACAAGCTGCACGGCGGAGAGAAGACTGCATGCACGACTCCAGTCTCACCAGGCTGAAGCGCGATGTTATCCTCTGAAAAAGTGATGTGACTGTCGTGAAGGAACGATTCATCCATCCCCACGTAGTATGTCTCTTTATGCTTGCCGGTATTCTCGACATTGATATCAAACTCTGTCTGCGTGCAAGGATACACGCTCGACTCGTAAACAGAAAGGTCAGCCCTGATGTTCTGGCAGTCCTTGGCAAGCACCTGCCTGTCAACAAACTTGTCCCTGCCCTGGCTCGTGTGGACCTTCACCCTGTAGGTGAAAGCTCCCTCGTAATCGCAAGGAATCCTTGTGCTGATATGAACTGCTTTGGACTGGCCGGGCTCGATCCAGAAATTGCTCTCTGCAACCTCCATCCAGTCTGGATAAGGAGTCTCGATGTCAACCTGGAATATCGCGCCGATATTGCCATGGTTCGTGACGTCAATCGTGTCCTGGCCTACACCGCAGGCGCAAGCCTTGACGTCCTGCACAGGACTCGTGACTGCAAACTCATTGGTGTATTTGTTGACGATGAACTCTGCGCTTGCAAAACCTGAAAGAAGAATCGCGAGCAGCGCAACCAGGATGATTTTATTGAACTTCATTTTCATAACCACATGTATTTTTCTAACTTCTATTTTTCTTACCCACATCATTTATTAGCATAATTTTTTATTAACATCATTTATTCTGAAGACCCTGCTGTTTCCTGAGCTTGTCATACCCAATGACAAGTCCGATTACCAGCAAGACAAGTATAAGTATTATCAACAGTATTTCAACAGCCCTGTTCCCCCCAACCAGAATGTCATTGGCAGTACCTGCCCTAACCCTGCTACCTGACTTAAGGATAATGCTCGAATCACCGGGCCTCTGACTGACAACATGCTTAGGACCGTCAACCACCTGCAGTTTCATGTCCAGGCTGGAAGACTCAATGTCAATTCCTTCAGGGTTTGCTTCGCAAGCATCGCACTGTGAGACAAAGACTGTGAAATCATACCATCCAGGCCCAGCAGTCTCATCAATATCCAGGTAAATGTAGGCCCTTTCAGTCTCCTTTGGCCTGACTGAAATAACGCTGCTTGGCATGAACTTGAAGCTCGCAAAATCGCGTGTGTCACTCACTTTCAGCTCGAGGAAAATAGTGAAATCAGAAGGATTCATGATGTCAATAGGATAGAACATACCTTCACCGCTGTTCACTTCCCTGTACCTCGCATAGTCTATCTCCAGCTCGTAAGATCTGAATTTTATATCAGCAAGGTCCTTATCAGCAAGGTCCTGATCATGGAGAGCATCCTGCTTAGGCATAATATGATTTTGCGAAGCCTGTTCCATGAAATCAGGGACATTATTGCAGTTCACGTCTGAAACCACTTCTCCTGTGTAAGTGTCGAGCAGCTGGCATCCAGGACTCTGTGAAAACCCGGAAACGAGCATTAGAACTGCTGTCAGAGCAAATACAAGAAAAACTTTGGAAAAAGTACCATAGACTGAGCAGATACATTTATCAATGACCATTTTAATAGTCGTGAACGCAGATTTTTATTTAAAGGTTTCGTTTGTTAACTATTGGAGAGTAGTTATAAATTTGCGGGTTTAAGCAGAAAACAAATCAGGAAAAAACAAAGAAAAAATATACTTGTAAGTATCTTACTTGTAGGTCTCGAAGTCAGGCAACGGATCATAGCCCCTAGGTACAGGACTCTTCATCTCCTTATCCTTCACTGCCAAAAACACAGCATACACTACCAAAGCCAACAGCAATATGACAAGTATAATCCTAAGAGCAAGCACAAAACCGCCAGTAAAGCCGTATGATTCAGACTCCTTCTGCTTGACATTAGCTGTCAATAGGATCTCCTGGATCTCGTAACCCTGCGTCAACGTAGCCATAAACACTCGCTCGCCAGAATCAATATCCTGCCTTGCAGTAACAACCAAATTGACTGTCTTCTTCTGGCCTGCAGGAACAATAACAACATTCCCGCCGTCAACATAGTACGAACCCCAGCTGTCAACACCCTGCACCGTGACAACATAAGACTTGTCAACATTAGCAGTATTCTCGACCAGCATAGGGAATGAAGTGCTCTCTCCGACAACAACGTCCTGGATGTCAAACACGTCAACAACACTATTATGCACGACCTCAAGGTCACACTGCCCTTCACTTATGTGCAGGTTGGCATTCCTTCCAATTACCTCGCGTTCAAAATACCTGACCTTCACTTTGACTATGGCATCCCTTGGGTCAATGCATTGAGGAATGTTAAACCTGAACGTGACTGTCCGGGTCTCGCCAATCTCCATCCTGTCAACCAGCTCACTGCCAAAAAGGCCGAAAGCATCCACAGCAGCCTCAACCTGAACGTTATACAGCTTCTCAGGCGCCAGGTTGGCGAATGAAACACTCACAGTGAAAGCCTGACCTTCCTTCAAGTCAGTGCCGGGAAGCACGCTGAAGCTCTCGATCACAACTTCACAACTGTCACCTATACCATTCCGGTTCGCATCCCACTGTCCGGGATTGTGCACCTCAGGACAATTGTCAACATTATCCGGAACATTGTCACAGTCCTTGTCAGCGACCATCCTTGCAGAGTAAGGATCCGGCAGCATACAGCCTGGCTCGTCCATTATGTAGATTGGCTGGCTGTAAAAGTTGTCATAATAGTAATTGTATGGGTCATCATAGTAATCATAGTAATAATGGATGTGAATCTCATCATTATCACAGTCGTCACAGTCCCAGTCATCCCAATCACAATCGTCGCAATCCCAATCATCATCGCAATCTTCACAATCCCAGTCGTTGAAATCATCATCATCCGGCAAAGGGCATTCTACCCTGTAATAGCCGCGACACTCGTCGTGCTCGTGCAGCCAATGCATGAAATTCCAACCGTCATAACGGGCATAAGCATTGTAATAGTCAGTGCAACTGCAAAGCTCATCTTCATCCTCTGGCGGTTCATCTTCATCGTCTTCCTCATCGCAGTTCACCACCTTGAAATAACCTGTAGTGACCTGAGCAAGGCGTGAAGCCCCTGCTGAAACGCTAATCTCATAACGGTCAGTCCTCTCCCTGCCGTCCTTTGGATTGATTACCTTGAAGCTGTTCGTGCTATCATAAAACTTGTAATCCAATCCGGCTTCAGAATCAACCTGAGGCTGAATTGACCTGATGTTGAACTCCAGCTCACTGCTCGAATATCCTCCATAATTGTCGATGTAATCATCAAAATCCTTAGTGCTGAAGCTTGAATAGCACTGTACAGTTTGTCCTGGAATGTTGTCCATCACAAAATCTTCGATATTGTCATCATCCTCTTCACAGGCAAGGACCTTGAACTTAACCCACGGGCTAAGAGCGTATTTGCCACCCTTATCCTTAACCTTCACACGGACATAATCGACAATAGGCTCATCATTTCCTGATTCAGGATTGTCAACAACAAGATAGAAGTGCCCGTTAGTCTCACGGATATCCGAGTCCAACCTGTTGTACTGGCTGTAAGCCGTGACTATCAAGTCCTCTTCATCAGTGTGATCGTCATCAACATAAAGCCTGACCGAATCGAATTCCTCGTCACAGGCAACAGTCTGGCCGTAGAACTGCTCGATTTCAGGAGCATGATTGTAAGGGCCATCATCGTCATCATCAACCGGGTCGCATACGTCACCGCAGTGCGGGTCGCTAGTGTAAGGGAGATCATGCTCATCACAGTCGCCGTCACTGTCCGCCTGGTTGGCATTTTGCATGTACCAGCAGTTATCAAAATACTTAGGGATGCAGTCCCCATCATTGTCTTCCCAATATCCTCCAAGCCCGTCAGGGCAAAGCTCTGCACTAACAGACGATGCTGTCACTGCAAAAACAAGAACAAACGCAAGCACGCCCAACATTATTGTGAAAATTTTGTTTAACATTCTCAACCTCCTAAAAATCTCCGTAATAATTAATTCCAATTGATGCACTCCAACCTTCATTAGTTCCTTCCCAGACAGGATTTCCGTCAAATATGTCACGGTCAACATCTGAGTAGGTTCCATTAGCATAAAGGTGAATGCCGTTGCTGAAGAACAGGCCTGCACCAACTCCTGCTTTGTAGCCTTCATCAGTGTACCTGAAGCCGTCTGACTCCCACTGGTCGGACCTGCCTTCATGTCCTCTGTCATATTCAGTAGCAACCTTTTCAAATTCACCGTTGACAAACAGCTTCGCATCGTCAGAAATGCTGCCGCCGACTTGACCGAAGACGTGCCAGCCATTATGGTCGACATCATATCCTGCAATGCCATGCCCTTGGTCAACCCTTATGTTCTCCCAAGGATTATAGACAAAAGCAATGTGATTGCTGGCGCCTCCAGGAATACCCGCACCTACTGCTATCCCTCCGCGTACGCCGCCTTCCTCACTCTTTGTGACGTCATGGTCGTACTCGCCATGCTCGTTCAACGTCCCGCGATCATACTCATGGCAGGCATTGACAAAGTCAATGCTGCCGCCAATCCAAACCGGACCGTCGCCAGGACTGAATCCGCCAACAACTGAAAGGCTGGATTGAGTATTCTTGTAAGTCTCTGGAAAGTCAAGCTTAACATCATCAAGAGTCTCTGTCCTGCTACCGTCACCTCTTACTGAACTAACGTCCAGCTCGACAGCGCCGTAAGCACCATTACCGTTAAGCATAGTGAACCTTCCCGAACCTCCTGCTCCGAATGTCCAACCCTTAACATCCTGGTCTGAATCAATAGAATAATCAATACCTGTGTGGTGCATGCTCTTCTCGTTGTCCTCGAATAACATACCCCCACCGACAAACCATGAACCTCCTGACTTACCTTCGGGCTTAGGCTCATGACAGACAGGCCTCTCTTGTCTCTTCTCATGGTCACCGGAACCGTTAATCACAATATTCCAATTGTTGGTCTGATACACAGTCCTTCCGGACATAGGCGGCTGAGCCCTCTCGTGTTTAACTGGCTTTCCATCGCATTCTACATCAATATTTCCTTCCACGCTAGCAAGCACTCTTGCACCCATTCCAGCGTACTCAACGACTGCAAAGTAATCATTCGATCCACAATCAAGCGTTCCTGCAAAACCGCCAGTGTCAACGACAACCTTCCTTCCTTCCGAGTCATAGGTTATGAAATCCATAACAGAACCATTAGGACCACTGCCCTCAATGTACACCCTCACATTTGGCGCCTGATCTTCAGTGACTGTGAGTGTAGGGAACCTTCCGTCAGGACCTGCAAACAATCTCTGCGGTCTCGGACCCGCACCATAAACAAGAATGCTGTTCACGACAGCATCTTCAAGGCCGCTGCCATTCACAAAAGTCTCTTCAAATACCGGGAGTCTAGTATGTACAGAAATAGGATCATGATCCTTCAAATCAGAAGGTGTTTTGATATCAGAAGGAGCTGCCTGATGGCTGGGTGCTGTTTCAGCAGTTTTTTGCGTTGGCAGTTCATAAGTACCTTCTGCTTCACCTGATTCTTGTGCTTCCTGTTCAGCCTTCTCATTAGCTGCCTTCAGCTCTGCGAGGAACTTCTCCATATCACCAAGGCAGGTGATGGGAACCCCTGCAACATGTTCTATAGGCGTTTGAGCATTCATGTTCTTCATCGTATCGTAAGCTTTTTGTGACCCACTATCAGGGTCAGCCACGGCTGAAGAAATCTGGCCACCGGCCAACTGCATCATTACATAAGGAACTGCACGCAAGGCATTAACAATAAGAACATTTTCTCTCATATCATTCCAAGCTTTCTTGACTTTTCCTGTGAGTCCATCAAAAACCATTTTATCCCCCAATAACCCTTTGTGAAAAGGCTTTAATACCATAATATTACCAGCATAATATCAACAATGCGAGTTAGCTCTCATTAGTAGTAACTCATATATAAATGTTTCGATAAATTGTTACTTGTGAGTGATAAATTTGAAATTAAAAGTAATCATTGACACCTAATCCCCGACATCCAATATTCTTGCTGCTTGCGGCTTTTTTGCAGCGGATGAAGTAATAAACTACTATATAGAAAATAAATAGTTATATTAACCCTGCCCAGCCTACAAACTGTCATGATCACCATTATAGGATGCGGACCTGCAGGTGCATTTGCAGGCCTGAACATAGCCAAGCAAGGCGCAGAGGACGTAGTCATCTACGAAGAGCACCAGGAAATCGGCAAACCAGTCCAGTGCACAGGCCTCCTTTCAGAGGCCATCAATCCGCTGTTTAAACCTCCGAAAAAGTGCATCAAGAACACCATAAAATACGCGCGAATCATCGGCCCCAATAAAAAAGCCGTCAGAGTGCGATTTAAGACCCCAAATGTTGTCATAGACAGGACTTTATTTGACCAAAGTGTTGCACACGTTGCTGAAAAAAAAGGTGCCCGCATCGTAACAGGAGTAAGACTGCACGCAAGGAAAGGCCAGGATATCCAGCTTCTCGAGACAAGAACAAAAAAGCTTCAGACAGTCAAATTCAGCAAGCTCATAGGCGCCGACGGCCCGAATTCAACAACAGCCCACCTTTTCGGCCTGTACAAGAACCATGAGAATCTGATAGGCCTGCAAGGCACCTACAAGGTAAAAGACCTCACAGACATAGAATTCTTCCCGCACATCGGAGAATACGCCTGGGCAGTACCAGAAGGAGACGGCAATGCACGAATAGGAATCGCCGCGCCAACCAGCACAGCAAAAAGACTCTTTGATGACTTCATCAGACAATACACCAAACAGCACATCAGTAATCCTACAACAATCAAACCTACAACATTCAAACCGCCTCGACCATCCCAACCTATCAAACCCTTAGCAATGCAGAACGGAATGATACCAAAATGGAACCCAAAAATTCCAGTCAGCGACAAGCAGTACAGAGTACTCCTGGTAGGAGACGCCGCAAGTCAGGTTAAGAACACAACAGGCGGAGGAATAGTCCAAAGTATGACTGCAGCCAAGGCACTCAGCGAATCAATCCTGTCTGGGAAAAACTACACTTCAAGCCTGAGGAAACTGAACCTCGACCTATACTTGCACTACCGACTAAACAAGATGTTTAACAAATTCAGCGACCATGACTGGAACAGGCTCGTTGAAACTGCCAGAAAAGACAGCCTCGCCAAAGCACTTGGAGACACCGGCAGGGACAGCATCATTAAACTCCTCGCAAAATTCGCATTGAAAGAACCAAACCTAATAAGGTACGCCAGTAAAATATTTTAGAAAAATTTTCTCAGCAAAAAACTCATCACCAGAATTAACTCATTACCATAATTCAAGTCTTCTCAATTTATCTCTTCCTGAACTTCATCTTCAGCATATTAGTGCCTAGCTTGAACGCGGCAGTGCTGCCCTGCCCCTTCGACATGGAATAACGAGTGTAATTCACTACTATAGGAACTTCCTGGAAGGAAAGCTTATGGCGCATTATCTCATCGAAAATCTCTGCGGCGTGCTCCATCCTGTCCTCCCTGATGCGTATCTTCTTCGCAGCCTTTGCAGAAAGAGCCCGCAGGCCGGACTGGCTGTCAGTAAGCCTGATACCATAAAGCAGGAAACACACAGCAGTACCCAACCTTAGAGTGTTGCGTTTAACAAAAGGAACCTTTTTGACAGAGTCCTTAGTCAGGAACCTACTGCCAAGCACCACATCACACTTACCGTCAATAATCGGCTGAATCAGCGGCTTAAGATCCTGCGGCCTGTGCTGGCCGTCACTGTCAAAAGTCACAACAATCTTCGCGCCATTATTTATTGCATAATTGATCCCGTCCCTGAGTGCAGCGCCCTGCCCCATGTTCTTCTTCTGCCTGATTACATGCCTAGAAGCGGTTTTGGCCTGCTCATAGGTGTTGTCCTTACTGCCGTCATCAATGACAACAGTATTGAGGAATCCTATCTCCTTGACAGCACTCACGACATTGGCTATCTTGCTCTCCTCATTGAATGCTGGAATAACTATCCAGACATCATCCAGAGAATAATCTTTTCCAGCCTTTGATTTAGATGATATCCTGACTGGTTTGGAATGGGTTTTTTTAGACGGCATTTAACCACACAAAATTGGGAATCTTTATATACTTTACGTAGTTTGACCATGTCATGAAAAAGCACAAGAAGAAACCAAAGCAAAAATCATCTGAACAAACACCCGTGCAAAAAAATCATGATCAAGAAGAAAGGAAGAAAGCAGAAACTGAGATCCCATCAAAACAACAAACGAACACACCTAATACCTCAACTAGGACTTCGCTTGACATCATCAAAAAATACTACCCTTGGGCGATACTCGCCATTATTGTAATAATAGGAGCCACATGGAGGTTCTATCATGTAGACTATCCAGTATTAGGCTATCACAACTGGAAGGAAACCCATTATCTGACTGAAGCTAGAAACTTCGCAGAAGACGGTTTCTTCAACCATGGCTTTTTCATACCTGTATTCGACTATCCTGTAATAGACCGAGACCCGAGCGGAGCCCACACAGACTCATTCCCTCTAACCTCCATAATCACAGGGTTCATGTTCAAGATATTCGGCCCGAGCCTTGCCATCGCAAGAACCATAAGCATACTGTTTAACCTGCTTGCAGTGATAGGAGCTTACCTAATCATCAAAGAACTTACAAGAAAAGAAGGCTTTGCGCTCCTGACAGCAGGACTTTTTGCGTTGAACCCATTATTCATCTTCTTCGGCAGGCAAGTCCAACTAATAAATCCATCTCTCGGGCTGATGATGATAGGATTTTTCTTCTACCTAAGATGGCTGAAGAACGAAAAACCAAGCTATATGATAACTGCCGCCACACTCATCATGTTCTCTGTGGTCTCAAAATATTCTTTTGCAATAGCAGTAGTGCCGATACTGCTCACACTGCCTTACAGGAAGATGATGAAAGCAAAATGGTGGCTTCAGAAGAAAAAAGAGCTAATCATTAGCGTAGTAATAGCAATGTTCATTCCCTTCTGGCTTTGGTATTCACAATATGCGCTCAAAGAATACGGTGTAGACATTGTCACAGCAAGCATCAACAGTGGAGGGAGCATGGTCTTCACAAAAGCATGGTGGGCTAACCTAGGCCCATACATAGCAGACAACTACACGACATTCGGATGGAAAGCAGCTCTTGGAGGGATGCTCGTGTTCCTCGGCGTCACAATCTACAATTTCTACAAAACAAGAAAAATATCGATGTTCGCGAGGTTCATCCTTGGATACGGCATAGCAAGCATAATTTTTCTTTTCATAGCGGCAGACAAGATGAGAGGACACAGCTACCACCAGTACCCTATCGCGCCCTTCGTGATATTCATGATAGCATACATCATCTATTTCATCTCACTGCACATAGGCAACTTCATCGGATCACTCGTCAAGGAAAATGCCCTGAAAAAAATCAATGTCAGGACAATCCAGACAATATTCGTGATAGTGGTCATGCTCTGGCTTGTCTTCCTCTTCCCGACGAAAAACAACAGCATCTACTCAAAATCCATGGAAGCGAAAGACAGGCAGTTCAACACACAGTTCATAGGATTGGACGCCATCGGCGAATACATCAACATGAACAGCCTTCCCGACGAAAGAATAATCCACTCAAGCGGACAGGACTACGGACTAATCTGGCACGCAGACAGGAAAGCCTTATCTGGCGCGATACCCAACTATGAAAACATGACCTACGTCGAGGATGAACTCAATGTAAAATGGGTCGTGTTCTACCAGTGGGGCTTGCAGTTCTTCCAGAACCCTGATGTCGCGGACACTGTGCAGTACATCATGGACAATTACCAGCTGGCCCAAGTGGGTGTACAGCAGACCCAGCAAGGAGTAGCGCCAGTATACATCATTCTGAAGAAAGGAGGCAATTTCAGCCTGGAAACCATGAACGACCTTCTCCAGAACAAACCAGTCAAAACATGGACTTACGAGTCCACCACAGGAAGCATGGAGATGGCTACAATAACAGTAATCTAGAGTATTCAGGAGAATAATCATAAGATTGAATGAATAGCATTTTCAATGATTACTGTAACATTGAATGAGGAACAAGGCATGACAAGAAATCCTTCCAGCAAAAGACGAAGGAACATAAAGACGCTGATATACTCTCTTATCACATTAGTATTTCTTGCACTTATCATCTGGAAGATAGAATGGCAGGAAATAACTGGCATGATATCCTCTGTGAGCATATACATAATTCTTATCACGTGGGCGCTTTACATGATACAAAGCATCGCCAAAGGAGCCAGATTCTACATACTGCTGGACAGGCAAGTGCCATTGCTGCAGATGGTCAAGATAAGCATCATACATAACTTCTACAATGTCATCCTGCCTTTCAGGACTGGAGAAATATCCATACTCGTACTTCTTAAGAGCAAAAGGAAAATAACGCAGACAAAAACAATAGGCCTCTTACTCATCAACAGGTTCTTTGACTTCCTGATTGTCATATCGCTTTTCTTCTTAGGCCTCATCATGCTTGGCAACAAACCAGAAATAGCACTGAACGCGATGCCTGCAATAATAATAGTTGGAGCATTGATTCTGCTCGCACTCCTATCATTGGCATTCCTCAACAGCACGTATGTCAAGATACTCGACAAGATAATGAATATCAAGCTGATAAAAGAGTTCAAACTCGTCAAGTGGGGATTCACGAAACTCAAGGAAGTCGTCGTGGAATTCAAGAACCTGAAAGACTACAGGAAAACATTGAGCATACTCTTCCTGACCATGATCATCTTCACGATAATGACGTACGTCAACGTGCTCTTCGTGCACGAAGTAAATCCAACAATAGACCCCTTCGTCGTCGTGATTGCCGTCGGACTGGTGCTCCTGTCAAACATACTCCCAACATACCTCGTGGCAGGATACGGCACAACTGAAATAATATATGCCCTGCTTTTCATGACAAGCGGAGTGGTATTTGAGACAGGACTTGCCATAGGACTTTACATTCACACACTATTTCTGATACTGGTATTGCTCACAACCGGCCTGGCACTTCTAATAAAAAGATAGAAAAAATAAGAAGACTAATAAAGAAGACTAATAAAAAGATAGAAAAAGAGATTGAGATAACCCGGATAAAAACCTAAAAAACATACAGGAATCAAAACATACAGAAATCTAATCAGAGTATCTTCTGAATGTTGTAGGAAGGTGTGCCTTTATAGTAATTCTTGAACATTATGTCAGCAAGCAGACCGAAGATGATGAACTGCACTCCAAGTATGATGAGCAGGATATCAAGCGTGAACAGCGGACGATTGCCGATGCCCGATTTCAGAACAAATCTCAGATAAAACAGGTATGCTCCCAGAAGAATTCCAAGCATTTCAATCATCACACCTATGAGTCCGAAAAAATATATTGGCTTGGTAGACCACTTCTGCCAGAACACAACCACAAGGATATCAAAGAAACCCTTGAAAAGCCTGGTGACATTGTACTTCGTCCTTCCGAGTTTCCTTGCATGATGCTTTACCCGTATCTCTCCAATCCTGAAACCCTTCCACATCAGCAGCGCAGGAATGAACCTATGCATCTCACCAGTAAGGTCCAAGTCATCAAAGCATTCCTTCCTGTACGCTTTCAGAGTGCAACCGGAATCATGAATCCTCTCACCAGTCAGCCACTTGCGATACTTGTTGGCAAAAATCGAAAAGACCTTCTTGCCAAAAGGGTCCTTCCTGTCAGCACGCCATCCGCTGACAACATCATAACCCTTGTCCAAGGCATCCAGTAGCCGGGGAATGTCCCTAGGGTCGTTCTGCAGGTCGGCATCCAAGCTCACTATGACCTCGCCTTTGGCGAGCTTAAAGCCTGCGTCCATGGCGGCAGTCTGGCCGAAATTCTTCCTGAACTTGATTATGCAAATGTGCCTGTTCAGCTTCTTCAACTGAAGCATCTTCTTGTAAGTGCCATCCGTGCTCCCATCGTCTATTAGAATGAGCTCGTAATCCTGCTTCATTTCCAGCATAATCTTGCTTATCCTGCTCTCAAGATACGGAAGGCTCTGCACCTCATCATAGACGGGCACGACAATTGACAATAGTTTCGGACGCATTTTAAATCATGAATTCATTCAACCAATATAATTTCTTTGAAACCTAAGGTTTCATATGATTTTATATGTTTTTTGCAATTATAAACTAACCTCAAACAACCTCAGTCAACAGTAAAAAAAACCAATAAATGTTTATCAATCAACTCTTGCGCAGACTCAGATATCCACTATCTCGACTTTCTCCATCACGTCGCCAACCTGGATCTTGGAAGGCACGTCCTTGCCTGCAATAACCCTGCCGAAAACAGCATAGTTGTCGTCAAGGAAATGCTGGGCCCCAAGCGTGATGAAAAACTGCGAGCTCGCACTGTTAGGGTCTGATGCCCTCGCCATCGACACCGCTCCGTCCCAATGCCTCAACAATGGACTGATTTCGAGCGGAATCTTGTCCGGACTCCCTCCAGTACCGTCACCCTTAGGGTCTCCTCCCTGGATGACAAAACCAGGCTCTACCCTGTGGAAACTCAATCCATCATAAAACCCCTGCTCTGCCAACTTGATGAAATTTGCAGTAGTAATGGGCGCTTCATTCTCATACAGTTCAAACTCAATAACTCCCTTTGATGTTGTGATCACTGCCTTTCTCTTCGCAGGAGCAAGAGCACTTTCTCCTTCTGACACTTCTACACCTCCTTCATTCTCATTTTGTCCTTCTTCTGTATCTTCAGTCTGCTCTCCGAGCTCTTCTTCTGTCTCATCAGCAGATTCAGATGTGCTCGTTTCATCAACTTCTTGGCCGGCTCCATCTTCTGATTGCTCAACAAGATCATCTTCAACTATTTCAGGAGAATTGTCAATGCCTCCATCCCAGGACACTTTCCAGGTAATTATCCTCAAGTTGTTGGTCGTTGTCCTGTCATCGAACTTCTCAAAATAAGTGGTGTACCTACCGTTCAAGTAAAAGAGCTTTGTGAACATCGATTCCATGAACACAGGGTCTATCATCAGGGCCTTGCTGTCAACAGTGTCGAGTAGGAAAGCGAAATTCAGCTTGCTAACTGGACCAGAATCCTCCTCCTCGACAAATGTATGGACTTCAATGCCGTCCTCTGCAGTGATTCCTGCCTTTTCAGGAACCCCGCGTGTGGACTCCGATCTCGCCCCTGTAGCAGGATTCACGACCATGAAAGTCAGGTAAGTCTTTGAAACATTATTTGGATAGAACGTTGCGCTTTCGAAGATAACAACATTGTTGTTCTGGGATCCAATGTTCATGTTAAACGCGCAATTAAAGATTTCTTCGCCCGTGTCAGTGTCAGAGCCTTTGCTGCAAGCAACGATATTAACATAATTCGGCCATGAACTAATCCATGAGTTCTTGTCGCGTTCATTCGTCAGGGAAGTCAGCTCGACGTAAGCGTTTCTGGCCTCCTGCTCAGTCATTCCCAGCTTGTCCTGAATAATCTTCACTGCTTTGTCCATCTTGTTGTTCTTCACAGTAGTGTAGATAAAAGCCTTATCAAAATCCCAGCCTCCAAAGTGACCCCACACTCCTGCCTTGCCTACCATGTCACCTGAAGTGATGAAAAAGTCCTCAGGCGGACTACAGTGGGTAAGTTCCAGAACATCAGAAACTTCAGAATCAGAGTAACCATAATCCTTAAGTGCAGCTCGTGCATCATCCTTGTCAAGCAATATAATCTCCTTCATGCGCTTGATGGAAGTCAGGCTGTCACCACCAGTGTACTCCTTCAGCTTTTCCTCGCCAGTATAGCTTCCGCAGTCCAGCATACGCAATATGCCCATAGCCTCGGCCTCATTATCCGTGAGCAAAGCACGCCCGATCCAATGCGCCATAGGCGTATTCTGGCTGGCCCCGTCAAACGTCACAGGCCTGTCAGCAATTGCCTTGAACCAGTGGCCAAAATCCCACCAGCTGTTGATGATTGCGTCTTCCCTGCTGTTCTCCTTAATCTTTGTCAAGGCATCCCACCAGCCATCAGTCATGCTGGGCACCTCAGTCTTTGCCTGCACGTGCGACGAGCACATGAAGCTAGGCTGTCCTGTAGCAAAATTCTTTTCTGGCATGAAAGGACACGAACTCGTGTAGCCGAAAGAAGGTTTAGGAAAAATTCCCAGGAACAAAAGCACACCGATGACTATCACCGATGCAGTCACAATAACAGGTATCTTGAACTCATTCTTGAAAAGAATGGAAACCTTCTCTTTCACAAGACCCACAAACAGGCCCACAGCAATGCCATAAGCAGGCACCAGGAGAAGCACGAAACGTATGCCTTTTGTGGAAGCATATATCGTGCCGGCAAGCCACAGGATGAGAAACATCGCATACTTGATGTCCACCTCCTTCCTCACATCCTCTCTCAGCAGAAGCACCAACATCCCAACACCTATCGGAAGCAGCAACGCAATGAGATAAAGCACCAAATGATTGTTAAACCAGACAAGAGCACCGGCCCTATGAATAAGCAGATAATATATTATTGAGCCAACAAAGTACGCCCAGGAATAATACATTTTCTGGCCTTCCTTGCCAGTCAGATTTGTTAGGCTGTTTTTCGGCAGCAGCGTGAATACAAGGGCAAGCAGGGCGAACACGAACAGCATGCTTCCCCCGATGTTCCCGATAACAGAAGACAACGAAGCAGGATTCAGCTCCGCTACCGTCGTGAAAACATTCGGCCACAGGTCTGATATAGCAGCATCCTTTATCGCTGTGAACTTGAAAGGGGATGTCAGAGAAGAGATGAGAACACCTGCATTGCTGAATATAAGCACACTAATCACTGACAGTGCAGCAAATATTCCAAGTACATAAGACGACCGTGCAACATTCTTAAGGTTCTCCTTCGAAACCTTGCTCAGCTTCACCCTGCCATAAAAGTATATGATCAGCTGATAAATAATATACGTTGCAAGAACTGCAATTATGAAGAAGAAAATATACCACCATCCAGTCCACGTGTACGAAAATACTCCGACAAGGATTCCTGAAACTCCGGCAAATATTGCTTTGTATAAAGGCTTCTTGGCCTCGAAAGCCTCAAGGAAAAGCCATGCTATTAGAAGGGGCAATAGGACATTGTACGCGTCGGTATCTGCGAAACCGCCAGCAGTCCTGCCGATAAAAGCAGGATGCATCCCCACAATTATGCTCGCAACAAAACCACCGAAATTACCTGCTTTCTTGCGTACGATAAAGAATGCGGGAATGACCGCCAGCGTGCCAATGATAATAGGAATCATGAAGAAAACCTGCAAAGGCGTAAGGTTCCTGTCAAAAAAATGAAGGAACTTATACATGAAAGCGCTGAACTGCGAATGGAAGTCGGAGCGCATCTGCACCCCAACAGGTGCCTGCATGTGATTATCATACAATCCATCCTCCCTCGCTTCATCATAAGAATGCCCTGTCTCAATAATGTTTAACATTCTCCTGTAGTAGAAGTAAGGGTCGATTGCCAGAAGATATGTCTGGGCGTCTCCGTTCTGGTCAATCTGAAAATTCTCCTTCACATTATCCTGCACAAGCTTCACATTCTGCTCAATCGCGTCCTTGTTTGCTTCATAGAATGCCTGCCATTCCTGATCAACAAGCTGGTTTATCTTGTCAGCTCCCAGGCTCGGATATTCTGCCTGCTTGTCAGCAAATATCTGCTCCCTGTGAAAATTGTAGACAGTCGACCTGGCCCAGTCCTCTGATGCAGGAATGTGACCAGAGTATGACCTCATGAAAATGCTGATGAAGATACTTATAAGAAGCAGTACTGCAACCAGAAAATACTTGTGCCTGACAATAGGCATCACCTTGGAAGTGATTATGTCAGTGGCTGATGATGTGCTTGATGAAGCTCTCGATGAACTTGATGAAACTCCTGATGAAGACACACTGGTCTCTGAACTCTGGCTGGTCTCTGAACCCTGACTTGCAGAGCCTGAGCTTGTTTTGCGTTTTTTCAATAATGCCCGCTCCTCCACTTCTGGCTTCCTATCAACCGTCAGGGCGAAATCATCAATGTCTGACGAGCCATCATCAGAAGACTTATTTGCTGGCAATATTCGATTTGACTTTCTTCTAGATTTCTTCTTTTTCCCCATACAAACCACCATCACCCATAAATTTTCCTGGAATCACTCTGGAAACCAAACCCTTGACTTATGAACTCCGTACTTACGGACTCTTTTTAGCCATTATAAAACAAATAATAAACAAAATTATATAAAATTATATATGAAATCTGGGTTGCAACCCCTTATTTAAAAGTTTTGATATGATACACCTCCAAAAAACCGACGGAAAATAGGATTGTGAATCAGCAATTAACAGCCTTTACCCGCCAGCAACCTCCCTGATGTTATAGTCATCAGAAGGCTTTTCAGGATTCTGCTTCTTGTTCAGAAAGCTAATCATCTCCCCAACCAGCCCTACACTAAAAATCTGCAGGCCTATCACAATCAGCAGAATGCTCAGTAGGAGCAAAGGCCTATTTCCTATCACTGCATCATAGAAGAACCTCAAGTATGACAGGTACAATCCGCCGAGAAAGCCAAAAAACATGAAAAAACCACCAAGGCTACCAAAAAAATGAAGTGGACGGGTAGTGAACTTGCTCAGGAAGTTGATTGTGATGAGGTCAAAGAATCCCTTGAATAGACGGCTGGCGCCGTACTTGCTCTTCCCGAACTTCCTCTGCATGTGCTTGACCTTGACTTCACATACCTTGTAGCCTGCCCTGTGAGCAAAAACAGGTATGTAACGGTACAAACCACTGTACAAAGTCAGGCTGCTTATCACCTCACGCCTGAACATTTTGTAACCACTGTCATTGTCGTGCAATTTCAGCCCGGTGCTCACCCTAATCAAGCTGTTGAACATCCTGCTCGCTATGACCTTAGCGAAACTGTCCCGCCGAACATACTTCCAGCCAACGACCATATCATATCCTTTGTTAATCATTGAAAGGAACTTTGGAAGCTCCTCAGGATTGTCCTGCAGGTCAGAATCCATTGTGACTATAAGACTGCCTGTTGACTTCTTGAAACCCGCGTCGAGTGCGGCTGCCTTGCCAAAGTTCCGAGTGAAACTGATGCCCTTGACCCTAGTGTCTGCCTTAATGATTCTTTTAACCTCGTCAAAAGTGTTGTCAGTACTGCCATCATCAATGAATATAATCTCGTAATCAACCCCCATCTTAGAAAGAACTTTCTTCACAGCATTGTAAAGAGGGACAATGTTCCTCTTCTCATTGAAGGCAGGGACAATAACAGATAGCTTGGCAGAGTTCATCGATTTCACAGGAAAAGCGTATTTAGAGATGTTTATTAAGTTTTTGCAAAAAAAGCTTTTATAAATATGCCAGAAATCTCCAATTGCATGAAAATCCCTGACAGCAGCGAAAGCATGGGAAAAGGAGAAACCGCTCTGAAAATAATATTCTGGATTCTGGCAGTCTTGATGATAATAGCAGCCGTCGCAGTCATGTTCTACAAACCAATCCTGGACAAGTATGTCATAGACAATTCTGACCTGACAAACAGCATGTTCCAAAGAAAACTTTTTGAGATTAAAATACTTCCATTAAAATTGGCAATCGCAGGAATAGCCTCGGCGTTAGGATATCTTATCATGCTCAAGAAGAGAAGTATCATAGCTTGGATGGGCAAGCGGCAGAAAAAAATCGATTCCAAAGTGCTCTTCGGTATCGCACTCGGACTTATTGTAGTGCTTAACCTGATAGCTGGAGTGTACCTTATGCAGCACCAGCGAATAGGAGGCCAGGACGAAGGATTCCACATAAACAACGCAAAGCTTATCAGCCAAGGCAAATTGCCTTACGTGGATTTCATATACTACAAGGGGCACGTGTTCGGGTACATTCAAAGCCTCCTCATGATGCCCTTTGGATACAACCTGGGCGTTGAAAGGGCAATCTCACTAGTTCTCAAATTCGTCCTCCTCGGGCTTGCGTTTGAAGTCACAAGAAGGCTCACCAACAAATGGGGAGGCCTGCTCGTGACAGCAGCATTGACATTCCAAATCTCTGTAATGTCACAGTTCACAATAATCGACACAGCAGGCCACATCACAACAATACTGCTTTTGTTAAGCGTGCTGTTCCTGCAATTGAAAATCAGGCCTTGGCTGCAGGCAGTCCTCTCAATGCTCTTCATGTGCCTCGCCATAGGTACGAGACTATTTGTTGCACCGCTTGCAATAGTATTGCTTGCATATCTGTATCTGAATAACAAAAACTTAAACAGCAAAAATAAGTATACTAATAAAAATACTGTTATCAAAAAAATCAGCAATAAAACGACCAAGCCAAAACAACGGACAACATTATACGCACTACTTACAGGCATAGTGTTTGTGGCGGCAGCCTACATCCCTTTCTTTGTGCTCAGCCCAAAGCGCACGTACTACGGCCTGCTCGGCTGGATCCTAGAAAGAACAAGCACAGTGCCCCTTCAGGAAACTGTGGATTACTTTTTCGTGAAAATCAGCATGAACACTCTTGTTGGGATTCTGCTCGACAAAATAATAGTGCTCATCCTCTACCTGCTCCACAACTGGAGCGTTTATGCGATAGCCCTGTTTGCAACCTGGAAACTTATGCAGGCCCATGCGAGAAGCAAGTCTCGAGCAAGATTCTTCTTACAAGAAAAGCTTTTGGCAACATACATCCTAATATCATTTGTCGTGCTATTGCTTGTGACACTTACGCCTACACCCGGAGCGTACAATTACATATTCCAGTACATACCTCTACTGACAGTGGGTGCAACGGCACTTCTGTTCTACTGGATGCAGTCCATATCGTTCAGAACCAAGGTCTATGCATCAATACTTGTGCTCTGCGTGCTCCTTATAGCTCCTATAACACAATACCCGCAGATGAACCTCGAGATACGGGACAGCAAGCCCATAAATACGCTCGATGACCTCCACCATCTCAGCGATTTCGTTAAACATCAGATACATGAGGGAGATTATGTGCTCGCGTTTGAGATCCCTGTGATTGTTGAAGCCGGCGGAACAGTGGTTCCCGGCCTTGAAAGAGGATACTTCACCTACCTGACCACTCTACCCACAGATGAAGTGAGGGAACTGAAAGCAATGAACACTGAACTCTACGTGCAGAACATCATGCAGCAAACAGCAGGGGTCGTGGTTATGAGCAAAGACAGGACTTACGACGTTCTCGGCCTCCTGCCTGAAGAAGAGCAGGACCTCATATATGAGACGCTCGACGAAAATTACGAACTGGTGAAGACATTCCCGGAAATCAGCGACTGGGGATACGTCGATGTCTACCTGACAAAACAATAAGCACGCAGTAGAAAAAAAAATTCATCTAAAATTCCTTAGACAAAAATATCAATAGAAAATAATTAATGACACAACTCTGTGGAACAGAATAGCAGAAAAATTGCAGACTAATTCAGAATAGGTAATTGGCCGGTAAATGGTCATGGACTGGTCACAGCAAAAGCAGACTTGTTAAACAGCTCGTCATAGATTATCCTTGCCGCCAGTTTGTTTCCTTCAGCAGTCCAATGCTTGTCTACAGGATAGTAGAAATGCGACCCTTCATACTTTTTCGCTTCCTCAATGAAAGTCGGCGACATATCAATCATGTTAACGCCGTTCTCCAACCCGCACTTTATGATCCTTTGATTAGGATAGAACCTTTTATCTTCAGTAAGACCTCTGTCCTCAAGCATCGCATAGAACTCATCCCTCACCTGAAAAATGTTCGGAGGAACGAACACATAAAACTCAATGCCTCTCAGCTTTAGCTCGCTGTTCATCTGGGAAAGGATTCTGCAAGACACATCATAAGCATTAGCAATATCGGGGTCGCTCTCATTCGCAAGAACAATCTCTGGAGGAAGGTTTCCAATATTGTTCTGAAAATCACTCGTCGCTATCCATGAGCTCATCCTGCTCAAAGCTGCGAAAAGGACATTAACCACATAAGACTTCTTTATCACGCCATACACCTTCGACTTGAATGACTGATTCACATCCCTGCGAGGGACAGGGACACCTGTTAGCACCAGCTTGTCATCCTCCACAATGAATTTAGGACGCCTGTACGACTCGAGCCATTCTAAAAGCCCAGTATTATCATAGAAATCATTCCGGGGATAGAATATCAGAATGACCATCTCAGGATTGTATGAGTAGCCACGCTGCTGAAGCATTAGGTATTCCTGAGCAGTCCCGAAGCCATTGACCCCTAAATTAATCACATTGTACTCTCCATTCAGATACTCATCCTGCAAGACCTCTGTGAAAACATCCTTAGGATTCTCAACACCGACATTCGAAACAAAAGAATCCCCCAGCACAACAATGTTCTTTTTCGCAGGGTCAATCTCTTCGCTGTCCCTCATACCTTTTGAGTTTATCTGTACTGAATGAGAGAACTCAGAGATGAAACTTACCTTGGCATAAGCGCCAGGGCAGAATTTCCATCCGAGAAACTCATCATAGCAGAACAACTTGTCATGCTCATTCGGCGGCATAGTCAGCTGAAGTATAGTCTCCACTATAATGAATGCGAATACACACGCTACCAGCAGGAGTATTATCTCTGGTTTCTTAGATTTAATCCAAGTAACAAAAGAGCTTTTTGATTTCTTTGCCATCTTCCACAACAATCCACATTAACCTTTCAGTTCTCCATTTCACCGACGAAATGCAATGCAATATGCGAAGTCCAGTCATGCCGACTAGAACAGAGCATATATGAAAGGTGATAAAGCACTGCTCTGGCCGAATATAATCAGCAGGCCAACTATAATAAGTAGTACAATTATTGGTGTCAACCACCAGGCTTTCCTGACCTTCAAAAAAGCCCAAAGCTCTCCCAGCAGGGACTTGTTCTTTGATTGTTTTTTCACCATTACAAACCTCCTCATCAGGAATCCTAACCAACCACCCTATTTGCTTGATATATTAACATACACAATACATTAAGAGTCAACTCTTGTTCAGGCCTTCACTTAGCGAACACTCGCCTCAGCGAACTCATGCATTCGCTATGTGACTATGACTTCCTGTTCGCTAAATCGGTTTCAATAAACACTTTTAAATCTTTTGCATAAAATTCTGCAAACTTCTTTATGCCTTCAGGAGTGAAATGGACTGTGTCAATAAACAAGTCATCATCCTCACCTATATTTGAGTTCATATCAATAAAATAGGCGCCTTCTTGCTCAGCAACCTCCATTATCACCTTATTGTACTCCTGAAAGATTTTCCTGAACTCATCAGGCTTCGGATAAAGGATGTCATCATTGTAATCCTTGTAACCATACATTAGCGCCACTTTATCTTCATGGAAATTGCCTGGTTGAGTCATGAACACAACAGCTATACCGTGCGCCTTAGCAATCCTTGAAATTGCAATAAGATTGTTCCTGAAAGCCTCCTTATACGCC
>JAFGHY010000042.1 GCA_016929855.1 Candidatus Woesearchaeota archaeon | reverse complement strand
TAGGAAAAATGTTCATTTCTGGATGCAGGTTTGTCAAAAAAAACAGCTGTTTTTGTTAGCATTTAGTGGTCACTTACATTTAAATATTACAAGCTGATTTGCTTTTATGGGTTATTGGGGATGAACATGAATATGCCTATATATGAACCGCAGGAAGACTCTTACCTTATGAAGAAGCATGTTGAGGAGCACGCATACGGTAAGGTCCTGGACATGGGTACTGGCACGGGAATACAGGCTTTGACTGCAGCAGACTTTGCAGAAGAGGTTGTTGCTGTTGACATCAATCCTGATGCGATCGAGCACGTCAAGAGGACTGTTGACAATTGCGGGATCAAGAACATCACTGTACTGCATTCCAACCTTTTTGCCAAGGTGAACAAGAAATTCAACACAATAGTATTCAATCCGCCCTACCTGCCAAAAGATCCTCAGGTTATTGACATAGCCCTTGACGGCGGTGAGAACGGCTATGAGGTGATTGAAAGGTTCCTAGAGCAGGCGGGAAAGTACCTGGCAAAAGAAGGTCATATTCTTCTTCTTTTCAGCAGTCTTACCAATAAGATTGCGGTGGACAGTCTGATTGACAGGCATGGCTTCAAATTTAAGCAGATTGGAAATGACCAAATTGATTTTGAGGAGCTTTTTGTCTACAGGTTGTGGAACAAGAAGGACACTCCTATTACGAGGAAGGATTACAATTGGCGCATCCAGGAGAAATTGAATTCTGAGAAAAGGAAGATAGCAAGAAGGATTGAGAGGGAAGAGGATAGGCAGATGGCTGTCGAGCTTGCTAAGAAGCAGAAGGAGCAGGAGCGCAAGAAAAAAGAGCTGGAAAGGAAGAGGCTCAAGGCCAGAAAAGAAGCGCAGAGGAAAAGGGAGGCTGCCGTCAGGCAAAAGCTCATGGAACGTAAGAGGAGTGAGCAGGAACGAAAAAAAATGAAGCTCTTGGCAGAGAGGAAGAAGAAAGAGATTGCCAAGCAGAAACTGAAGGAAAAAAAACAAAAAGACATTGAAAGGAAAAAGAAGAACAGAGAGCTAGTGAAGGCAAGGATACAAAAAGAGCGTGAGAGGAAGAGAAAAGCAGTTGAGAGGAAGAGGGCATTGGCTGCGCGCAAGAGAGCGATGGATTCGAAGAGAAAGCAGGCAAGAGCACTGAAGAGCAGAGTAGTGAAGAAGAATATCCGGCAGAAGCGAACGCAGAAGCCAATAAGGAAGAGAAGTGCAGGGAAGAAGCCTGTGAAGAAAAAGACAGTCAAGAAAGCATCCACTGCAAGAAAGCAGGCATCTAAGCCGGTCAAGAAGTCTGCCAAGAAGAGCACTGCAGTGAAAAAGAAAAACTCAAAGGGGTTAAAGAAGCTTTTCAGGATGTAATTTGTACGATGATACTTTGATTATGCAATTATTGCAGCACGTGTTTCTATTATTGACTTTTCATGACACAATTAACATAGATTATATGACAACCAATATAAACCTTCGATGATTCTATATTATTATGGAAGAGTTCAAGAAAGGAAAGAGAGGAGTCACGTTTCTCGGGCACTTTGAAGGAAAGGAAGCCATTGTCAAGAAGGTGAATCCAGAGGCTGACACTGACAGGCTCTTCATCGAAGCACGTTTTCTTAAGCTGTTGGAAGGCAGGGGAATTGCTCCTGTTTTGTATGATTTCAGGAAGAACGAGCTGGTAATGGAATATATTGACGGCGAGCTTATCAACGATTACTTGGAGCATACCAGCAGATCCCATGCTTTGTCCATGATCAGGAAGATCCTTAGGCAGTGCTACATTCTGGACAAGCTGAGGGTCAACAAGTACGAGCTCACCAATCCTTACAAGCACATCATCGTGCGGGACGGCAAGCCTGTTCACATTGATTTTGAGCGTTGCAAGTTCACGCTGGCGCCGAAGAATGTCAGCCAGTTCTGCCAGTTCATAACAAAGAAGAATATCACCAGGATTCTTGAGAGCAATAGGATAGCGCTGGATAAGGAAAGGATAATGAAACAGGTCAGGGTTTACAAGGAAGAATATAAGAAAGTTGAGTTTGATAGACTATTGAAGTTGATCAAATAAAGATAAACCCAGCATCGAAAAAGACAGAAAAACAAAAAAAATTAACTAGTACTAAAAATAATGGATACAAAAATAATAGGCAATCCAAAAATTACAAGCAGATTTTTGGATTGCAATAAAAAAGAATTTTACATGGTCAGACGACCCGGGGGATGCCCCATCCGGGGTGGGTCGTAGGACACGAACAGAGTGAGTGCCTGTCTGTACCATGAATGTAAAATTCTTAATACACCAAAATCGATCGCGATGCCAAAAAAATTCACACAAAAAGTATACAACCAACTCAAGAGAGTCCCTCCAGGCAAGGTAACCACCTACAAGGACCTGGCTGTTTCGTTAAACAGCAAAGCATACCGGGCTGTAGGCGTGGCGATGAAGAACAACCCCTATGCTCCAAGCGTGCCGTGCCATCGTGTCGTGAAGAGCGACGGGATCCTGGGTGGATTTTCCGGCAAGGGCGGGGTGCGTGGGAAAGCCTTGTTTCTGAAGAGTGAAGGGATACAAATAAAGGACGGCAAAATTGTTGAGTTCAAAAAAAGAAGGCACAGGTTCTAGACTATTTCACTGCTTTTATCCCAGTCAGCATACCCTCTTCAGTCTGTGTCAGTTTCAGTCTGCATCACTGTCAAAATATTCTGAGATAGGAATTCCTTGACCTGCGATTTCAGCGAGCCGGTCGCACGCAAGGCTGTATGAGTTGAAGCACTTCCTGCAGCTGCCATGATATTCTTGATTGCCTTTGTACCTGACGAATTCCGCAGGGTCTGCTACAAGCATTCTCATCTCCATAACTGCATTTGCTGCCGCATGCACTATCCCTTCGCGCAAAGGGTGTCCTCGTTCCCATCTCGTTATTGGCGCGAACTCCCTCTTCCTGTACGTCTCATGCGGAAGGGGTTCTGCCATCTTGCCTCCGAATCCTGTGTAGAATGCTGTCTTGTCCAAGACCGTGTAGATGTTCTCTATTTCAATCCCCAGTTCCTGCTCGACAATGTCCTGGATTACCACACCATAAAACAGCGTCTGCATGAGGTATTTGTGCTCAGGGTATGGTGTCGGCCTGTTGGTCTTGATGTCGTAAACGACAAGGTCGTACTTGCCGTCAGGCCTCCTGAGAAAAAAGTGTGCGTCAGTGTGCATGCTAACCCTGAATGTCTCAAAAGGTAATCCTTCTGGAGCCTTCATATCGTGGAGGAATGGGTGCTCGCAGTACATGTTGCTGGGTATTGCTTCGGCGTTCTGGCCCCAGGGCATATCCCTCAGCAGTTCAAGTGTCCTGTAATGGACAAGACCTTCCATCGGTAGGTTGGCAATAGCGTGGGCTGTAGTGCCTATTGCTGCGTGAAAGCTGTTAAGATTCTCGTCATGGAATGAGTAGAATGCTTCTCTCTGCTCGCTGTCTACTTCTGCCAGGCGCTCCCTGATGAGCTCTTTTCTCACGCTATCAGGCATCTTTGAGAGGGCTTTGTTGATACTGCATCCTGCCATTGCAGGCCCGCCATTTTTTATCCATCTTTCAAGCCAATCCAGGTTGTTGGTTGGGAGGCTGAACGCACTGCCTCTGATGTCAGCTTCTCCTTCAGTGAGCTGTGGCATCTGCATATAGCCGTCCAGCTGATGTGGGAATACTATCTGCTTGCCTTCCAGCTCTGCAAACCATCTCCTGTTTGTCTTGTCTTCACGGCGGAGTCCATTATACACGTTCTTGTCCTGTCCGAAAAGCTCGACTATCCGCGGCTCTATCCTTGTGATTCCTATGCGCCCGTTGTAGCAGAATCTCTTAAGTGATTCCAGGTCCTGCCTCGATATGCCTGCTAGTCCTTCAGGATTATTCCCCTGCTTTTCTATTAGGTACTCTGCGAGGTCATCGATTGTCGCGGCTCCTTTGAGCAGTCCTCTCTGGGCCAGTGACTTTTCTGTAAGAAGGAATGGATACCATCCGTCAGCTTTGTAGTCAACCCTCAGTGACTCCCTGCCCTGTTTTTTTGCAGTATGCGATGGTGGAGCATAGTCTTCGGTGACTTTCCTCTGCAGGTTGAGGAGGAATCCGAGAAGGGCTCCGAATGCGCTGGGATTGCATATTCCGTCGGTCGGCAGTTCCTTGCCGCTGCCTGAGAATACTCCGTCGTCTCCAAGATAGAATCCTTTCCACAGCGTCGAGTATCTGCCGATGCGTTGCGCAATGTATGATGCAGGGCATGTGTCTTCTGTCTTTTCCATGAACAGAGGTATGCCTTTGTAGCCGTATCTTTTCAGTACGGGCAGGGCGTGCGGAAGCAGAAGCTCATATATCCTGGTGAACATCAGGGCCATTATGTGCTTGTTTAACATCACAGTATGCCTGATCTCATCCTTTTGGCGGAGGTAATTGAGAGAGCGCTCTCCTGGAAGCTGGCTTGCTGTGTGATCTACTTCACGCAATGCCGCTTCGAGGGAAAAGAGAGTGTCGCTGAACATTGCATTTCCCACCATCGGTTCGATATTCCCCCATTTTGTGAGGTCGCCGAATGGCTGTCTGCCTTCCATCAACGGGTCGATCTTCCTTCTTACCACACTCGACATTATGTCTTCAAGCCCGTATAACGGCATCTCCGGATTTGTTGTGTCCTGGACGTATCTCATTATTGCAGGGTTGGGCTGTATGAAAACGTAGTATATCATGTCCAGCACTTCAGGGCTGATAATCTCTGTGGGTTGCTGGAGGAGCATTGTTGAGATATGGCTGTTGTTCGAGCTGGGGTGCACGTTGACTTTCTGGCTTCTTCCAGGAAAGGCTATTGATTGGCCGTTCACGAATATTGGTATCCTACCGTGCAAGGGGTTGTCAGTTCCTGGCCGCATGAGCTCAAGGCGCAGGTAATTATTGTACAGCCAATTCTTGAAGTACTGGCCTGCTCCTTTCTCTCTGAGCCAGTCGAATGACTGCTCAAGTATCTCTTGTGCGCTTATGCCAGAACCTTCTGTGTCAGAACCATTCGGCTGGATTTTGTGCCCCGCCACCACAAGCTTGTCTGTCAGGCTTTCAGCGTCAGTGACTCCCAGGTCCGCCAGAAATGGAGCTGTTACGGCCAGAAGTGCATGCTGACGTTTGATTGTGTGGGGAGTGTCTACCTCAATCATGATGTTGCGATTAGGGTGAAATTTATAAAGATTTTCAGGTTATCCACTCGACAATAGTAACTATTATGTTGGCGGTTCGCCAGAAGTGGTGTGAGAGAGGTGAGGGATATGAATCATGAAATTATATCTTCCCACATATTTGGACCAGGAGCTCACTCTAGAAGGCAGGCTGGGTAGTGCAGTAGAAGGCGCGTTCTGGCCTTATGATGAGAAATCCCTGCAATTGGGAAAGCCTGTTTGGGTCAATGGCATAAGAAGCGAGCACATAATCCCCACAAGAATTCTGGAGCCAGGAGTTGACCTGTGCAAAGATATTGCCTCATTCGTAAAGGATATTGAAAGCGCCTACAATGCTGAGGCCAAGCAGCTTCAGTCGCAGATTGAATCACTCCAAACAGCAATTGACGAAGCCCAGAAGAAAAACAGGACAACAAAGGGCAATGAGAAGAAGCTGGCAAAAAAAGAGGAGAGGCTTTCTTTCATCATGCATTTTCTGAATCACATCCATGATAATGTCAGGCTGGAAGGGCCTTTCCACACGAAAGACGGCGAAGTGCACCACCTTGTTTTCCCTCCGATCGAACCTGACCTAAGGCAAAGATTTCTTCCTCCTCAGTTTGTTCACAATGATTATCTGAGTGCAAAAAGGCAGGTATTGCTGAACGCAGGATTCCCTTCAGGTCTTGTGAGGACCTGGGGCGATTTTGAGGAAGGGCTCGATAGGGCAGAGATAGAGGTGCCACTGGAAACTATGCTTAACGCCAAGGCAGTGGCGTATGACTTCGAGACGCATAACTGGAAGCATATCAGAGTGATGGACGAGCTTGCCGACCAGACCGAGGATGCTATCATGAAAAGGTACCATC
>JAFGHY010000041.1 GCA_016929855.1 Candidatus Woesearchaeota archaeon | reverse complement strand
CTTTATTATGCTGAGGGCAAATTTCTGCTTGTCAGTGACCTTGCCGAGCTTCTCTTCCAAAAGCAGGCTGCTGTAGAGATTCATGCTCGTCAAAGGCGTCCTGAGCTCGTGGCTTATGACTGATATGAATTCGTCCTTCATGTCGCTTATCTGCTTTTCTTTCTCATATTTTTTGGTAGTTTCCTTGAGCTTTTCTTTCAGTGTTGCCTTGTCAGCCAGTTTGAGATAGACTACACGCGTGAAGAGCAGAACACCCACCAATGGAAAGGGGTGCGCCAGTATCTTGAGGATGGAGCTTTGGAGATTGAAGTACAATATGTTTATGAAATCTATAGCATGGGCCATCACGAACATCAGGAATGCCACACTTATGCTCAGTGTATAACGGTCTCTCTTAGCATACCTCAATAGTATAATAGGAACTATTGCGGCTCCCATGATAAGCACTGAGAGGAACAGGTGCAAACCCAGGAATACATAAGCGTTGCTGTGATAGAAGACCCACAAGAACTCTATGATTATATACAGCACACCTATTATGATAAAGCTGGTCTGAAGGTTCTTGTACCACCATCTTATGCGTTTGTAATTGTACAGGAACGCTCCTGCAAGCGTAAGTATGGCGACCAGCTCGAAAAGGTTGTTCAGGACGAAGAAATGGGCGGTGAAATTGTAGTCCATGTCGCCGAACACGTCAAAAAGCAGGAGCATTGTCGCGATCAAACGCTGGACTGCAAACACAAGGAAAGCAATCATCAGGTACTTCTGTTCGCCTGATTTTGTCCGGTTCCATTCACTCACGAGCATGTACAAGACTATCATGACCACTAGGAACTCTACAGATTTCTTCAGCAGTTCTCCAAATTCAGTTCCCAGTATGCTGTTAACATGATGGTAGATGCTAATGATGTCGTCAATCATGGACAGGCAGAACAAGAATCAGCATTTAAAGGTTTTGAAAGAATCTGATGGCACAGAAATTTTGGTTGCCCAATAATTTGACAAAAAAAGAAAGAAAAGAAGATTTTTCTAGGTCCACATGCACCTACCACTGCTGCAGTAAGATACGTTCGTGCTGTTCTCGTCACAGTTGTATATGGTACCGTATGCGTAGTCGCCGATGCAATAATACTCGTACACATATGTTTCTCCAACACAGTAGTCTGTATTGTTGTAGGGCATCTCGTTCAGGTATCCTGATACCGTACCTGTGACCCAGTAGTTGTATCCGTAGTCTGAGTCTGAACAGCTGTCTGGCAGGGTGTCACAGGTTCCTCCTGTGCATCCATACTGGCATTCCTCTACTAGCACCGGTGTTGTGCTGCTGTCACATGCTCCGTCAGAGCAGAAGTAATCTGTGAAGTCGTGGTACACATCACCAACATAGCAGTAGTTGCTTCCATAGAAGTCTGTGCCGCAGGATTGGCTTGAACCCGTGCTGTAGTCGCCTGAGCAGTAGTACTCATACACATAGCTTGAATCTTCGCAGTAGTCATAGTTTGTGTATGGTGAATCATCCAGGTATCCATAGGTGTAGCCATAGATTGCAGGGTAGTTCCCTCCATCTGTCTCATCACAGCTGTCAGGGTATCCGCAGTCTGCCGGGCAGGTTCCTGAGCTCTCTCCGCCCTCGCATACTCCGTCACCGCAGTTGGTCTCGTCAGTATCTGTCGGTCCTGAACATCCTGCGTCGTTGTAGTCTGTAGCACTGTCACCGTCATTGTCTACTCCATCGTCGCATTCAATGGCAGGGTTCCATTCACTGTTATCATTCTTATTCGCACAACCAGGGTCTGCTGTGTCAATGTAGCCATCCCCATCATTATCTACTCCGTCAGAGCAGGCCTTTTTTGCTCTTGCTCCCATGGCAAATGATGCCAAAACCAGAGCAAGCACGATAAAGGCAGAAATCAAAGCCATCTTGCCTTGCTTGTTCATTTTTGTATCACTTCGCTTGAAAAAGCGTTTTTCAGAACAAGAATCCTATCTTATTAATAAAACTATAGTGTCTCTGACTAGCAGTAAACATTACTTATTAATAATAAACAAAAATAATTTAGTTTTATTCAATTAATTCCTTAAATGATGATACTGGAGTCTCTTTAGAGACTTTTCGAGCAAAAACTTTTTAATAGCGCTTGATGCACAGATTTGCCATGACTGACGAAAACCATCTTATCAAGGAAAGGCTGAAGAAGATTACTGACTTGAGAGAAGCAGGCATCAACCCTTATCCATATGATTATCAGCCTAATGCATTCTCTACCCAGATTATACAGAAGCACAAAAATATCGCGCCGGACGAGCATTCTAAGGAGTCTTACAGCATTGCAGGCAGGGTCATGCAGAAGCGTGTCATGGGCAAGGCCAGTTTCGCCACTTTGCAGGACAATGAAGGCAAGATACAGATATTCCTTACGCAGGACAACCTAGGCAAAGAGCTCTATAAGATGTTTGACAAGAAGATTGACCTAGGAGACTTTGTAGGAGTAAAGGGCAATGTTTTCAGGACAAAGAAAGGTGAGATAAGCCTTAATGCAAACAAGATAATTATACTGGCCAAGGCTATACGTCCTCTGCCTGAGAAGTATCACGGACTTAAGGATACAGAGCAGAGGTACAGGAAGAGGCACCTGGACCTGATAATGAATCCTGAAGTCAAGCAGACTTTCCTGCTTCGTTCCAGACTCATAACATTCATTAGGAAGTACCTTAACGGCCTGAATTTCGTTGAGGTTGAAACTCCAGTCCTACAGCCAATATATGGAGGGGCCAGTGCAAAGCCTTTCCAGACGCACCACAACACGCTTGACATGCCCTTGTTTCTGAGGATAAGCGACGAGCTTTACTTGAAGAGGCTAATTGTGGGGGGATTTGACAGAGTTTATGAGATTGGCAAGGACTTCAGGAATGAAGGGGTTGACACACAGCACAATCCAGAGTTCACGATGATAGAATGGTATGAAGCTTACGGCGATTATCATACAGGCATGGAACGCGTCGAAAAGCTCGTAGAGTCAACGGCAAAAGAACTGCTGGGCACCACCAAGATAAAGTATCAAGGCAAAGAATATGATGTGAAAACACCATGGAAGCGCCAGACCCTGGCAGATTCCATCAAGGAGCATGCTGGCATTGACGTGCTGAAAATGACAGCGAAGGAACTGCAAGAGTATTGCGACAAGAATAATATTGAATACGCGCATAATGCAACTTGGGGGCTTTTCGTCCAGGCAGTCTTTGAAGAGACGACTGAAGAGAAGCTGGTCGGGCCGATATTCATCACAGACCATCCTGCTGAGACAACTCCATTGTGCAAACTGCATCGCAGCGGCGACGAGCGGCTTGTTGAACGCTTTGAGCTATTCTGGTGCGGTTTTGAGCTTGCAAATGCATACAGCGAACTGAACGACCCACTACTGCAGAAAGAATTCTTTGAACTGCAGGTAGAGCGGGGTCGCGGCGGTGAAGACGAGACCCACCCGTATGACAATGATTTTATTGAGGCCATCGAGCAGGGAATGCCACCGACTTCGGGGGTCGGTTTGGGTATTGACAGGCTGGCAATGATATTTGCTGACGTGCCGAGCATTAGAGATGTATTGTTGTTCCCGACCATGAGGTTTGAGGACAAGAAAAAAGAAAGTAGGGAATGAATGCACCTGCCGAAAATTTTATATAATGCAGAACTGAAAGTTTTAGTCATGGGAAAGATATCTAAGGACACGCCGCTTTCTGAGATCACTTTAAGGAGATATGAACCGCCTTCGGGCATGGAGAAGCGGGACCTTGTACGCAAGCTGTGCCTGAGCATGGGCTTACTCCAGCCTGGCGACAGCAGGGATGTTGTTGTCGATGTGTTCATGGTGCTGCTTGAGGCGGGAAAGGAAGGAAAACAACTGGACAGCAAGGAAGTCGAAAAGCTTGTCGTCGAAAACAGGAAAAAGTATAGTTTGGAACTGTTGGGAATCGCTCCATCCAATATTCGGCGCCAGCTGCTCAGATTAAGGGACTTGTTTTTTGTCGAGAAGAAAGGCAATGATTATTCCATCCGAGAAAACCTTCAGCTGAAAGAGATCTTTGACGAGCACATCGAGAAATATTATCTTAAATCGATCGTAGGACGTGTAAGGGATTATGTGGGAGCTGTTGACCGGGAATTTAAGGCTTGAATAGAGCACCATAGGATCGATATGATTTTTTAGTCTTATTCCATCGTAATCAAATGATAATATTTAATAATAGCAAGTGCCAGTGATTCTATTATGGATGAAAGATTGTTGAAACTCAGCGAGTACCTGCTGATTATCGGTGCCTTTACTATCGTGATATTTCTCTTGATAGGAAGCGGATTTGCTCCCGGATTGATATACATCTTTGCGTCGAGGTACACAGAATATGGTTGGGGCGGCCCGAACACTACTGCAGGGATGATGCTGGCGAATCTATTATATTCCATAATTTACGTTGCGTTTTTCACTTTGATTCCTGCATGGATCTACCATTTTTTCGCTAAAG
>JAFGHY010000040.1 GCA_016929855.1 Candidatus Woesearchaeota archaeon | reverse complement strand
CTTGCACAGTTTCAGGAAATCTCCCGTGGCCTGTGAGGAAAAGCCTCATCGTGTGGTCCACCCCAACTGTGAACTCTAATGATCCTAGTTTTGATTCTGGTTTTTGCGTGATTGTTGCTGCAGAAGTTTCAGGAACTTCCAAGTCTCCTGCAATCCAGCATGGTATTTGTCCTTGACCTAAACTTAATGCTTCTATGACAATATCCAAATCGTTCATTTCTGCCAATTTTGATTACCTCTCTAATAATAGGCTTATTTATAAGTGGTGTACCTAGAATTCTTTTATAAATGTGCTGACATATTGCTGACACATCAGAGTATTTATGCACCTATTGGCCTCCTAGCCAACACCTTTAAATACCCTCCAGCAGTACAGATTATCATGCGAGGTTTCATAATCTACCCGACGTACAGGATTATTGATGGCAAGGCTCATGTGTACTTGTTCGGCAGGCTGGAGAATGGAGAGAGTTTCCTGACAATAAACCAAGCCAAACCCTACTTTTATATCAGAAAGACTGACCTGAATGCAGCTAAAGGTATTATTGGAGTCCCTCAGTTCAAGGTCGATAAGATATCTGGTTTGAGGAATTTTGATGGAGAGCCTATAGTGAAAATTGTTCTTGACATTCCAAAGCAGGTGCCTGAATTGAGGAAGGCTTTTGAGGAGCACAAGATTGTGTGCTATGAGGCAGACGTGCGTTTTGCTTACAGGTTCATGATGGACAAAGGACTGCTTGGAAGCCTTGAGATTAATGGAGAGTATAAGAAGGGGAACAGGGTCAACAGGATATATGAAGAGCCGGACATCAAGCCAGCCCCTAGTAGTTATGTTCCAAAATTGAAGATGTTGAGCTTTGACATCGAGACTGACAAGACTGCAGGCAATCTTTACAGTGTCAGCTTGTTCACTGAAAGTTTCAGGAAAGTCTTCATGATAACAAAGAATCACAGGCTGAAGAACGCTGAAGCCTGCAGCGATGAGCATGACCTTCTGACGAGGCTTCAGGACAAGATTCTTGAGCTGGACCCTGATATAATCACCGGCTGGAATGCTGTTGATTTTGACCTTCACATACTCAAGCAGAAGTACCAGAAGCACAAGATCCCTTTCCAGTGGGGCAGAGCTGAATGGGACGTTTCATTAAGATTGTATAACGATTTCTTCAGGAGCAGCACTGCAGACATCCCGGGGCGTGTCATGCTGGACGGAATTGATATGATGAAATCCAGTTTTATCAAGCTTGTCGATTACAAGCTGAACACTGCAGCAAAGCATTTCTTGAAGAAGAGGAAGCTCATTGAGGGTCCTGACCGCCATAAGGTCATCGACGACTATTTCAGGAAGGACCAGCAGAAGCTCGCTGATTACAACCTGATGGATTCAGAGCTGGCCTACGAAATAATAATGGAGTCAGGGGTTCTTGACTTGAGCATCCAGCGTTCCTTGCTGACAGGAATGCCTTTGGATAGGGTCAGCGCGAGCATCGCAAGCCTGGACAGTCTTTACTTGAGGGAATTGCAGAAGCAGAACATTGTGGCTCCAAGCTCAACTTTCGCAGAGAAGGAAAGCCCGATTACCGGCGGCTATGTCATGTCAAGCAAGCCAGGAATATATGATTACATCCTGGTCCTAGATTTCAAGAGCATGTACCCGAGCATCATGCGCACGTTTAACATTGACCCAGCATCTTTTTTGGGCAAGAAACTGAAGAAGAATCAGAAGGCTGATGCCAAGAACGTCATTAAGGCGCCTAACGGCGCTTACTTCATCAATCAGGAGGGCATCTTGCCTATGCTAATCCAGAAGCTTTGGGAGCAACGCGACATTGCAAAGAAGAAAAACAACAAGCTGGCTAGCTTTGCCATCAAGACAACAATGGCTAGTTTTTTTGGCGTCTTGGCTAGTCCGATGTGCAGGTTCTTCAGTATGGACATGGCAAATGCAATAACACATTTTGCCCAGTACTTCATAAAAAAAACAACGAGTGAAGTCGAAAAATTGGGTTATGAAGTGATTTATGGAGACACAGACAGTATTTTCGTGAACTCGAAAGCCAGCACACCGGATGAGGCACAGAAGATAGGAACTCTGCTGCAAGATCACGTCAATAAGTTCTACAAAAACCATATTCAGAAAGAATATGTGCGCAAAAATTTCATGGAGCTTGAATTTGAGAAGTGTTTCACAAGGTTCATCCTACCTAAGACCAGGCACAGCGAGAAGGGCAGCAAGAAACGATATGCTGGTTTGATAGTCGAGAAAGACGGCAGTGAGCGTATAGACTTTACTGGTCTGGAGTTCGTGCGTCGTGACTGGACTCAGGTGAGCAAGACTTTCCAGCTGGCGATTCTTGACAAGGTTTTCCATAAGCAGGAGGTGGCAGAGTACATCAAGAAGTTCATCCAGGATTTAAGGAAGGGAAAGTACGATGACCAGCTTGTCTACAGGAAAGCCCTCCGTAAAGATGTTGAGGAATACACCAAGACTACCCCCCCTCACGTCAAGGCAGCCATGTTGCTGGACAAGATCGACTCAAATATCATCGAATACTACATGACCGCTGACGGTCCGCAGCCGGTTCAGAATCTGAAGAGCAGAATTGATTATGAGCATTACATTGACAAGCAGTTGAAACCGATTGCAGACAGCATCCTGGTGTTCTTCAGGCAGAATTTTGATGATGTCATTGCAGGTGCAGAGCAGAAAACCTTGTTTGGGTATTAGTGATGCAAGTCTTTGAAAACCAAATGAAATATTCTCTACTAGTACTTTTTTAATGGACATTTTATTCTTGGCCGGACAAAAACACAAAGTGATTGTTATTAAAGCATACCTCATCCTTCAGGGTGAGAACTTTGATTTTTGTCCGGCGAACACTCTTGCCTCATTTTGTCGCTGGACAAAATACTATCCATCCTAATATCAAGTAGTAAAAAAAATAATATTTAATTCTATTCAGACTAACAAACCCTGCAATGCCATGCTCACATCAAGTATTTCCAAAATGAGTGCACCAACTATGCTATTTGTCTAATTATGAGTTGATTTGAAGGTTCACTAGATGGCATTGCATAATTGAAAGAAAAAAATGGAATCAAAAATTAGAAGTCCATATCTTTTGTCCTTTGCAGGAATCCCGGGCTTGTCTCATAGACTAGATGGTCTTTCTTCAGCTGGTCGATGAGGTCTGTTGTCTCGCGTTCTGTCATCCCTTCATTCATCGCTTCGATTATCACGTTTTCTATCTGGACTTTCTTGTTCTTGTCAGTCACCATGTTATTAATGATATCAAGCAGTTTTATTTTGTTGTTGACACTGCTTTCCTGAACGATGCGGGATGCCATCATCCGCTGAATCCGGAGTAAATCGTCGAAGTCTTTTTGGTCCATTTTTCAAAAATCTATGCAATCTTATTTTGCTCTTACCCCCCCAGGCTACATAAAGTTCTATACTTATAAAAATGTTTCCACTTTAGGATACAATTTGCTATACTGAAACCCTTTGAACAGTAGAAAGGCTTTTAAACATCAAATACCGTCAAGTACAAAAAGAGGTGGTAAAGTATGGGAAGTGAAGTAGTTTGGGTTTCTCTATTGGCACTTATTGGATTGCTGTACTTGCTTGAAAACCAGAGAAAGATGGTTATGATTGCTAAGGGCGTGAGCCCTGACAAGCTGGTGAGCAAGAACCCAGGAGACCATCTGCTTGCAGGACTTGTGTTCACATTCCTAGGGCTTGCTATAATAATCAGCATCCTAATCATTCCAGTGAACGACCTGTTCCTGCCTGGTGCAATCTTCGTGGGTATCGGCCTTGCATTGCTTTTGCATTACAAGCTCGTCCATGACAAGAAAAAGTAGATTGAAGAAGTGAATTTCCGGAATTCCGGAAATTCTTGTTTTTTTTGTCCAAATAATTTTTATTCCAGTTCTTATTTTACTGAAGTGAATGAAGGCTATCAGGCACAGCAATGATGTCTACAAGACTATGGATTTTCTTTCTCATGAGAATGTGGAATACTTCTTTGGCATCTATCTTGGCGCGCGAAACAACATCCTGAAGGTGAAGATGATTACAAAAGGGATCGCAGACCACTCCATAATTCATCCCAGAGAAATTCTCCGCCCCGCGATCAACCTGCCATGCTGTGCGTTCATTGTCGTGCACAATCATCCTTCAGGCGACCCGCAGCCGAGCGAGCAGGATCAACAGATTACTGAATCGTTGCATAATGTTGCAAAAATATTTGACATTCCTTTGCTAGACCATGTCATAGTAGGAAAGAGCAGTTATTACAGTTTCAAGGATGCGGGTCTGATTGTTTAGTACATATGCTTATAATTTAATACTTTTTTAGAAAGCTGTCAAGATTATTCTTCGGTTTCTGCCTGCGCTACAGCACTGTCAATGCTTGGAAGTCCGGCACCAAACCACGCAAGGACTCCTGCCAACACGAATATTAGTGCGAATGCCCAGTGTCCTGCGCCCAGCATGAGCAGACGTGCTGAAAGAAATATGCTTAACAGGCTGAAGACTCTGGTGTGGAATCCGAGCATTAAAAACAGACCAGAGGAAATGTACAATGCACTTATCATGATGTTCTCAAGGCCTTGGATAATGAAAAGTCCAGACATCAGCACGAGCACGCCTAGTGTCATTCTTAGGACAAGTCCCAGATATCTTTCATACCTGTTTTTAGTGACATAAACATCCTGTGATTTGGACCTGTACAGAAGGAATGCTCCTAGCGCAAAAATGAGGAAGGCAATAGTAATTCCAACGACCTCATTTGCCGTGCCATCATTGCCTATCACGGCTCCGGTTATCACATTACCTGCCTGAACTGAGGTTCCTGCAGTGCTTGCATCGCTTGCAAATATTTCTGTGTTCAGCATGAATTCTGCACTGACTAAAGAGACCAGGAATAGGATGAATATTGCTTCAATCGCGCGTGAATGCATAGTGCAAATTCCGTAGTCCTATGTATATAAATTTTTTGCCATATTATGGAAAACTATCCTTTTTTGATTTTTATGATATCTAATAAGAGTAAGTTTTAAATAACAGTAATGCATATTTCCTATTATGGCAAGACAAGTATTAATTCTGGCAATTCTCGGGATTCTTGTTTTATTGATGGCTGGCTGTGGAGGCTCTGAGCCTGCAGGTTCAGATACTATGGAAGATAACATGGCAGAAGAACCTGACAATATGGATACTGTGGATGACAGCACTATGGAAGATGATGCTTCTGAAATTGAGGATGATTCTGATACCATGGATGAGGAAGATACTTCTGAAGTAGAGAGTGAGGAAGAGTCTGAAGAGGAGATGCCTGAAGAGGAAGAGGAGGTTGACGTTTCAGAACTTGAGCCAAACAACCTGGCAATCGTGCATTATTATCTTTCTTACAATGGAAGATTGTATGATGACGTGCTCCCGGCTAAAGGCAACAAGATTTATGATGGGTTGCGTGTCAGGGTGGCTTTTGTTTCCACTAACGGTTATGTCATCTTTGAGGTGGATGATATTGAGCTCAAACCTGTTAAGGTCGATCAGGATGTGACACACAATGGTGCTATACTGTTTGTCAAGGAAGTTTTGAATCGCTGATTAGGATTTATTTAAGTGTATAGAATGAGCTAGTGTCACGCCAATATCAGCTTTTTATTTTTTTAGATTTCTGCTTCTTCATTGAATTCACTGCTTATGAGGTCTTTTTCAATCTCGTCTATTAGGGTGTTGTTCTGCCATCTGATCTTGGCGATTTCTGAGGCCCTCATTTTCTTGTCAAGGACCTTGCCGTTCCTGAATTCAAGGTCTTCTTCCATGCTTACCCTCAATATCTTGGTCTTGGACTGCATATTAGTCTGACAGTCACTCTGATATCTAGTCTGCATTGTCATTGCTCACCCCGCAGTACGGGATAGAATTTCTGTATATTTAAGTCTTGCGACACATTTATACCCCTTTTTCCAGAATAACCCTAAAGTTTTTCCAGCAATAGAGCTGTCATGACCTTCTTCTCCTTGTTCACTATGGCTTCTCTTGAACTCGTGCGCTTAAAGGTGTATTTTGGGCCGAAGAATTTTTCTATGTTTGGGCGCGTCCATACCTTTTGTTTCTTCATTCTTCTTAAGACTTTCTGCACTTTTGGTACGAGGGGTTCCTCGAAGAAGATGATGCAGTAGTGGCCGTTGGGCTTCAATACCCTGAAGATTTCATTCTTGTATTGCTTCTGGTCCTTGCTGGAGAGGTTGACAAAGCATTCCTTGTCATACACCAGGTCAAGGCTCCTGTTGGTGGCAGGAAGTTGTGTTGCACTGGCGTGCTCAAACTTTGTTTTTTTGGGGAAGAGGGTTTTAGCGAGATTCACTGCTTTTCTTGATGTGTCTATCCCAATGATTTTCCATCCGTTGCTGGAGAGTTCGTGCGTGTCCTCTCCAAGACCGCATCCCACGTCTATGGCCCTGCCTTTTTTTATTCCACGTAATGCCTTCCTCAGAAGCGGTTCTGGCTCAAGCCGTTTTGGAGGAATCTTTTCGGCTTTCAGCTTCTTGTACTTCTCTTCCCACGATTCCATAATCAGCAATACCGCCAGGGAGTATGGGCAGGGAATTCATGGCTTCTTGCTCAAACTTTGACGGTTAAACGTTTGATGTGTGGTGCACAGCGGTATAACTTTTTGTTGTCTTTCTTTCCTGCAGAGACTATTGCTTTTTTCTTGATGAGCTCTGACATTGTCTGTCTTGCTTTGCTTTCAGAAATCTTGAAGTATCTTGTCATCTGGTCCATTGTTTTCGGGCCGGTCATGAGGAACTTTAGGGTTTGCTGCTGCTCTTTATTGAACATTTTTTCGAATGCCTGCGTAGATGATTTCCTTCTTTTTGTCGTGGCGCGCTTCTTGCCTTCAAATGATGCAGTGTCGATTTTGTTCAGTTCGAGTATCTCTTTAGCTGCGTAGTAGCTGATCACATAGTCGTCTTTCTCAACCACAGGGTTTTTCTTGTTGAATTTTGTGAAATGGAAGTCAAACATGAGGTCTGTGTACTCGAGGAGGCGGCGTGGGTTGCCGTCAGCGACGTGCACCAGAAGATCAAGGGCTTCTTCACTGATGTTGTTGGCAAGGTTCTTTCCTGTCCTTTCATTGTGGAGGCGCTTGCGTATGATTTCTTTCATCTCGTCATCATCCAGAACGCGGGTCTGGATTGTGCGGTGGCCTATCCTCTCCTTGAAACTTGGCGTCACGTTCTTGAGGTGCTTTTCGATCTGGGCTATGATTATGCTCTTTATTTGGCGTTCATTCGGGTTTTCCCACTTGCCTCTTGCTTTGAGAACCAGGTCCTTGTCTGTGGCTTGGAATTCGTCAATTATGAGGACTGGTTTTTTTGTTGGGTAGTTTTTCAGGCGCAGCCTGTCAAAGAACCCTCTCCTGTCCCTGAGCTCCTGTTCGATGTCAAAGTCCTGCGGGAGATCCTGCGCGTCAAGGTATATGAATTTGTAGTCTTTCATCTCCTGCTGGAGCTTCTTGAGCAGGCTGGACTTGCCGCTACCTGTAAGACCGTGCAGAAAGCACACCTCTTCCTTATTAATGTGATTCTTGAGCCTCTCTTCCTGCTCTTCCAAGCCTATCAGTTTGGCATTTGGCCTTGAATCTAGCGGATTCTCTGCGAATTTGAGTTCTGTGTACCAGTTAGTTTCTGCCATCCTCTACCTCAAAATTACTGCTGATTCTACCTCTTTTTTTCTCTACAGTGATTACTCAGCATTTTAATATATAAATTTAATGGAAATGATGAAGAATTGTTGCTAATTACCAAAACCAAATGAAATTTGAAAGTGGACTTGCAGCAAGTGTTTAAGATTTCTTGATATTTCTGGCTTTAAGCCAGTTTGTGCCAGACTTTGCCTGGCTAGGGCCAGAACACCAACAGAGTTGGTGTTCTGGAGAATTCCCATGCCCTTTGGGTATGGGCTTTAGCTGAGCATAACTCAGCCCTATTCAAGAGTTCATTTACAACTGGTCAAATATTCAAATGGACTATGTGAATAAACCGAATAGCAAGAATACAATGTAGTTAATCCATCTGCTTGAGTGCTTTCTGGATTAAAGGCAGTATTTTCTCGACCTCGTCCTTGGTTAAGCGGCCCATCTTGGCCCATATCCAATCTCCACTATCTTGGTTGCGGTTTTCTCTGCTTATCTGGAGTTTCTTGGGACCGTCGTTGTATGAGAATACCCCTACAGTCAGTTTTGTCATCTCAAATTCTGCCTTTTCTGCAAACAGTTGCTTATCTAAGCTTTTGTCAAATGCCATTTTCTTCCTCCTTTACGCATAAAACATGAAATTCAAATTTTATACGAAGTTCTTTCGTTTCTTTTACAAAAATGTGTCCTAACCTAAGTATCCTGAGTCCATCTTCTGGATTTTCTCTTTCTCCCAGCTTCCACGCAGCATTTTTACAACTTTCACAAATCTGGGCTTGATCTTCATCCAGTCATTCCAGAAGAACATTATCGCTTTTGCCTTGTCAGAGTTTTCATTGCTCAATTCTGCCAGCAGAAGGTTCCTGTAATGGTACATAAGCTTCCTGAACAACTCATTGATATCATTCCTATCATCAAAACTGCCAGTTTCATGGTAGGAGCTATAGCCTGCATCTGGCTGGATTATCTCTTCCAGGATTTTGGCATAGTGCTCAATCCGTTCACTAAGCTTCTTCATCACCTCTGGCAGGGGCAGTTCCATCTCATCAAAGTGGTTTATGTCAAACTCCCTCATAAGATTATCCTGACTTGGCAGGTTGAACTCTTTTTCCATATCAGAATACTTAGTGGCCATCAAACTTGGGCTGAATGGATTATTTATATAGTTTGCTAATCGTCAAAATAATATCCTGCACGCTTTGACTTTTTCAAATCCTGAATGAAAAGCTTGAGAAGTCCATGGCGCTTGGCATCCTCATATCCTTGCTTTATTGACTTGTTCAGCTGGCGTTTAGAATTTTCCAGTAATGGAAGCTCTTTCCTCGGAAATATGATGATGTCATCACCGCCAATCAAATCAACGACCTCGTCAAACCTTTGCTTGAATACCTTTAGCTTGTTAAGCACTGACTTATAAACGCCTTGAGGGATCTTCTTCTTGAACGCGTAGTCCAACATATCCTCGTACCTGAAGTAATTGAAGTCATAGTTTAACGGGTCTGTCAGGATGATGATCCTCTGAGTGTTCTTCACGTAAGGATGGTTTATTGGGAGGGGATCTGAATAAGAACCATCAAAATATTTAATACCATCAATATTCACTGTCTTACCATATGCGAATGGAACTGCCATTGCTGCCCTTAACACCTCAAAGAAGAGTTCCTTCTTGTGATGTTTGAAAAAACTCCTGTTATCATAATACTTGACTTTTCCAGTCTTGACATTTGTCAAAGGAACTATAAATTTTGTCATGGATTTCCTGATCTTGTCCAAGTCCAAAGGAACCTTCTGCTTAATTATCACATCCACAGCATAATCAATATCTAATACTGGACGCTTACGTGCAAGATTCTGGAGGCCAAGAAATCTTTGACACTTCAGTTCTTCCTCCCAGATCCTACTTCCCTGCTTGAACTGTCCAGCAACATAATACGACAGTGTCCCTATGCTCGCGCTGCTGCCTGTCGCGACGTCAACCCGTTTCAGACCATAATAGTCATGCAGGGCTTTTATGACACCGTATGCATATGCTCCGCGCATGCTACCGCCTTCTGCCACAATGCTGACTTTCTTCATGTATTGTGTTTGAAACTAAACCTATTTAAATTCTATTCTTTTCTCCAGAGGTAAGATGCTAGTTGGAATCGTAGGCAAGCCAAGCTGTGGAAAGAGCACTTTCTTCAAGGCCGCGACTCTAAGCGAAGTTGAAATCGCGAATTACCCGTTCACCACAATCAAGCCGAATCATGCAGTTGGTTTCGTTCGCATTGACTGTGCTGATAAGTTCTTCAATGTGCAGTGCAATCCCCGAACTGGTTATTGCATCGACCACCAGCGTTTTGTGCCTATAGACCTTATTGACGTGGCAGGCCTGGTGCCTGGAGCCCATAAGGGTGAAGGCATGGGCGCCCAGTTCCTGAACGACTTGAATGCTGCTGACGCATTGATTCATGTCATTGATGCCAGTGGAAGCACTAATGATAAAGGCGAGCCTGTCGAGCCTTTGAGCTATGACCCTTTGAATGACGTGCAGTTCCTTGAGGACGAGCTTGACTTCTGGTTTGTCGACGTGATTAAGAGAGGCTGGGACAGGTTTGCCAAACAGGTCCAGCAGACCAAGGCCAATGTGCAGAAGAGCATTGCAAAACAGCTCAGCGGGCTGGGCGTGACTGAGGAGATGATAAATGCTGTCTTCCCAAAATTAGGCCTGCCTGACAATCCTGTAAATTACAGCGACGAAGACTTCCTCAAGCTTGCCAGCACATTGAGGAAGCTGAGCAAGCCGATGATTATCGCTGCCAACAAGGCTGATGTGCCTGGTACTGACAAAAATATCGCGAGGTTGAAGGAAAAGTTCCCGGACTACAAAATCATTGCATGCAGCAGCGAGAGCGAGCTTGCCTTAAAGGAGGCGCACAAGCACGACATGATTAAGTACATTCCCGGAGACGGTGAGTTTGAAATCACAAATCCCAGCAAATTGACGGACAAGCAGAAGCAGGGGCTTAGCCTGATTAGGACAAGCGTGCTCAACAAGTTTGACGGCACTGGTGTGCAGGAGGTCCTCAATACAGTAGTCTTTGAAATCCTCAAAATGATTCCAATTTTCCCGGGCGGAGTCTCAAAATTGGAGGATCAGCATGGCAATGTCCTGCCAGACTGTTTTTTGCTCAAGGAAAAGAGCACTGCTTTGGACTTCGCTTACAAAATCCACACTGACCTAGGCAACAAGTTCATCCGCGCTATCGACGTGAAGACCAAACGCACTGTCGGCAAGGACCACGTACTGCGGGCAGGGGATGTTGTGGAGATAATCAGTGGAAAGTAAAAAAAAAACATTTATATAATAGGGATTGCAGAATTCTATCAACAGCTAATTAATAATTTTAAAAATGATACTAAAGGTGATAAGATGAAAACAATGTTATTGATTTTGTTTACAGTGTTATT
>JAFGHY010000039.1 GCA_016929855.1 Candidatus Woesearchaeota archaeon | reverse complement strand
TTATTCTTGTCTTCACAACCTAAAATTTAAATAGTTGTTTTGCATAGCTGTTTGTATGGAAATGATTCGTGTGGAACTCAGGGGCCCGTTGAGCGGTAGCGAGTACGATAGGTTAAAGAGTTTCTTGGATGAGAACGGTACTGGCAAGCGCGTCCTGTACAGGACTCTGGTGGACTTTTCCAGGCAGGCTGTCGGCACTAAGGACGTTGAGGTCAAGCTTAGGGTAACGAATAATGAGGCTGAGTTCATTGTGAAGAACGGTGACTTTCATGACCCTTCCAGGCAGGAGGCTGGTGTAAGTCTTGACAGGGATCAGATGCACAATATGATGCAGGCCTTGTCTTTTCTGGGCTACACTACTGGAATAATCTGCCGTAGGAATATTTCAAAATATTCTTACAATCAGCTGGAGTTCAGCATCATCGAGGTGCCCGGCCACAGCCACTATTATGAGGCGGAGATTGTTTGTGAGCATGACAAGACTGCTGAGGCAGAAATAACTATCCGTGAGATTCTTGAGAGCCTTGACCTGGAGATTTTTACGAAGACTGAATTCTTTGAGTACGTGGAAAGCCTGAACATCGAGGCTAACGAATTGTACGATCACAGAAGGGATTTTCCGCTGAAGCTTAAGAAATAGTATAAATTCTAAAACGAGCAGTATCTAATGTTGATTTATTTTAATGTTGAAAATCTGATGTTGATTATGCCGAAAATATCACGGAGACTGAGTGCATACTGCTATTAATTACACATAATCAGAGCATTTCATGTTTGAAATCATCATACCTAAGTATGTCTCAAAAAGGCTGTTGAGGGAAAGAAAATGGTTTGGTATAGAGAAAAAGCTCAAATGCAAGCCAGATTCCGTTGGAAAGATATTGGTAGGTCTTAAGGGTTTGTTAAGAGAGACAAAGATAGGTAAATATAGAGTGTATTTTATTATTATAAATGTTGATGGCAAGAATGGGTGTGTTTTTCGTTCTCGCATACAAGCATAAAAATGAACAGAAGGCTTACTTGAACCATATTCGCGGGAACATCACATCATTGGTCGACAATATGAAGAAACAGTTAAGGATTATCTTACTATTATGTTGCCTTCCTGGATTTGCTGGATTCCTTTCATCAAGTCTTTGATTAGCTTTTTATCTTTGAGCAAGGTCAGTTCTTTTTTCAGGCACTTGTTCTCCTGCTCGAGTGTTTTTAGTTTTTTCATCTTGAGTTGCTCCATTTTTTGTATAGTATTTTGATGTTTATAAAACTATACCCTAATTTTTCGGAAATATTACAGTTCATATATCAAAACCTTTATAACTGCCCTCAAATCCAATAAAGCAGGTATATTTAATCTTGAAGGTGATAGTATGATTCAGCATAAGAACCAGCGCGTGGGTATTTTTGTGGACGTGCAGAACATGTATTATAGTGCAAAGCAGTTGTATGGGAAGAAGGTGAACTATAATCTTTTATTGAAGAATGCGGTTGCTAACAGGCAGCTTATAAGGGCTTTTGCGTATGCCATCAAGGCTGATATGAAGGACGAGAAGACTTTTCATGATGCATTGTACAGGATAGGCTTTGAGGTCAAGTTGAAGGACCTGCAGATTTTTTATGGCGGTGCGAAGAAAGGCGACTGGGACGTCGGCCTGGCGATGGATATGATACGGCTTGCTCCCAAACTGGACACCATTATTCTGGTGAGCGGTGATGGTGACTTCACAGAGCTGGTAAAGTACGTGAGGGCTTTGGGATGTCGTGTTGAGGTCATGGCTTTTGAGAAGACGTGCAGTAACATGCTGTCAACAGAGGCAGACCAGTTCACCAATCTGGGTGAGAAGAAGTTCCTGTTGTAAGATGGTAAAGCAATACATTGTCAAGTATAGGAGGAAGACTGCGGGTGAGAAGCTCAAGCAGTTTGTCGTGCATATCTATAATAATTATCTTGCCAAGTATCTGTTCAAGTACCTGCTGCGTTACAGAAAGAGGTCCAGGATCAAGCAGGCCCGGCAGAGGCATGCTCTGGTGTTTGACAGCAGTCATCCTAGGTACAAGAAATAATATTGATGGAATAAACAAATGATTGTATTGCGTCAAGGTTTCAGGGTTTTAATATGATCGAGCACAACATCAGTCCAGTGATCTTTCACATTGGAAAGCTTGGTGTTAGGTGGTACGGTCTTGTTTACGCATTGGGTTTTGCTCTCATCTACTACGTGTTGAGGAAGGCGGCGGTTCAGGGCAGAATAAAGAATTTGACTAAGGAGCTTGTGGACTCTTACATATTGTGGGCGATATTTGTCACAGTTATCGGGGCTCGCTTATTTCACGTATTCATTTTTGATTTCAGTCTGTACAAGGATAACCTTCTTGATGTATTCAAGATATGGCAGGGCGGGCTTGCTTTTCATGGGGCTTTGGCCGGCTTGGTTTTGACGACATGGTATTTTTGCAGAAAGCACAAGGTCAGCTTCTATGAGCTGGCAGACCAGATTGTCATTCCTTTGTCGCTTGTTCTGGTGTTCGGGAGGATCGCGAATTTCATCAATGCAGAGATGGTTGGAACCATATCCAGTTTGCCTTGGTGCGTAAATTTTCCGACAGCAGAGGGCTGCCGCCATCCGACTCAGCTCTACGAGTCCTTCAAGAATATTTTCATTTTCGGCGTGCTCTTTGTCTGGAATAAGAAGAGTCTTGTCGTCGAGGATTTGAAGGAAAGGAAGGGCATTTACTTCTGGGCTTTCATAGCGTTATACGGCCTGCTGAGGTTCCTGCTGATGTTCTTGAGGGATGGAGAGGCAAAGGTATTGCTGGGTTTGACGCTGGCGCAGGTTTTTGCGCTGGTGATGTTTGTGGTTGGAGTGGTTGTGCTTGTCAGATTTTACTGGAAGAGATAATTAGTTCTGAGTATAAGCTACTGGATTATATTCTCCTCTTGAGTAGTAAAGCATCTTTTTATAATCCTATATTCTATTTTCACTGATGAAACCGCTTATTATCGTGAACTTCAAGACTTATGAGAACGCTACCGGCCTTCGGGCTTTGGAGCTTGCGAAGATCTGCGAGCACGTGCAGAAGATGACCGGCACGCACATAATAGTCGCTGTCCAGCCGACTGACATTTACATGATAAACAAGAAGTGCAGGAAGCTGACTGTCTTTGCCCAGCACATCGATGACGTGGATTTCGGCCAGCACACAGGATTCATCATGGCAGAAGCTGTTAGGGATGCCGGCGCGCTTGGTACACTCTTGAATCACAGCGAGCACAAGATGCGCGTGGATTTTCTTGAGGGTGCGTTGAATAGGGCAAGAGCCCTTGGCCTGACGACAGTAATCTGCGCGAACGACCCCAAAATGGGAAAGGCATTGTCCGAGCTTGATCCTGATTACATTGCTGTCGAGCCACCAGAGCTAATTGGAACAAAGACAAGTGTCAGTTCTGCCCAGCCTCAGCTGATCATCGATTCTGTTAAGGCTATCTCTGGCGAGAGCCACTGCGATAAGCTTATTGTGGGTGCGGGCGTGCATGACGGCAGGGACGTCAGGCGTGCTCTGGAACTGGGTGCTGTCGGAGTGCTTATTTCCAATGGTTTCGTCAACGCCCACGACCCGAAGAAAGTATTGTTTGACCTTGCAAGAGTTACTATTTGATTTGTGAGCATGTTATTGTTTTCCTGTGCACATTTTGCAACTAATTTTCTTGTTTTACTGGTGATCAGGATGGATTGCATTTTGTCGTCGACAAAATGAGGTTCGGAGTAGTCGCCGGACAAAAATCACCTTGTGTTTTTGTCCGGCCAAGAATAAATTGTCAATCAAAAAAGTTGCAGTACAAATTTTTTTAATGCAAGAATATTCTGTTCAACTCAATCGAATTTTCACTTTAGATGTTCTTTTAGAAAAAGAACCAAAAAAAGAGTTGGGGGCGGTGCTTCGCACAGATACACTCCCTTTGGTCGAAATTTATTGTTCAAGTGAATTTTTTCTTAAAAAAACTTTTTAACTTGTATAGTTCACCTTTGGTTTTATTAATGAATTGAGGAAAATTTTTTTCAATTATATCAAATTTAAGATCAGTAGTAGCAAATTCTTCTTTCCATTCCTTTGGATTTTTTTCTAATCTCTCAATTGTTGATATTGCTTTATCAATTAGACTAGTGATATCTCCATACTTCTCTAATTTTTTGCCATCTAACGTTGGTTCCTTGGATTTTAATGCGAATCCAATATCAATCAAGTCTTTAATTTCCCCTCTATCGGCAGAAGCCACTAATTTCTGAAAAAATATATGTTCCAATGGGTAAAACTTCATTTCTCCTAATTCAATTAAATCATCTGGCAATTTCTTAATAAAATTAATTTCCATTTTTGTGGGAGCTAAATCTTTATATGTTGAAAAAGTAATCCCCATATGGAACCTACCAGTTTGAGAAAATGAAGTCTTGTTAACCCTATAAGTTAATTTGTGTTTTTCTGTTACTTTGTCAAATATTGATTGAAAATAGGTTTCAAAATCTTTGTCTTTGTTCTCCATCAAGCAATCAAAGTCCAAATCTTGAGAGTCTCTATGGTTTAAATGATAAATTGCCAATATGGTGCCCCCTTTTCCAATAAGGCCATATGGATTATCTTTTTCAATTTCCCTTAAGATTTCTCTTAATAACGT
>JAFGHY010000038.1 GCA_016929855.1 Candidatus Woesearchaeota archaeon | reverse complement strand
TGCAGCGGTTGAAAGAGGCTGCTGAGAAAGCGAAGATTGAACTGTCAACCAAGCTCAAGACAAAAATCAACCTGCCTTTCATCACTGCGGACAAGCAGGGGCCCAAGCACCTTGACATAGAGCTGTCAAGGGCGAAGTTTGAGAATCTCATAAAGGATATCATCGCAAGGCTGAGGGTTCCGACTTTGAAGGCTATGCAGGATGCAAAGATTGACAAGTCCAATTTTGAGAAGATTATCTTCGTGGGAGGAAGCACAAGGATTCCTGCGGTCCAGGAACTTGTCAAGGAACTGACAGGCAAGGAGGGCGACAAGAGTGTCAATCCTGACGAGGCTGTCGCGTTGGGCGCTGCTATCCAGGCAGGGATACTTGCTGGCGAAGTCAAGGACGTGCTGTTGTTGGATGTGACTCCATTGAGTTTGGGCATTGAGACTTTGGGTGGTGTTTTCACAAAGCTCATTGACAGGAACACTACTATCCCGACCAAGAAGAGCCAGGTGTTCAGCACTGCAGCCGACAACCAGCCTGCCGTGACAATCCGTGTATTCCAGGGCGAGCGTAGCATGGCAGAGGACAACAAGCTTCTCGGCCAGTTCGATCTCGTTGGCATCCCTCCTGCACCAAGAGGAATCCCGCAGATTGAGGTCTCTTTTGATATTGACGCGAATGGCATAGTGCACGTAGGCGCAAAGGATCTCGGTACTGGAAAGGAGCAGAGCATCAAGATCACTGCAACGACCAATCTTTCAGAGTCAGAGATAAAGAAGATGGAAGAGGATGCGAAGAGGTTCGAGGAAGAGGACAAGAAGAGGAAACAGAGTGTTGAGATTGTCAACCAGGCTGATACTCTAGTCTACAGCAGTGAGAAGCTCTTCAAAGAATTTGAAGGAAAGGTTGATGCAAAAGAGATTGATGATGTCAAGAAAGATATCGAAGCATTGAAAAAACTGCTCGAACCTAAGGACAAGGACACAGAGAAAATCAAGAAGGCTATGGATGACATCAACCAGAAGCTCCAGCAGATGAGCACTGAATTGTACCAGAAGGCGGCGGCTGCGCAACAGCAGGCTGCCAAAGGTCCGTCTGGTTCATCTGGATCCAAGGAAGGCGCATCCGGCAATGATAAGACTGTCGATGCTGAGTTTGAGGAAGTGAAGAAAAAGAAGAAATGAAGGTGTCAAAATGATGAAGAAAGATTCAAAGAAAACTGGCAGGAGAGAGCAGACGAAATCTGAGCAGGTCAAGTCAAAGTCGAAAAAGGAGAACGCCAAGCAGGAGAAGATGGATCCAATGGATGAGAAGGGCACAGGCACTTACAAGACTCCTGAAGGCAAGATCATGCAGTTGTTCGGCTTGAGGATCTACAAGGAGATCGACCCGAAGACAAAGAACGTCCAGATGGAGATTAAATCCCAGACGCGCGGCCTTCCTGTTCCTGAAGCACTGCTACTTGTTGAAGGATGGCTTGAGACTGAGAAGAAGAAGATGCTCGACCCGATATTCCACGGGCAGAAGAATGTGAAGAAGGATGAAAAGCCGTAATTCTGTGCAATTGCTTAATGTTGTGTTTAATTCGGCTCAATGTTTTATGCATGCAAATATAGTTAAGTACATTTAGTGAGTGTTTAACGATGAGCAAGGACTACTACAGGATTTTGGGTGTGGATAAGTCTGCATCCAGGGAAGATGTCAAGAAGGCGTACAAGCGCCTGGCGAAGAAGTATCATCCTGACCTGAACAAGGAGGCTGATGCGGCAGAGAGGTTCAAGGAGATCAACGAGGCCGCGGCAGTCTTGGGTGATGACCAGAAGCGCCAGCAGTACGACCAGTTCGGCAGCGACAGCTTCAAGTTCAATGGTGCCGGCGGGGCTGGAGGTTTTAACTTCAATGACTTTGCCAACTTTGGTTTTGGTGGCGCTGACTTTGATTTCGGTGATATTTTTGACCAGTTCTTCGGCGGCGGTTTTGGCGGGAGCAGGAGGCGTTCAAGAAAGTCAAGCGCCAGAGGTGCTGACCTAAGGTATGACCTTGATATTACTCTTGAAGAGAGTGCTGATGGGACGAGCAAGGAGATTAGATTTGATTCGTTGAAGATTTGCGAGCACTGTCATGGCAAGGGGGGCGATGCGCAGGTGGATTGTCCTGACTGTCATGGTTCAGGCCAGGTCAGGGTCAGCAGGAGAACCCCTTTAGGCATATTCCAGACCATACAGTCGTGCAGCACGTGTTCTGCTACAGGAAAGGTCATCAAGAATCCCTGCAAGTATTGCATGGGTGAAGGCCGTGTGAGGAAGAAGACCGAGGTCGAGGTGAAGATTCCTGCAGGAGTGGATGAGGGCAGCAGGCTGAGGCTGCAGGGCGAGGGCGAGGCTGGTTTCAGGGGCGGAGAGAACGGTGACTTGTACGTTTTTGTTCATTTAGAACCGCATGAGTTTTTTGAGAGGAAAGGCAATGATATATTCCTTGAGGTTCCTATCAGTTTTGTGCAGGCAACAGTGGGTGATGAGATTGAAGTCCCTACTCTGACAGGCAAGGCCAAGCTGAAGATTCCTGCCGGGACGCAGTCAGGCACTGTCTTCAGGATGAAGGGCAAGGGTATCCCGTCACTTCAAGGGTATGGTGTCGGTGATCAGAAGGTCAGGGTCAATGTTGTCATTCCTGAAAAGCTGAGCAGGAAGCAGAGAGAGATTCTGGAAGAGTTCGCAGAAGAAAGCGGTGATGATTTCACTAGGCCTCACAGGAGTTTCTTCAAGAAATTGAGGGAAGGCTTGTTCTGATTTATTTTCTTGCGATAGCTATGAGTCTTCCAGGCCTAAATGAATACATCAGGTATCCTAGGGCTTGGGCTTTGATGATTTGCAAAGGTTTTGGCAGCCACAGGAAAACCTTGCAAAGCAGGATTTTGCCTTTTGGACTGCTGTGTTTAACAGTGTACTCGCAGCTCCTTATGATGTCATTTGGCACGACTTCGCTCTTGACATTGACTTCTCTGAATCCTGCTTTCTTTAGTAATTTTGCAATTCCTTTTTGCGTGTAATGCACCCTGTGCCTTGGTGCGTCGAATCCGTGCCAGTATTTTCTGAAGAACTTGTGCTCCCAAGAATCGAATTGTGGGACTTTGATGTAGAATATCCCTTTCTTGTTCAGTCCGTTCTTGCATATATTTTTTGCGACGGCAAGCGGGTCATTTATGTGCTCGAACACGTGTTTTGCGATGACAACGTCATATTTCTTCCTGAATTTTATTTTGTCTGCATATCCTTGCTTGATGTCCAGCCCGAAATGCTGCCTTGCGAGCTTCACTCCGTCTTTTCCTGGCTCTATTCCATCAACATCAAATCCGTTTTGCTTGGCTTTGCTGAGAAATTCTCCTCTTCCTGCACCAATTTCAAACATTGAAGGGTGTTTAACATCTTCCAGAAGGGCTTTGATAGCTTTTATGTCCTGCTTGAATTTGTAATCCTGGATTTTAGCTGCAAATTTTTTGCGTTTTGTGAAGGATTCGTAACCTGAAGGGTAGTATTTTGACAGCTCTTTGTTTGTAAGGTGTGGTGTGGTGTACGCTATGCTGCAATTCTTGCAGTATAGCACCCCGAAAGCAGGGGATTTGCCGTTAAACACAAAATAGTCCCTTATGTCAGGAATCATGACCTTTCCGACACTTTTGCATATAGGGCATCCAGATTCTTTTTTTGCAGTCATTTCAGTTATTTCAGCATACTTTCGGCTCCTTTTAACTGTTTCCATTATTTTGTATTGTGTAGGATATATTCTGGAGTCAAGTATATTTTTTTAAACCAGCACAATTCCACTATGCTAGTTGTTGGGGTGATATATAGTGCAGCATAAGCTCACAGAAGATACGTTCAATTCAGTCAATCAGGTGAAAAAAGATTTGAAGGATGCCTGTGCTTCTATACATGATGAATTGGAGGATCTGCGTGACAATGCAGATCAATCATATGTTGAAATTGGAAATCTCGATGATAGGATTACCAATGTTGAGATTAAGCTTGAAAAATTGATTGATTTGGTGATGGAGATGGCTTCCAGCCAGACCAAGCATCAGTCTCAGAGCATTGAATTGTCAAATAAGGAGCAGGAGGTTTTCCTGATATTGTATACTTCAGACATGCCTTTGTCTGTGCAGGAGATAGTGAAGCGGCTCGGCCTTACTGAAGAGGTTGTTGAGTCCTGTCTGCGGAACATGAATGCCAAGGGAGTCACTTTGCTCACAAAGGTTCTTGAGTCTGTACCTCATTATTTTCTTGATAGATCATTCAAAGAACAGCATGCCAGGAATGGGATTGTCATGATAAGCCCGGAGATTTCAGCGGATGTTCTTGGGGAATACTCATAGTCCTATTAGTTTCTACCGTGTCAGGGAGCGGGGTGGCTCCCTTTTTTTATGTCAGGTTTGTTGGGGATTTGTATAATCTAATGCTTGGCTTGATATATATATATATTGAAGTTGCGTGTATCTATAAATACGGGAAATGCATCTTCGGAAAAAAAAAGGGTGATAAAATGAAAAAGAGTTTAGTATATGTTGGCATGCTGGTGCTTATGACTGCGTTAGTGCTTGCATATGTGTGCAGTGATGCGGATTTCGATGGTGATGGATATGTTGGGCCAGCAGACTATGCAATATTTGGTTCGTGGTATGGAACCCAAAATTGCAGTGTGAACAATAGTTACTGCAATGGTACAGATATTAATGAAGACGGCTATGTCGGTGTGGCCGATCATGCTATATTTGCCGGTTTGTATGGTATGAATTGCACCAATTCAACTAACGGCACTTGCATTTAAGTTGTGTTTGTCGTTTGTTAATTTTTCTTTTTTTCTTTTTAGCAACGCTTAAAACTTTTAGCTCATTTGTTATTCAAAACTTTTAGGCAAAACTTAAAGGTTGTTTAACATTTGTTTAACGTTAATAGTGTATACAATATGTAGATAGTACTATAAATATCTTATACTATAAATAGTTTATACAATAAATAGTCAATCCAATATTTTATATTTTTGACAACACAAATCTTTAAAAACAAGTAAATCCAGACTTCAAATATGCCTAAAACAGCCAAAAAAGGCTCCAAGAAGCAAAGTCCTGATTCTTCAAATCTGCTGGAACTAAAGGGATTTCTCTCATTTCTTCTGCTTCACGAATTAAAATTAAAGCCCGCAGCAGGCGATGATCTTGCAGTTAGGATAGGCAAAAGGCGTGGTGAACCGCTCACTGCAGGTACCATATATCCCACGTTGAAGCGCCTCAGAAAGCTCAAATTAATTAAATACAAGCGTTTTGGACGGAAAAAGGTCTATGAGCTGACAGATACTGGCGGCAAGGAGATTGAGAGCCTGTATGGCTTGTTTGGCCACTATTTCTATGGATTAAAAAGAGTATTTAGATCAACCGCAGTATCAAAGAAGAAAAAAGCCATAAAAAAATCTTCAAAACCCATTGGTAAAAAATCTAAGAAATGACTAAAAGTTTTAATCTCACTTTTTTGCACTAATTTTATACAATCAATCAATCCAGACCTCAAGCAGATTTGTAGATTATGCTGATCATTACACCCAAAACTTACAAGGCTTCCAGAAGAATAGTGGTATTTCTCCTGATTTTACAGTAACTCCTATATTTTTGTTGAAATTCTGGTAGATCAATTATTTGTGTAGTTTTCTTCAATATTTTCTATTGCCAATTTTACTCGTAATCCCGGCCTCTAAAGCCCAAATATACTATATTTCGTGTTTTTCGACGCTAAAACCGGTAATTTTATATAATCCTAAGCTAAAAAACTTCGTATAAGATACATTATGCGAAATACATCGTGTGTGCGAAAATAAAAAACCTAATAAAGGGGTACACATAATTGCAGACATAGAGGTGATACGTTGAAACTTGGTGGGCAACCGAGATCATATCATAGCGGGACTGGTGGTGGACTGACCATTGGACTTCTCGGGTTGGCAATCGGTGGCTTCAGTCTGTATCATGATCTTACTGGAGCATTCTGGGAACTCCCTAAGATTGTGCTGCAGGTTTCAGTATTGTTCGTCTCTCTAGTTCTGCTTGCCACGCATGCTAAGCTTAGATATCATATGTGGACTAAAAACACCTTTTTTCACAGCTGATATCTTAGTGAGGATGAGTTGATGAGGTAACTGTTATGCAAGACCTATTGAGTGAATTGCAATTGAGAGGATTCAGTGAAAGGACAGTTATATCATATTTGAAGTTCAACAAGGATTTCCTTGGATTCTGCAAGAAAACCTCTTCTGAGGTGCAGGAGACGGATGTCAAAGCTTATCTGGGTCATCTATTAGGGGATAAAGGTCTGCATCCAGCTTCAGTTTCGCTTGCCAAGAGTGCGTTGAAATTCTACTATGATGGTGTTTTGAATAGGGGCATAGTTATGTTCAAGACTCCAAAAATTCCGAAGAAACTGCCTATAGTGCTGTCTAAGAATGAGGTTTCAGCCTTGTTGGATGCTGCAGGCACCGCTAAGACCAGGCTTATGATTGAGATATTGTACAGCTCAGGTCTTAGGGTGAGTGAATTATGCAATCTGAAGGTCAAGGACCTCGAGATTGACAAAAGGAGGCTTTGGGTGCGTTCTGGCAAGGGACGTAAGGATAGGATGGCGATACTTTCGGAAACAGCCATCCAGAGTCTTGATAGCTATATTAAGACCAATATGCTCTTCCTATTTCCCGGCAAGAATGGCACCATCACTGCAAGGAACGTGCAGATAGCCATTTCCGGCGCTGCCAAGCGGGCAGGGATTTCCAAGAGAGTCAACCCTCACACTTTAAGGCACAGCTTTGCGACGCACCTGCTTGAAAGCGGTGTGGATATCCGTATTATCCAGGATCTTTTAGGCCATTCCAACCTGCAGACTACGCAGATCTATACTCAGGTCTCGGAGGGCGAGAAGATGAAGGTCAAAAGTCCGCTGGATGACATGTGATTTTATTTTATCGTCGACAAAATTGCGTTTAACAAGCCAGAACATTTTCTAAAATTTGCCGTATTTGCTTAAAAGTTTTAGAACGAAAGTGTTTATTTGTTGTGTATACTATTTATTGCTTAATCTATTAATTGTTTGTACTATATATTGTATTAACTATGTGTGTTTAACGGTTGTTTAACGCTGAAAAACATATTGATTTCTCTTTTAATCATTGCTTAAAAGTTTTAGATTGCAATAATCGTTCGAAAATCCTCCGGAAGGTCGGAAATCTTTCGAAAAATTTTGGATTATGCTTATTAAACACTGAAAGAACTTCATATCATGACATTGGATCAGTATGTGGTAGGTCAAACAGATGGTTCAATAGAGCTTAAAAAGGTAGGCAGGTTGCATTTTCTTGAAAGGAGAAGGCTGGAGAACCTCATATTTCAGTACGAATTACGCCAGAATCCCACTCATCCGGGCGTTTGCAGGCAATGGGTGGGAGACATCTATGCTGGACCAGGGGTTATTCAATACGTCTTTATGGGTGAGGACAAGTATCTGTCTGAGGAAGATTTGGCTATCTTAAGGCAGAGGATTGCGCGGGAAGGCCATTACAGACTGATAACTGACAAGCAAAGAGAACCTTTGGAAACAGCTATTCTTGAGTACGAACGCACCTTGAAGGACCAGCAAATCTCTAGGAAGAAACAGATAGGCCCGATATATAGGTCTGACAAGCCCTGGGGAGGACTCCTGTACTGGACAGGGAATGAGTTTGTGGGAATGCCAGGTGAGGAGTTGGCTTTGAATATTGGGAGTTGTAAGGAGGGAATTATATCTAACCAAGGAGGATTTTGAGGTTCAATAAGTTCAAGATTGTTTTACACAACAATTTATTTACTACTAGGTTTAACAAGCAGTTTAGTAAAAGGAATTAAAGAAAGTTGTGTAACGAGGTCAAAATATAAAACAAGAAGATAAAGATTATAGTGTAATCAGCGTCTTCGATGTGAAGGTTGATACCCTTCAAGCCAGCTGAGTTGGCTTCTAATTAACTTAACTTCTTCTTGCAAAGCAGTATTATTTTTAGCTAGAGTCCTTATTTCACTCTCGGCTTTTTGCATATCTGATATCAATTGGGCTTTAGTTCTTTCATCAATATCCACTATCATCTGCATTACTCTTTTCATATCTACCCAGTTTTGTGGAGTTGAAAATGAACCAATAACAGACATAATGGCAGGCATTCCTGAAAATCTTCCTTTAATTTGATTCCATAAATCATCAATAATTTTCTTTTCGCCTCTTGCTTCTGCTTCTTTGATAGTATCTCCTTTGGGTATTACACCAGTTGCTTGCTGAGATGTAATTCCTTTACCAATTTTTCTAAGTATCTTGTTGTTGTCATTCATCCACTGCCAGTCTGTTTGCTCAATCTCTCTCATCCTGATTTGCAGTTTAAGCATTTTTTGCAATTGGAGTTCTTCTTTTTCATGCAGCTGCAATGCTTTGTTGATTGTGCCCACAGCTTCTTCAAGACTGTTGCTTTCCAATGCAGTGACAATATTCTGGTTTATCTGCACCCAATCTTTACCTATGTTTTCTACAACCTCAAAGGCGTCCTGATAATGCTGGTTCAGGCTTGCTACTTCTGCATTGTGGTTTATTATCTGTTTAGCGATATTCCTGATGGCATGCATCCTCTGGCTTTTCTCATCAATCGTTCTTTTTGTGTTGTGCTCTGCCATTGTCTTTATTGCTGTAACAAGGCTTTCTTCATCTTCAGAGTACTTCTGCCAGTTTGTGATTTCCAATCGGGTAACTTTGCTCAATTGCGTTTGAAGGTCTTGAATGTGCTGCTGTCTTGTGTGCTCTTCTGTGAAAGCAGAAGCAACATACTTTTTTGCGGAATCAAGGAACTTTTTTGCTTCCTCACCATTTTGGTCAGGCAGTTTCTGTATTGTGTGGATTAGTTTTCTCGCAGCGTCAAGCTTGTCCTCGAAGCCTTTATCAAGAAGATTCTTGAAGTCCTTATTCATCAGCCTCTCAATTTCTTTCCTTGCCTTCTTGCCTTGATCAATATTCTTCTTCACCTGCTCGCGTTCATCCTTGTCTTTCATCCACCTGCCCATAGCTTGTGCGCTTCCGCTTGCTGCTTCGAGTTTGTCTTTTTTGCTGTTATTCCAGGCGGCACTGGTTTGATTGTAACTCATTACTATGAATGCTATGATGGAGAATATGATCAGCCAAGAAAATGCTGTCGGACCCAATGTTGCCAGTATTCTGATAGCAGGAAGGCCATTTAGAGATATACCTGCAATAACTAGTCCTAGGGTAACTTTTAATTTATAGGATGCCTTGTCCTTCAATACTGGAACGTAACCCAGTCCGAGTAACATTATCACTAGAGTTATGAGTACAAATCCCAGCATGGGAATCCAGGGTTTCTGAGCGAACATAGTATCTGCAAGAGCAGTGTATGGATCATACCAGGTGAAAATACCTAAAATTTGAGTTGTAGTTCTATCTCCTGGTCCTGCACTTGCATATAGGAAGTTAAAAGCCTGAGAGTCTGTAGTTTGGCCCGGTGCAATACGATAATTGGTTCCTGACCCTGATGAACTGGAAGGGTTTGAGACAGGATTGGCTCCTGAATCGGCGTCAGCCAGAACTGTTGGTAATAAGAATAGACTTATGATTAATAGAGATAATAATGCAATTGTCTTGTTCATGTATTGCACCTCACTTACTATAGGTGATTTCTCGAATTAATAATATATAAATGTTTCTGATTCTTTGGTTTTTTGTTCTCGATGACAATGGCCAGAAGACCCGGGGGACGCCCCAGTCGGGGTGGGTCTTAGGGCACGACGAACAACAGTGAGGCGTGGCCGTCTGTGCCATTATTGTCACTTATGCAATAAATAACTACAAGAATTATTCTCACGGGAAGCAGACTTCGAACTTTTGGGTCCTTTGGACTTTCTGGATTGTTATTTCTGGCTGGCCTTCCATGCAGACCTGCTTGGTCGGGGGGCTTGTTATCTGGAATGACCCTTTGATGGGCATGCTCAATGACTTTGATTTTACCTTGATGAATTCCTCGCCGCTCCCTTCGATAGTGTAGCCGAAGACCCCGTCCCTGTCTTCGTTGTTCTTTATCACAGTGCCTTCTGTCACGTCGAGGAGCTCGTATTCGAAAGGAATGTACTTGCATTCTTCCATTACTGCCCCGTCCACAGGCACGTTTTCTGTATAGCCGATTGTGACGTTCTTGCAGTTGGGGTTGTTGCACCCGCTAAGAAGAAGCACAAGTAGCAGAATTCCGGCAATCCAAGATTGGCAGGTCATGTGTTGTTGTTTGGAATACTCATTTATATGTTTTATTCATGATACGCGACACCGCACGGCTGGTTGCCCACAAGAAGTTCAGAATCCCCAAATCCTGTCATGTTGTTCACAGAGATGATTCTGCCGTTTTGGTCTTCGATGTAAATGCAGAATTTCGTCTTGATGTTTGCGGCCTGTTTGAACTGCTGGATTTTGGTGGGGTCATAGCATTCGCTCAGCACGTTCCTGTCAATCTCGTTGCCGTCAAGGAACAGGCAAGGGTTCGTTCCTCCTGCCTCCACCATGATGTTTGAGGAGATGTGCTTTGCCTCATCACCCAGTAATTTTTCTTTGTCATTGCCTCCTCTGCTCAAGAGTGCGTAGAATATAGTTATTATTAGCACAAATATTACTGACGCGATAATAAGATCAATAGACCATGTCTGGCCTTTCCTTCTCACCATATGGTGCTATTTGACTTCGGTGCTTTATATATTTTTTTATTGGGC
>JAFGHY010000037.1 GCA_016929855.1 Candidatus Woesearchaeota archaeon | reverse complement strand
GGCTGTTAACCAGTGGGTCGTCAGTTCGAGTCTGACGAGCGGCGCTATGATTATAATCATACTTGTTCTTTTCGGACTCCATTATAGGTTTTAGCCTAAAACCCTGGGGGTAGGTGAATGAGCTCCTGATGCAATATTTCAAAACTCGATTTTTGAAATATTCTTATATCGAAATTATATCAAGTGCGATCGCGTCAGCGAGCAAATCGAGGTGACGGCTTGCAACCACATAACCATTCTTTATATCACTTGAAGCAAGCCAGCGATTCGACGAACTGAAGAGCCTTTCTTTTTTTATCCTCTTTTCAATCTCCTCTACATCAAGCTCCTTCTCTTCTACTTCTTCAGTATCATTGTATTTGATAGTCAAAAGTACCTTTTGGACAAGGACCCTGCGCCCAAAGCGCTGTGAAAAATCACGGGCATTTTCGTCAATTTGAAGTACTTTCATTTTAATCTGCAGCCTGTTTAGAGCATCACGGCTTGTAAGGAGCCTCTCGTCAACGAACCGGTCGTAACTCATATGTATACATCCTAGATGGTAATTCGCTAGCGTATATTAATGTCAGCCCTCGACTGGTTCAAAAAAGTAATATGGACTCCCATCGGGCCTCACGCCGCACCTCACCATTTTTACCTTTAAGCCCTCTCTCAATTCGAGCGTCTCAAATGATCCAATGAGTTTAATTCCTGACATTTCAACAAGACCATAGCAACCTTCCAACCCTTTGAGATATGACTGTGTGAAATGAACCAAAGTCCCGCTTGTATCAACAATTTGAAGTGATGTCTTTGAAAGACATTGAGGGCAATAATGAGACGGCGGCCATACTTTAGCCTTGCAGGAAGTACAGACTGGCAGCCGAAATTCACCTTTATTCAAGTTTTCAATGAACTCCTGCAAGAGATTATCACACACCCATGACAATTACTGATGCTGAAGAGCCAGCTGCAGCGAGATTGTGGACAAGCCCGGTCTTGCAGTTCTTTACTTGTCTCTTTCCTGCTTTGCCAGCAAGCTGAGATGCGATTTCGGCAACTTGCGCCACGCCAGTGGCTCCAACAGGATGGCCGCATCCAATTATACCTCCTCTTGGGTTTATCACTATTTGCTCTTGGTTGACGAATTTTCCTCCTTCGCCCTTCTTTGCAAATCCTAGATCTTCATATCCTAGGATTTCAAGAATTGTAAATGCATCATGCAGTTCTGCCACATCTATCTGCGATAGTTTTGTATGCGACATTTCAAAAGCTGTATGAGCGGCCCGCCTGGCCGCCTCAATTGTTGTGAGGTCAGGTGTCGCTTTTGCAAAGCTGGCTGAGGTTGTTTGCTGACCTATCCCCTTTATGAACACAGGGTTGTCTAGGCTGCGTGCTTTTTCTTCAGATACTAATAGTATCGCAGACGCGCCCTCGCATGAGGCAGAACAGTCTAGTAGCTTGATAGGAGAAGCTATCTTTTTTGAATTCATCACTTCTTGTAAGGTAACTTCCTTTCTAAAAAGAGCGTTATCATTTTTAGCGGCATTTTTATGGTTCTTAACAGAAACCATAGCCATCTGTTCTTCAGTGGTGCCGTATTTTCTCATATGGGCTTTCGCAAATATTGCGGCCCAGTGTACTGGAAACATAAAAGACCCTCGACTGACGTCCCATACCAGCTTGTTACCAGGGCTGTCTGCCTTTTCTGCGCCAACCACGAGTACAGTATTACATAAGCCCGACGCAATAATTGCAAAAGCAGAAGCCACAGCATTAGTGCCTGAATTGCAGAGATTGTCTACGCGATATGAAATCCTTGGATATATACCGAGCATTTCAGATATTATCACAGAGCTGTATTGATCAGTTGCACAGCTAGAAAACAAGACAGCATCAATTTCCTTTGCAGAAATGCCGCTCTCCCTTATTAGCTCTACTGAAGGCTCGCAGGCCAGCTCAAATAAAGACATCTTTGAGCCTTTGGTAAATGTTGAGGTTGCCCATGCGGACACTGCTACGTTGTGCATTTTAGAAGGTTGCTAGCATCTCCTTAAATGACCTTTCTGAGTCACCAATAGGGTTAAACTGGAGAATGGGTAAAGTAATTCCTGTCGAAAGAAATTTTGAAAGTGATTCTCTACACTCTTCGCTGCTACCGCAAATTACAAGTGAGCTGAGCATCTTATCAGAAACAAATTTTGCTGCACCTTCTGCACCCGACTTTCTATACTCTGCATTTATCTTCTCAACTTCAAGCTCGAAGCCATTCTCTGCAAGAAACTTGCTATAGTACTTTCCAACTGCAACATAAAACGCAAGGGTTGTCGCTGCCCGATCTCTGGCTTTTTCTGGGTCTTTATTCGATATCGCGCATATAAACGAGCAAGCAATTTCAAAGCCTTTACCTTTTGTAGCCTGCTTCAATTCACTCGCTGTCCTTTTCAATTCTTCAAAAGGCCTCAGATACAATAATGTGCCGTCAGCGAGCTCTGATGCCATAGAGACCATTCTTTTGTTGACAGCGGCCATAAAAATTGGGATATGCATCCTTTGGGGACGGTGCAATATCTTGAAATTGTTTATTTTGAAAAATTCGCCATTATATTTTACCTTTTCGCCTCTATTGATGAGTCTGAGGCAATCAATGTACTCCTTCATACGGCTGGCAGGCTTATTGAACTGTACACCATGCCAGTTTTCAACAATAGCTGCAGTGCTCGCTCCAAGACCAATAATTGTCCTATTATTTGAAAGCACGTCAAGGGTGATGGCCGCCATGGCAACAGTTGCAGGCGTCCTTGAATAAATGTTAACAATCGACGTCCCAAGCCGTACTTTTTTAGTGATCTGAGACATGGCCCCAAGAGTTGAAAATGACTCCCTGCCCCAAGATTCTGGAACCCATAATGAATCAACATTTTCTTGCTGATCAGCCATCTTGGCGAATAGAAGAATCTTGTGCATGGACAGTAAGGGACCGAGACTGTATCCCAGCTTCTCTACAGTCATAACTGTCTTGCTTCCTTCATCTCTTTGGATGCTTCCTCTATGTCCTTGTGAGAATCAATTGAGCGCCAAAAAATATCTTTGTATCTCACAGCTTGGAGTCTTCCTTCTTTTGCTAGTGCCGGCAGAGCAGTGACCTCAATGTT
>JAFGHY010000036.1 GCA_016929855.1 Candidatus Woesearchaeota archaeon | reverse complement strand
TTCTCATGCCTTCCGCACACACACGCATGCTCATCATTCTTATTGTGTTCCTCACTTCTCATGCGCTTTTCCTCGAATCTCATCCAATGATTTCCAACTATTCTCAGCCATAATCTGCCGTATCTCAAGGCATACTTTGTTAAACACGTCGATTCCACGGTCCCACACGCCCGTGCCTATGCCTACTGCTGTCGCGCCGGCCAGTATCATCTCGACGGCGTGCTCGCCTGTACTGATTCCGCCTGTTCCTATTATTGGTATTTTTACTGCTTCGTAGATTTCAAAGACGCACCTGAGTGCTATAGGACGCAGGGCATGGCCTGACAATCCGCCGACCTTCCCGCCAAGTATTGGTTTGTAGGTCTTTATGTCTATCATCATCCCCGGCCCTGCGGTGTTGACTGCGGTTATCCCATCGGCTCCGCCTCTTTCTGCCGCCTTGGCCAGCTCCACCAGGCCCATCACGTTAGGGCTGAGTTTTACGAACACAGGTTTCCTGGTCCTGGCTTTCACAATCCTTGTTATCTTTTCTGTCAGCTCAGGAGTGCTCAGCCCGGCCATGGTGCCGTATCCTGGAGTATGCGGGCAGCTCAACACCACCTCCAATGCAGTGAAGTCCATCTTGTCAGCCTTTTCAGCCAGCATCCCAAACTCTTTAGGAGTTCTGCCTGTGATGCTTCCCAGCACTGGAGCCCCAACACTCTTGAGGTCCTTGAACTCATCATCAATATTGTCGATGCCTGGGTTGGACAGTCCAACACTGTTTATCATCCCTCCTTCATACGTGAGGATTATCGGGGCGGGATGGCCTTTCCTTGGTTCGGGAGTTATTGATTTGGTAGTGACCGCTCCTGCTCCGTTGGCTGCTGCATACCTGAGGCTGGCCCTGCTGATGCCTACTATGCCTGAAGCCAGCACTGTTGGGTTCTTCAGCTTTATTCCTGCCAGGTTCACGCTTATGTTTGGTGTCATTTTATTGTTTGCTTTAATGCAACAACACTGGCGCAAATGACCTTCTTAAGGTCAAGGTTTTGGAGGTCAAGGTTTTGGAGTGGAACGACAAAACCGGTTTGCCTGCAAGTAGTATTGTTGCAGTTGACTGTTAACAATGATTTATTGTTAGCATTAATTTACTATCACACCATTTGGATGTTCATCAACTATCTTACCGTTCTCAAATACTATTCTGCCGTTGACTATTGTCATGAAAGGCCAGCCTTTTGTTTTGGTGTTGTGGTAGGGTGTCCACTTGCACTTTGAGAGTGCTTTGCTGTTGAGGATCCTGCTTTCCTTTTTCATGTCCACGACGACAATGTCAGCATAATTGCCTTCTTTCAGCTCACCGCGTTTCTTGATATTGAATATCTTTGCAGGGTTTGTGCAGCATAATCGGACTAAGTCAGCCAGTTCCAGCACGCCCTTGTTCACTTCGTTTAACAACAGGGTGAGGCGGTCTTGCACTCCAGGGACTCCGGCAGGAGCCTTATCATACTCCTGTGCCTTCTCATCTATCGTGTGGGGAGCGTGGTCTGTTGATATCATGTCTATGATCCCTTCCTTTATGCCGTCCCATAATGCTTGCACGTCCCTGTCTGACCTCAATGGAGGGTTCATCTTGCCGAAATTTCCTTTGCTAGTGAAGAAGTTGCTGTTCAGGAACAGGTGGTGAGGGCATGCCTCGCAGGTTATGCTCTCGTCCTTCTTTTTTCTAAGGAAGTCTATTTCTTCTTTTGTGCTCACATGCGCTATATGAAGCCTTTTTCTGTAGTACTGGGCGGTGCTGACTGCCATGACTGTCGCCATGTAGGCTGCCAGGTTTGGTCTTATCTTGTGGTGCAATTTTGTTGTCCCATAGAGTCTTGCGTAGTGCCTGAGCAGGGGCTCGTTCTCCGCGTGCACGACCACCAGTCTCTCCGCGGTTTCCATGAGCCTTGCGAAGTCTGAAGGATTGTCAAGAAGGATGTTTCCTGTCGTTGCTCCAAGGAATGCCTTCACTGCGCACACGTTGCTTATTTTGTTTAACGTTTCAATGTTGTGGGGTGTTGCAGCGACGTAGATTCCGTAGTTGACTAGGGATTTTTCTGCGGCAATCCTGATTTTTTCGTCGACATCCTGCTGTCTTGTCACTGCAGGATTGGTATTTGGCATGTCCAATACCGTCGTCACTCCGCCTGCTGCTGCGGCCATGCTTCCTGTGTGGAAGTCCTCCTTGTTCGTAGCACCAGGATCCCTGAAATGGACGTGCGCGTCAATAAGTCCGGGAATCACCATCTTTTCAGAGACGTCAATGATTCTATCGCCGTTGAGTTCTGAAGAAATTTTTTTGATTGTTTTGCCTTCAATAAGAATGTCTAATTGCTGAAGCCTGTCATTATAAAACACGTGGCCGTTCTTAAGCACCAATGTCATCTTCCTTTCTTTCCGCTTGCCTCTTTTTTGCCGCTATCCAGTTTGCTGTCAGTCTCATTTTTGAAGTTCTTGTCAAACCAACCTTCAGGGTCTTTGTTCCATTCCAGCACAATCTCCCTCTGCTCAGCATCAATGTGCCCTTGTTCGCCAGCCACGTTTGCAAGCGTGGAAAAGTTTGTCAGTGTGTGGATGTTGCACTTGGCTTCCTCGAACTTTGCTGCGGCCTTCTGCATCTCGTATGTGAATATGGCAACACAGTCTGTCACGATGCCGCCTGCTTCCTTGACTGCCTCAACTGCTGAAACACTGCTGCCGCCTGTGCTGATCAGGTCTTCAATCACAACTACTTTCTGTCCTTTGTCCAGCCTGCCTTCAATTAGGTTCTGCTTTCCATGGTCCTTGGACTTGCTGCGCACGTATATCAATGGCTTGTTGTATATTTCTGCCACCCACGCGGCCCAGGGTATGCCTGCTGTCGCAGTGCCTGCCACTGTCTCAAATTCCAGTCCTTCAAGGATTTTGAGAAATGCTTGTATTATCTCCTTCCTCTCCCTGGGGAGGCTCATGAGAATCCTGTTGTCGCAGTATATCGGGCTTCGTATGCCTGAAGCGTAAGTGTATGGCTCTTTCGGGTTCAAGGTCACTGCCTTTGTGTCTAGAAGTATCTTTGATATGGTTTTGCTCACCAGATCACCCCCAAGTCCAGGAGACCTGATTTGATTATTTAAAGATATGTGTGGTGGAATCTATAGTAGATGGTGGTGTGGGTGATTGTACAGCAAATTTTGCGTAATTGTTTTGTGACTATGACTCTTTGTTTTTAGGCTGAGGTTTTGTTGGCCAAAAAATGTGGTGAGATCAATATGGTGGACAATTATTTTGTTCATCAACCACACTATGTTTTGGCTGAAGGACAAAACTTACAAAGTTGTGAAAGTGGCACAGGTTTTGATTATTGTTAACCATGGTCGAAATTTGGGTCGAGGATTTCAGAATTCTGGAAATTACTAATAAGTACTTCAGAACGGCAGGTACCTGACTTTCTTTGTGTCTATGAACATGAATGTCCTGTAGTCGCCGATAAGTTTTGGGAATTTGAGTTTCAGGTCCTTTATGAACTCGAAGAGTTCTATGTTATTCTTGACCATAACTTCGACGTCAAGATCCTCGGGCAGTCCGCTGCCTTCAACTATGTACAATACGATGGGATTGTTCCGGACATAACTGTGTAGGCGCCGGATATCTTCGATGTTCTCGTACTGGATGTTTATCCAGAGCTTGAAGTAGGTGTAGCCGAGCCTGATGTGGTCAACGGTTATTCTATACCCTTCTATTATCTTGTTCTGCTCGAGCTTTTTTATCTTGTATGATGCGGCTTTTGCGCTGACTCCTGCTCTTTTGGCAATCTGTACTGCAGGCATCCTGGCGTCCTCGCATAATGCCTGCAGGATTTTTTTTTCTGGTTCGTCAAGGGTGTAATGCTCATTTGTCTCCTTTATGTGAATTTCTTTTGTTTCCTTAAGGCCGAGAAGGTACCTGTGCTGGTAGTGTATAACGTCGGTGGCGATGGATTCGTTCTTGTCCTTTATGTACTGGCCGTACCTTGACAGCAGGTCAGACACGTGGTGCTTGAAGTCTGTGATGCTTTTGGCCCACAGCACGGCAAGTATATCGTAGGCTCCTTGGGCTGAGAATACCCAGAACCACTGCTTATCCTGCTTGAAATATCCCAATATTTCTTCCTCTATCTCTGGTGTGACATTCCTTAATACAAGAGACAGGCGACAGTATATGTAGCCAAGCTTCGGCACATTGATGACTGGGTAGAATCCTTTGATTATGCCTTTTTTTATGAGGTTGTTGACTTTGTATTCTGCACCCTGCTTACTGAGACCGGTCTTTTTTGCCAGCTGGCTGTAAGGTAGTCGTGCGTTGAAATCCAGTTCGTAGAGGATTTTCTTGTCCTTCAGGTCCAGTTTGACTATTTGGTTCTCCATTTTCCTACTAATATTGTTAATAAACTTGTCATAATACTATTTTATATATAAATATTATCATTTTGTCAAAAAATATGTTGAATAACTTATTATACTTGTTTATGTAACTACTTAAGTGTGGTTAAAATGGAAAAGTTTGACGA
>JAFGHY010000035.1 GCA_016929855.1 Candidatus Woesearchaeota archaeon | reverse complement strand
GTTATCCCTATCATCTTGTCCTCACATCATCAATACCTTTAAAAAACAGTCAAATATCCAGTATTCTTATGTTGCGAACTCATACTTGTGGAGAACTTAATAAGAAGGATGTTGACAAAGAGGTTGTTATTGCAGGTTGGGCCGACAGTGTCCGACCGCATGGTAAGATTGGGTTTATCAGCCTGCGGGACAGGTATGGGATAACTCAGGTCTTTGTCAGTAAAGACTTAAGTGATAAGCTTCCGAGCCTTCACAAGGAGAGTGTCATTCAGATCAAAGGCGTGGTCAAGGCAAGGCCCGAGAATCTTATCAACAGAGACCAGGCTACTGGCGAGATTGAAGTCAGTGCCGCAGAACTTAATGTCCTGAGCAAGTGCGCAGAGCTCCCCATGGAGTTGGATGGAAATGTTCAGTCAACAGAGGAGACTCGCCTCAAGTACCGTTACCTTGACCTCAGGAGACCTGAGATGCAGGCCAACATGGCTGCGAGGCACAAGGCTGTCAAGCAGATTCGTGATTACATGGACGCTCAGGGTTTCTTCGAGATCCAGACGCCGATGCTGACCAAAAGCACTCCTGAAGGTGCCAGGGATTATTTGGTGCCCAGCCGTATCCATCTTGGAAAATTCTACGCGTTGCCGCAGAGCCCGCAACAGTACAAGCAGCTTCTTATGGTTGCTGGTTTTGACAAGTATTTCCAGATTGCGCCGTGCTTTCGGGACGAGGCAGCCCGTGCCAATCGCGCTCCTGGAGAGTTCTACCAGCTTGACGTGGAGATGAGCTTTGTCGAGCAGAATGACATCCTGACCATTATCGAGAGGGGGATGGTCGAGCTTGTTCAGAAGGTATTTCCTGACAAGAAAATCAGCCAGGTCCCTTTTCCCAGGCTCAAATATGATGATGTCATGAAGAAGTACAGCAGTGACAGTCCTGACTTGAGGAAGAACAAGGACGACCCGAACGAGCTTGCTTTCTGCTGGGTGATTGACTTTCCATTGTTCAAGCGCCAGACCCGGGAGGATTTCTTTCACGGGGCGGGTCAGGAGTGGGGGCCGAGCCATCACATGTTCACGATGGTGAAGGAAAGTGACATACCCCTATTGGATACAAACCCTGGAAAGGCAAAGTCCTACCAGCACGATCTTGTATTGAACGGCAATGAGGTCGGCGGAGGGAGCATCAGGATACACGACGCTAAAATCCAGGAAAAGATTTTCGAACTCATAGGCTTTGACGAGCACCAGAAAAAGGAGTTCGCCCACATTCTGGAAGCTTTTAGTTATGGCGTGCCTCCTCACGGCGGAATTGCCTTGGGCATTGACAGAATGCTTATGGTTATTATGGGCAAGGAAAGCCTACGTGAGTTGATTGCTTTCCCAAAGGACAAAGCAGCTCGCGATCCAGTGATGGACGCGCCAAGCACTGTCGAGCAGAAACAATTGGACGAGTTGGGAATACAGTTGAAAAAGTGAATAGGATATTCTAGAAAAAAAATTGGGAGGAACGTAATTTTACCCATGCATTAAATTTGGTTCTGTAGCGGGTAATCCCTGCTCTTGCGGATCGTACAATGGCTGCAAGCCAGGCCTTCCTTCATGGTATGGAGCGCATGCTTTAATCACAATTTCCACTAGTGCTCCTTTTTCATCGCTTTCTGAAGGTATCATTGGCTTAAAACTCGCGATTCCTGAAAGTCCTGCAATAGGATGCAGCAAGTCAGTGACTATCCTTTTCACTCTTGCATCATAATCATTGTGCTCGCCAAGGCCTCTGACATACACCTCCAGTCCTGATACCAGCTCAGGTACTCTTTCAGGGTTTATCCGGCTGCCATAAAAATCCATAATCCCTCTAAGTATTCCAAAAGTGTGCTGAATTGCCAGCTCTATCTGCAAGTCCAGGCTAGGTGAAAGACTTCCTGTCTCGTAGTCCCAACCAAAGATTCTTGGCAGGGTAATGTACAATGAACCTTGGCCGTCCTTATCCATCAATGTCTTTATAGTAAGACCCATTTCTAATCCTGCAACTGGAGTTTCTTCACTCATTTATCAACCTCCCCACACTAGAAAGTGCTTAAAAATCCTTATATTTATAGAAGTTATTTAAAGTTTACTGTGTTCAGTACAGTTCTAAACTCACAATCGAATAATTACTACTTGTAATCAGGATGGATTGCCTTTTCTCTGCGAGAAAAGGAATTTGTAGTAGTCACTGGACAAAAACCCAAAGAGATTTTTGCCCAATCTGGAATAATTAATCAATTAAAAGAAGTATAAGTTCAATATATCTTTGGTATTATAACTGCACTTCATGGCAACAAAATATTTAAACAAAATATCAGTTCAGTAGTCTTATGACAGACTTCAAGACAATCCAGCAAGCCATAGATAAGGGCTCAGGCAAGGTTCACCTTCGAGGTTGGATTTACAGGGAGCGAAATTCCAACAAGTTCAGGTTCATCGTTCTCAGGGACGCAACTAATATCATCCAGTGCGTTATCAAGAAGGAGGAGGTGGACGAGAGGCTTTGGGACCTGTCAGTCAGCCTGGGCATTGAAACCAGCGTTGAAGTCACAGGCACTATCAAAGAAGACAAGCGCGCCCCTACGGGATACGAGGTTGATGTCAGTGATTTCAAGGTGATTGGCGAGAGCCATTCCTTTCCTATCCAGAAGGACCAGAGCGCTGAGTTCTTGCTTGACCAGCGTCATCTTTGGGTCAGGAGCAGGTACATGACCTCTATACTCAAGGTGAGGCATACTGTTTTTCAGGCATTCAGGGAGTTCTTCAACAAGAAAGGGTTCTTTGAGAGCCACATGCCTATGTTCACTCCGACATCTTGCGAAGGAGGCAGCACGGTCTTTGCAGTCAAGTACTTCAACGACAAGGTCTACCTTACCCAGTCATGGCAGTTGTATGCAGAAGCAGTAGTTTTCGGCCTGGAAAAAATCTATACTATAGCGCCGTGCTTCCGTGCAGAGAAGAGCAAGACCAGCCGTCACCTGTCAGAGTTCTGGATGGGCGAGATGGAAGCGGCTTGGATGGACCTTGAAGCCGTGACAAAGAACGCTGAACAGCTGATTGAGTATATCGTTCAGAGCGTGCTGAAGAACAACAGGCAGGAGCTGGAGATATTGAAGCGTGACGTCAAGCCTTTGCAGAAGATCAAGGCACCTTTCCACCACTTGACTTATGACGAGGTCTTGGAGGTTCTTAACAGCAAAGATAAGTTGAATATCACTTGGGGCAAGGACTTGCGTACTGTTGAGGAAGATGCTTTGATGAAGCACTTTGACAAGCCAGTCATAGTCATGAGGTATCCTAAAAACACGATGGCTTTCTATAAGCCCATAGACCCTGAGAATCCTAAAGTAGCTTTGTGCTTTGACATGCTCGCGCCTGAAGGCTACGGCGAGATTGTCGGTGGAAGCCAGCGTGATACTGACATCCATGGCCTCATCAAATCGTTAAACAAAGAAGGAGAACTGTTGAAGAACTACCAGTGGTACCTGGACTTGAGAAGGTTCGGCAGCGTCCCTCATTCAGGCTACGGTGTGGGCATGGAAAGGATTGTCTCGTGGGTCTGTGGTCTGGACAACATAAAGGATTCGATACCCTTTCCTAGGACGATGTTGCGGAAGAGTCCATGATACAGCAATGTTTTCACAATAAAAAATTTGTTCTTGGCAACAGACGGCCAGACTCACTTTGTTCGTCTGTCCTACTCGGCACCCCGGATGGGACAACCCCCACCTCGCCTGCGCCAACAAATTTTTTAGAGATTTCAAATGATTGACATAACAGTTCACAAGGGAAGCATAACTCAGTTAGAAGTGGATGCGATAGTTAATCCTTCAAACAGTCTTGGCTACATGGGCGGGGGTGTGGCTGAGGTAATCAAGAAAGTAGGTGGGGACATCATAGAAGAGGAGGCTGTGGCACAGGCACCAAATCATGTTGGCTGTGCAATAACAACAAGCGCGGGAACACTAAAGTGCAAGGCCGTAATCCACGCGAGTACTATGGAGAATCCTGCTGAGAAGATTCCTTTAGACCACATACGTGCGGCTATTGTTGCAGCTCTCGATTGTGCTGAGTATAACGGTTTCAGTTGTATTGCAATGCCTGGATTGGGCACTGGAGTGGGGGGTATTCCAAAACTGGACGCTGCTGGAGAAATGATTACTGCTATCAGGCAGTTTGAGAACCATGAGCTGATTGATGTCATTCTCGTCGACGTGGATGATGATGTGGTGGATGCTTGGAGAAAAGCGCTGAATAATAAGTGAGGGTGAATGCTGGTGAAAATAAAGCTCGTTGTGTTTGACATGGATGGTGTCATTTTCAAGGACAAGAATTTCTGGATGCTCCTGCACAAGGCTTATGGCACTTACGAGGAAGGCAAAGAGCTCACTGACAAGTATCTTCATTCTGATTACGAAATGCTTGCAAAGGAGGTTGTTGGAAGATTGTGGAAAGGCAAGTCGTTCCAGCCTTACATGGATCTTGTGAATTCGAGACAGTACACAAAGGGTGCGAAGGAATTGTTTGCTTTCCTTAAGGAGCACTACATCAAGACGTGCATCTTGACGACCGGTCCGAAGGATCTTGCTCTGCGTGCAAAGAAAGATTTGGGCGCGGATTTTGCGTTTTACAATGAGATTGTGTTCAAGGACGGCTTTGCAACCGGAGAGTACTTTCACATTACTGGCAGTTCTGGCAAAGGGGATTGGTTGGTCTCATTTTGTGAGGAAAATGGTTTTGACCTGAAGGAAGTCGCAGTGGTGGGTGACAGCAGGGTTGATATCAGCAAAGCAACAGTCGCTGGCCTGAGTGTCAGCTTCAATTCGAACTGCAAGGAATTGGATAAAGCGTGCGATTATGTCATCAAAGGTGATGACCTCAGACAGCTCATCATGTATCTGCAGCTTTAGAATCATATTCTTATCTTTCTGTCTCGTCTTCTGCGCTCAATGAGTCGAATATTTCTTTCACGTCCTTGATTATCCTGTCCTGGTACTCATAGACTTTCTCTGATTCGTTCTTTTCCACAGCAAGGAGGTCAAGAACTTTTTGCGCTAAACTTTTCTCGTCGAACCATATCTTGACTTGGCCGAAGTGTTCTTTCATTATCCTTTCTTCGATCTCACCGGCATCTGACTGGTCTATTGAGATTGTCTCAAACTCTTTTGAAGTCAATCCAGTGGTTTTTTTCCTGACAACATATGCTTTCTTGTCAACAATGGCCCTGACATATTTTTTCATGTTTATGTCGCTAACCCTTCCTTCACTGAGAGTGCCTTCAACCTTTATCAATACTATCTTGTCATTGAATTCATTTGTTTCAACAAATTCCTGCAGTTCATTATTCACTTGAACAGGTGTCTTGTGGTTTGCGTCTATCCTGATTTTCAGCACTTGCTTGAGTGTGATATCCTTTCTTTCCATGTTGGCGTCGTCATATATGTAAAATCCTCCATGTTCAAGCTTCTCGAGCTCATCGAATGTTTCTGGAAACAACGGTCCTGGATACACGATGTTCTGATAGTCCTTGAATTCCTTTCCTGTATTTCTTACTATGTGTACGTGCCCGCCTGCATAGTACGTGAACCCTTTTGGCAGGTAGCTTACCGGCTGGGTCTCTCCTATCTCATTGCCTTTTGGTTTGAGTTCTGTCAGACTTGTGTGGAAGACAAAAATTTTTTGTCCAGGTTCTTTCTCAAGGTAGTCGAGGTCCAAGTTCTTGTAAATTTCTCTGTCAAGTCCGCCCATCTTGCCAAGAACACCTGTTAGTTTAACCTTTGTTTTTGGGTCCTGAAAAAAATGAGGCTTGATTTTTCCGTCAGCTAACTGCATTTTTCTGCTCACGTTTATGCAGAGTTCTGCCTCGTCAAGCACGTCAATCATGCTTTTTTTGTTGGGGCTGTAGTCGTGGCTGCCGGCTATCAGGTAGACTGGAATACCTGCTCGTTTGAGTTCTTTGAGTTTCTTGATCGTCAGCTTTATGTAGTCTATTGGAGGGAGTGCTGTGTTGAACAGGTCTCCTGCAATAATAACAAAATCCACTTTTTCCGGGATGCACATATCTATGGCCTGATTAAATGCTTCTATCGTGAGTTTCTTTAGGTTTTCGTCCCTCCAGCCTCCGATGTGGCAGTCTGCCATGTGCGCGAATTTCATTGAATTGGAGAATTTATTTTAATATAAAAAATGATGGGTTAAGAAAGTGACGTGTGTCCTATCCGCCATTTTTCCTGAAAATCTGCTGGCCTGGAGTATCTGAACGGCTGTCCTCATGAAAATCCTTGATTTCCTGGTTTATATCCTTCTTTGTCGTCTTGCCGGAACTGCTTGAATCCGCCCGCTCATTTACAATCTCATCCTTTGATTCAGCAGTGCTTTGTTCTTTCGATTCTCCGTCAAAATCAATACTTTCATCTTTTTCCAGAAGAGCGAGAAATCTTGCTATGGTTTGGTATCTTCGAGCGAAGTGCGCGTCCAGTTTTTGCAGGTCCCTGAACATTACTGTAAACATCCCTTGTGACCTGTTCTGGAACTCTGCGACAGAAGCTTTTTCTGGAATCTTGCCAACCAGGTCAAGTATTTCCTTCCACTCGTTTAACAAGTCATCAAACTCAGGCTTGCGGATTCCTTTGCCTATTCTGCTTTCCAGATGGTTCAAGAAGTCTACGACGTCCTTAATCTCTTTCTGGAGGGTGTTCTTGCTCTTTACTGCATCTTCTGTGCTCAGTTTGGTTATGTGGCTGATGATTTCATTCTCTTTGCGGGCTTTTTCATTTATGAAAGCAACAATATTCTCAATCAGTTTTTTTTCTGTCAGAAAGTCTCTTTTTTCTGCCGCCTCGACTTTTGCCAGGTTCTCGTCAAACCACATTTTCTCAAGCACCCTTCTTCATTTCAAGCACACTTTACCAATATCAAGTTTTGTATCGCATATGCATTGTCTATTATGCAATTATCAATGTTTTGTTTTTATATACTTTACTAATGAATACTTTAGTCACAAATACTTTACTCATGAATATTGTGGTGATTGTGCATTATTTTGAAAAATGCTGGATAATACTCAGGAATGATACTAAATAATACAGAATGACGAGTAATTCTTTGTTCAGTCCAGCTCAGGAAAGATTGACTCGACTTTGCTTCTGCCAGCTCTGTCCTCTGATATCAGCCTCTTTACTCTTTCGTCAAAAAAAGGTATCTTCAGTGGCACAGCAAAAGGTAGGAATGGACTGCTGATGAGCGCTTCGCCCTTGTCCAGGCTTGCTATTGTCCTTGAATATGCAGACAGGTCCTGGCTGCTGCTTTCTATGATAGCATTTCTCTCCTGGCTCATCTCAATCCCAAGGATGATTTTTGTGTTCATATTGGCGAGTATTTCCCTGGGTATAAGGCTGGGGAGCTGGGTTATGGCGACAAGACCCACCCTGAACTTCCTACCCTCCCTGGCTATTGTTGAGAATATGTTGTGCCCTTCAGTCAGCACATCCTTTCCCAGCACTCGGGGGGCCTCTTCGAGCACGATGCTCGCCACAGGCAGGCTGTCAAGCTCTCCAGACAGTTTTGCTGCCTTGTACCTTCCGAACACTTCTGCAGTGATCATGCTTCCGATAAGGAGTTCCTCCTGCCCGCTAAACTGTGATGTATCGATTATCACAACCCGTCCTTCCAAGACGTGTCTTGCGATATCCTTGATAGTTGTGCTTCCTGCGCTTGAGTCAAAGACGCTGGAACATTCCAGCTCATTGTTCCTGACTGTGATGTCAAGAAGCAGGCGCAGTTTTCGTCTCACAACTGCCAGGCTCATCTCATGGAACTCTGACTTCTCCTCGATGTTGTTGTTCGTGAACAGTTCTGAAATCCATTTCTTGCCGAACTTCTTGTGGTACAAGTACATGACCTGCCTTTGGGCGTTGCTCAATTCAATTACTTCAAAGTGGCTTGGCCTGAGGAGTTCGAGGTTTATCTTAAGGGTGTTACCGCCTTTCGGCACCCTTCCCGCCGTGTAATAAACTACGCCTTCAGGATGGTCCTTCAGGCCAGGGCTGGTCCTGCCTATGTACTCATCGTGCGGGTCCATGACTATCATCCCTTGCTTCTGGCTGGCTGTTTCCCAAATGAGATTTTTCATTAGCACACTTTTTCCTTTGCCGGTGGTCCCTGCTATGAGGACATGGTGGGATAACATGTTGTTCGAGTCCAGATATACTGGGATGCTCGAGTGGCCTTGCACGTCGCCCAAGCATATTGCGTTTTGTGTCTTTTTGATAAAGGCAAGGTCTGAATCTTTCACTTGCCTTACTTTGCTGAACAGCAGGGGCAGTTCTTTTGTAGCGCTGACTTTTCCGTCATAGTTGATTGTCAGAAGATTCTGAAGTGTCAGTAACGTGTAGTTCCTGAGGTGGGCATCCTTCAGCTCGTAGTCTGATGTCTCTTCAAGCTCGAGTCCTGAAATCAGCTCTATTGACTGCGAACTCATCTGACTGCCGAAACCCAAGTCTATCACCTGGCAAAGCCATCTGACATGATTGCCTCCTACTATATCTACGGTATCGCCAGTGCTGTCAATGACTACAATTTGACCGAGCTTTGCTCGTTCAGACGCTTTTTTTCTGACATACAATTCTTTGAAGTTGCCGCCTATCAGCTGGCCGATAATATGGGGATTCATGTTTAGATTCATATTTGAATTCATAATTGGATTCATAATTGGATTCTTGTTTGTGGGTTTCACGCTCAACACCCCTATCAAAGATGTTTTGGTTCTTGTTTTAATGTTTTATGGTAGATTCAGATAGTAAATCCTGTCAGTGAAAGTATTTGAGGGGTTTTAATTCCTCAAAAAAATGCCATTTACTGGATTGCATACTCACAACTCCAGCAAATATCGGAAATCTTACGGCATATAAGCAAGTTAACGCCACTT